>CAJFJV010000004.1 GCA_904384225.1 uncultured Oscillospiraceae bacterium | reverse complement strand
TCTGGCGTGTATCGTTTGTTTGGTATTCCTTTTGGCATAATGAAGCACCCCACTTGTTATCCAGTATATCATACTGTCTAACAAATGGGGTGCAGTTCACTGACGCTTGTCGCCGTATTCATTTTGTTTTTAATCTTGCAAATTGTAAAAGTGATAACAAATAAAATTGGTATCTATTTTATTATGCAGCAAAAAACGCTTGCAGATGTAAACGGCTTTGTGGAAGAAATGGTAAATGGTCAAAAGGTGATCAAAGTCTTTTGTCATGAAGAAAAAGCGAAAGAAGCATTGCAGAAAAAAATAAGGATTGGGCGATGAGCGCATCTAAGGCAAATGGCTATGCCAATTCTATCATGCCTATGATGAACGCGCTCGGTTATGTGCAGTATGTAATTATTGCGATTTTCGGCGGATTTATGGCGATTTACGGTACAAGTAATTTGGGGCTGACGGGAACGGGTATGCTTACCCTCGGTATGATCGCCTCTTTCCTTACGCTGTCCCGCAATTTTACAAATCCCGTGTCGCAAATTTCAAATCAATTTAATTCTATGGTTACCGCACTTGCAGGCGCTGCCCGTATCTTCGCATTTATGGATGAAGAACCTGAAGCGGATGACGGCTATGTAACACTTGTCAATGCAAAGGAAGAAAACGGAGCTATTGTTGAAACTGCGGAACGCACAGGAATCTGGGCTTGGAAACATCCACATCATGATGGAACTGTTACCTACACAAAGCTTGAGGGCAGGGTCGTTTTAGACAGCGTCGATTTTGGCTATGTTCCTGAGAAGCAAGTGCTATATGATATTTCGCTTTATGCCGAGCCAGGACAGAAAATTGCCTTTGTCGGTGAGACAGGTGCAGGAAAAACAACGATTACCAATCTGATTAATCGATTTTATGATATTGCAGACGGGAAAATCCGTTATGATGGTATTAATATCAATAAGATTAAAAAAGCTGACCTGCGCCGGTCTCTCGGAGTCGTGCTCCAGGATGTCAATCTTTTCACCGGAACCGTTATGGAAAATTTGCGTTACGGCAATCCTTGCGCCACAGATGAGGACTGTATTGCCGCCGCAAAGCTTGCCAATGCCGACGGATTTATCCGTATGCTTCCGCAGGGCTACAACACCGTCTTAAAGGGCGATGGCAGCGGGCTTTCGCAGGGACAGAGACAGTTGATTTCGATTGCCCGTGCTGCCGTTTCTGACCCTCCTGTTATGATTTTGGATGAAGCAACTTCCTCTATCGATACCCGTACTGAAGCTCTGGTGCAGGGCGGTATGGATAAACTGATGAGAGGCAGAACGGTATTTGTGATTGCACACCGCCTTTCCACTGTGCAAAACTCCGATGTAATCATGGTGCTTGATCACGGACATATCATTGAACGGGGAAGCCACGAAAAACTGATCTCCGAAAAAGGTACTTACTACCAGCTTTACACTGGTGCCTTTGAACTGGAGTGATTATGGGTAATCCTTAAATTTACTGAAACAGATTGATAGTATCAGTTGGAAAATTGAAATTTACTATAGGACTGTAGCATGACCAATATTGTCGTTGCGAATGGGCTGCCCTCGGCGGCAGGCTCAGAATGCAAAACGCAAAAAAAGAAAACAGCCTGACAACGCAAAATGGCGGCGCAGCCTTTCCGGCTGCGCCGCCATTTGCTTCACTACCGCACCTCACCATTCGGCACGGCTCTTCTTTTTTAAGCAGACCGAGGCCTTCTGCCATTCTTTTTCTCTTTAAAGACCCACTCACGCTGGATCTGGAAACTAAACAGGAACAAAATGAAATCTACTATCACTTTTATCAAAGTTTCATTCCATCTTAGTAACTGGAAAACAGTCCAAACCAATCCCGCTGAAAGCGATACCTGCACCACGCATAGGACAATATATTTCAAGAGAACGTATGCAGAAGGGGCGGTGTTTTTAAATACATTATGTTTATTTATAACAAAATTAAACAAAGAGGACACAATCCTTGCGCCAACTGTCGCGATTACAATATGATATCCCGGCAAAACCTGCCGCAAAAGGACTGTGAATAGGGAAAACAGTAAAATGTCCACTACAAAAGAGGATAACGAAGACAAAATAAACTTTAAAAAAACAGAATAAATCCGGATAGAGTCCAACAACGGATTAAAGTGCGACGTTTTGTTGTTTTCAATATATATTGTATGGATCGGCACTTCAAATAGCGGTACGCCGCTTTCCTTCGCTTCAATCAACATATTGAGTTCATATTCAAACCGCTCGCCTTTTACCGTCATCATCCTGCGCATAAACGGAACAGAAATACCGCGCAGACCAGTCTGCGTATCCGATACACGAATCCCGCAAAAAAGCCGGACAGCATAAACCGTACAAATGTTTCCAAGCTGATTCTTTTTCGGTATTCCTTCTTCCTTAAAGTTGCGGCATCCCATAATCAAGCTGTCCGGATGTTCTACAAGCGCTTTCGCCACCGCCAAGGTATCCTCCATCGTATGCTGTCCGTCCGAATCAACTGTTACGGCACCTATACATTGCGGATATTCGTTTAAAATCAAATTAAACGCACTTTTCAGGGCGCGGCCTTTCCCAAGATTCACGCTGTGTGTATAAAGCCGGCACCCATATTCACGCACAGCCGTTTCAAAATAATGCGTGCAGCCCGCGCGGCTTCCGTCGTTCACTAAAAGAATATATGCAAATCCTGCTTTTCTGAGATTTTGTACGAGTGAAATCAATTTCTCATCTGGATTCAGCGAGGGAATGACAATAACAACTTGTTCCTGACAAGACATGCTTTCTTTCTCCCTTTCATATTCTATATCCCCTGCCTCTTTGATCGTTTCGGTCATATGATGTCATTATCATAACACAGGCGCTATGCAAAAACAAGGCAAATTGTATAAACGCTTTAATAAAGCCGTCATATTGTCCTTGTTCGGGCGGCACAGATCACAGTTTGCTTCTCCGCAGGTTTGACAAGGCATAACCAAACAAGATAAAATAAAACACAACAATATAGAATGGGGGAGTATCATGCAGCGTATTCGTGCCGGAGCAAAGCGCATCGGCCTTTGCCGGTTCCAGATTATCATCCTTACAATTTGTCTTTTTTTGACGCTGTTGTTTCATCTGACTAAGCACTGCACCGTATGGATCGACTGGGTTACGACATGGATCATCATCCCTATCCAGACCGTTTTGCGAAATATATGCGCCCTATTCTCTTTTTCCGTATCTGAATTGGCCATTTTGGCCGCAGCTACAGCGCTTCTCGCCTTCCTTGTGCAGAGCCTCCTTTATGTGATACAACAAAAAGGGTATCGCCTTCGTGCCCTATCAACCCGCTGTATCACGCTGCTATGCGCTGTTTTCATCGGAACGTCAAGCTTTGACTGGTTATGGGGCAGTTTTTATTATCGCAGCTCTTTGCAAGAACAAACAGGTATATATGCGGAGGAAGTGTCTGTGCCAGACCTTTATGATGTAACCGTTTACTTTATTGAGCATGCCAATGAAACGGCGGGACAGATATCGCGCAGCGATACTGGCGATCTTTCTATGACGCCGCAGTCCATTGCAGCGCTCAGCGTTTCGGTCTACGACGAACTCGAATCTGCTTTCCCAATTTTCCGTAAAAACCGTACCGCACCGAAAGTAGTGGTTTTTTCCGAAGGATTAAGCTATATAGACTGCACCGGATTTTATTTTCCATACCTTGGCGAATCAAATCTTAACGGGCATTCTCCGCGTATCGCAATGCCCGCTACCGCCGCACATGAGCTTGCACATCAAATGGGAATCGCCTCGGAGCAAGAGGCAAATTTTTCCGCTGTTCTTGCATGCACACAATCTTCCTATCCCGCTTTCGCATATTCGGGATGGCAGCTGGGAATGTCATATTTGTTAAACGCACTTTACCGGGCTGATCCCGGGCAATGGGAAACCGCTTTTTCTATGCTTTCCGAAACAGTCCGGCAAGATCTCAGCCGAATCAATACATATTGGGCTGCATACGACACGCCTCTGGCTGATACAGCGGATCGGATCAACAACAGCCGTCAGGAAAACTATGGTCAGGATCTTGCAACACAAAGCTATGGGGCTGTGGTTGATTTACTGGTTGCTTATTTTAAACCCCAAATATGAAGACAGAGTAGAAGGAGGATGTTATGGACAATCAAAAATTGGCCGACGCAATTAATACGCTTGCCGCATTCTGCGCATGCCGCGACCTGCCTGCGCTTTCAAAAGAAGCACTCAAAAGAAAATACGGCTTTGAACAAGCAGATGTTATGGTTCTTTTTGGCGGCAGCATCATATGCGGAGGAGATGTTTTGGCAAATGCAATGCAAAACGGCATCGCAAAAAAATACATTGTTGTCGGCGGGGAAGGCCATACAACCCAAACTCTCCGCAATCAAATGCACGCCTGTTTTCCTGAAGTTGAGACAGAAAACCGTACGGAAGCAGAAATCTTTTCTTCCTATCTTTCTTTCCGTTATGGTTTAACTCCGGATTATCTTGAATGCGCTTCTACAAACTGCGGCAACAATATCACCAATCTATTATGCCTGCTTCGGCGGGAGCAAGTTCCGTTTCAATCTATTATCCTCTGCCAAGATGCAACCATGCAGCGCCGAATGGACGCTACCCTGCGTTTATATCAGACCGATGCTGCTATTATCAATTTTGCCTCATATCAAGTCCAAGTAGTAGTAAAAAACGGTGTGCTCTCCTACGATCATGACATTTGGGGAATTTGGGATATCCCGCGGTATCTCACGCTTTTAATGGGCGAAATCCCACGTTTACGGGACGATGCACAGGGATACGGTCCCAATGGAGCCGGATACATTTCTCATGTCGATATCCCGCAAGACGTAGAGAAAGCTTTTTGTTGGCTGGAAAGGGAAGCGAACGCACCGATCCGCGCCGCCAACCCCGCCTATGCGACTAAGCAGCCATAAAAGGAAAACGATTTTCTCAAACGCAGAATAAAAAACCGGGATTCTCCGTTTGACCTCCTCCGACTTGACAGCAGACTTCCTGTCAGGTTGGAGGAAAATGGAGCGGATCCCGGTTTTTTGTCTTTTTTATTTTTGCATATGCCCTTATCTGTATTTGTTAAGGATATTATCGAAGCGTTACACCGATTTTTTCCAAGCTCTTGAGCACCTGTTTTACCGCTGCGTCGGCCTCTGCGTCCGTCAAAGTGCCTGTTGCTGAACGAAGCGTTATAGAATAAGAAACGCTCTTTTTCCCGGCTGCAATCTGCGTACCCTTATATATATCAAAAAATTTGACTTCTTCCAAATGGGGGCCGGCAGAAGCGCGGATCGTTTTTTCTATTTCAACGATTGGGAGGTCTTCCTCGCACAGCAGGCTCAAATCGCGGGTGGTTGCCGGGAATTTTGGCATTGGCTTATATTCCACTTTCCCATCCGCAAGGGCGAACAGCGTATTGATATCAAGCTTTGCGAGATATGCCCTGACGCCAATGGAATAGTTCTGAAGCACAAGCGGGTGTACTTCTCCTAAAACGCCGATCTGCCTGTCCCCTTTATATAAAACGGCACAGCGGCCGGGATGGAAAGTCGGATGCTGCTTTTCGGGACGGATATCCCAATCCACTACATGAAGCCGTTCCAGAAGCGTTTCTACAATCCCTTTCAACGTATAGAAATCCGCTTCTCCATATAAACCGATGGTAACTTGCTGATTTTCATCTGGAAGTTCGTTTTCACCTTTTTTTATATATTCGCTTCCAATTTCGTAACCATAAAAAGCGGCGCTCCGATTATTGTAGTTGTGCGAAAGCACTTCTAACATGGAAGGAAGGGTAGTCGTACGCATGACGCTTGTATCTTCTCCAAGGGGATTGGTAATGACTACACAATCTCGCAGCGGGGAATCTGCCGGCAGGCGAATGTTATCATAGTATTTGGGACTGATAAAGGAATACGTGGCTACTTCATAGCATCCGCAAGCCTGTAATATTTGATGGATATTTCGTTCAAATTTCTGTTCCGGTGTAAGCTGGGCTTTTGCTATGCCGCGAATTGCAGTAGTCGGAATTTTATCGTATCCGTAAAAACGGGCAATTTCTTCTGCGATATCTGCTTTGTGCTCTACATCACCGCGAAAAGACGGGACTATAATCTGATCGCCGTCAAAATCAAAGCCCAGCCGCTCCAGTATGGCCCGCATTTCCTCTGCCGGTATCTCAATCCCCAAAAATCCATTGATCCAATCCGGTTCAAATCCGATACGAACCGGTTCCTGCGGAGAGTTGTCAATGTCAATAATACCGTCTACAACTTCACCGGCGCCCAAAAGCTCTACCAATTCGCATGCGCGCATAATAGCGCCATAGGTGTTCTTCGGATCAAGGCCCTTTTCGTAACGCGCAGATGCATCTGTCCGCATAGCAAGTGCCCGTGCCGTCGTTCTCACAGAACTCCCGAGAAAATTTGCAGACTCAAAAATGACGGTATTGGTATTATCCATAATCCCGCTGTATTCACCGCCCATTACGCCGGCAACTGCAACAGGCTTTTCAGCATCAGCGATGACCAGCATTTTTTCTGTTAAAACGCGGTCAACCCCATCCAGTGTACAGATCGTTTCACCCGGTTTTGCATTCCGCACAACAATATGACGCCCTTTAACCAAGTCTGCATCAAATGCATGCAAAGGCTGGCCATATTCCAGCATAACAAAATTCGTAATATCGACAAGATTGTTAATCGGCCGTATGCCGGATGCGCGAAGCCTCTCGCGCATCCACCGCGGAGACGGGCCAACCTTCACATTTTTAATCGCTTTGGCGCTATAACGAGGGCAAAGCACCGGGTTTAATACCTCAACAGAGAGATAATCGTTGACGTTCCCTCCGCATCCCCTTACTTCCGGTGTGTGCAGCCGCAGGGGTTTCTGATAGGTAACAGCCGCTTCCCGCGCCAATCCTATCACACTTAAACAATCCGGGCGATTTGGTGTAATTTCAAATTCGACACAAGTATCGTTCAATCCGATTGCCTCGTGAATATCCTGTCCTACCGTACACGCTTCTTCAATTAAGAAGATCCCATCCTCAACTGCATACGGAAAATCATGCGCGGTAAGGCCCAATTCCCCAAGAGAGCAAAGCATCCCTTCACTCACTGCGCCGCGAAGTTTGCCTTTTTTTATTTTGACACCGCCTGGCAGCAGCGCCCCGTCTGTCGCTACCGGTACAAGCGCCCCCGGAACCACGTTTTTTGCACCAGTTACAATCTGCAGCGGCTCGCCTTGTCCTACGTCAACCTTGCAAATCACCAAATGGTCGGAGTTCTCATGCGGTACGACACTCAGTACCTTGCCGACGACAACGCCGGATACCTCTTCTGCCTCTTTGCGAAAGCTTTCGACCTTTGATCCTGACATGGTCATCGCTTCAGAAAAAGCACGGGGATCGTCATCTATTTCTACATAATCGTTTAGCCATCTCATTGACAAATCCATTGAATATAATCCTCCTTCCGGTTATTTCCACAACTTAAAACTGATCCAAAAACCGCAGATCGTTTTCATAGAATAAACGAAGGTCATCGATATTGAAACGGCGCATAACAACGCGCTCAAGCCCCATACCGAAGGCGAAGCCGCTGTACTCCTCCGGATCGATATCACAGTTTTGCAGTACTTTTGGATGTACCATACCACAGCCTAAAAGCTCGATCCAGCCTTCACCCTTGCAAAGGCGGCAGCCTTTGCCGTGGCAGTTAAAGCACATAACATCCAGCTCTGCCGACGGTTCCGTAAAGGGGAAGTGATGCGGCCGGAACCGGACAACAGAATCTTCCCCATACAGGCGCTTTACAAATATTTCAAGCGTTCCTTTCAGATCTGCCATTGTTACACCCTTGTCTACAACAAGTCCTTCGATTTGATGAAACAGCGGAGAATGGGTCGCATCGATGGCATCTGACCGGTAGACGCGCCCAGGTGATATCACACGAATGGGCGGGCGCCGTGTTTCCATCGTGCGCACCTGCACCGGAGAGGTTTGTGTCCGCAAAACAATATTTTCGTTGATATAAAAGGTATCCTGCGTATCCCGTGCTGGATGGTCTTTCGGTATGTTCAGCATTTCAAAATTGTAATGGTCATACTCGACTTCCGGACCGCTTACCACATCGAAGCCCATACCTAAAAATATTTCCTTAATCTCATCCATAACAAGCGTAAGCGGATGCGCCTTGCCATAGGGCTGTTTCCTTCCCGGCATTGTTACGTCGATGTGCTCTTCTTCAAGCTGCCTCGACATCTGTTCTTCTTTTAAAATTGCCGACTTTTCCGCAACAGCAGACTCGATCCGGCTGCGCACCTCGTTTGCAAGCTGCCCTATAACAGGGCGCTCTTCCGCTGACAATTTCCCCATTTGCTTTAGGATAGCGGTAAGTTCGCCTTTTTTCCCAAGAAAGCGCACGCGAATTGCGTCAAGTTCTTTAGGATCACTGCAGCTCTGTAAAGCCTCTGCAGCCGCTTTTCCAATGTTTTCTAAGGCTGTTTTCATGCAAAAACCTCCAAAAAATAGTATTCTGCGCCGAAAACAGGCCGAACCGCTTTCTGCCAAAAACAAAAAGCTTCGTTCCCCGACGACTGTCGAGGGACGAAGCATAACGTTCCGCGGTACCACCCTGTTTTTTGCCTGAGCAAACACTCTGCGACCTGTATAACGGCGGTCAGCCCGTCAACGCCTACTTCTGCCATTCAGCGATGCCGCTCGTGAGGGAACTTCTCCGACAGCTTGATAAGAACGCTTTCAGCCGACGCATTCCTCTCTTTGTATCCATACTGCCGCATACTTTTCTCAGTCAACACGTTTAAAGCCTGTATAAAATTATATTATCAGAATATTTCTCAATTTGCAAGCGTTTTGAAAAGAAAATATACTATTGAAAATAGACAAGGAGGAAAGCTTTCCTTTCCTCCTTGCCTTATACTATCCCCACTGCTGCTATAATGAATTGGAATTACCATTCCTCCCGAGGAGACGGCTCCGTTTCTAAAATCAAATCATACGTTTCTTCATCGCTTCCATAGGCGTTTTTAAGATAAAGGACAACCTCTCCATCTTCAGGCGACACGGAAACACTGTTCGAACGCATCTCATATCCATTGTATTGCAAGCTCACATACATATTCTCCTTCCTCAGGATTACAGGGGAGAAATCCACGCTAAAACAGCCGTTCAGCGGTTCCATATTTGCTGCTGAGACCACATTTGTCCAGCTTTCGCCGTTTAATGCCACAGAGCGAAGATCCGTCAAGTCGTAGCCTGAAAGCTGAAGCGTTATCTGAACGGAAAGCGAACGCACATGCGGGATCCCCTCTTTTTTGACGGCCCGGTACGCAAGCGTTTCGCACAAACTGCGCTGAAGCAAAGGCTTTTCCTCATATTCATTGGAAAACAGCTGGATGCGGTACTGTGCTTCTTCCCGCATGCTTTCGTCCGCTGCATCTTCCGCTATTGGCGCCAGCATCGCAGCGGATGCCCCGGACAACTTATCGAAATAATCCAAATCCAGCTCCTCTGTTTCACCCGAAAGGTAACGCTGCGTATTAAGCTTCGCAATGATAAGATCTGCATCGAGAAGGGAAAACACCATAGAAAACGCAAGAAAAGCAGCTAAGATGAAACGAACAGCTCGAAACCGAGGTAAGACCGCATAAAGGAACAAAAAGAGAAAAACAAAAGCGAGAAAAGCCATAAAAGCCAAAGTATAAAACCTTAAGCGTGTCAATCCGTAAGATGATATATAAAGTATCATCTTACTTCCGGCGATCGCGATGAGTGCAATGGTCATAATGGAAAGCGCGCCGACGATCAGCCGAAGCACGCCGCCTTTTTTATTTGGCTTCCGGCGGCAGAAAAACACAGCCAGCAGGATAACCGCTAAATTGATAACCGCTACAAAGCAAAGTTCAAAAAAACCACGTCTTGCATATTCCGCAAAAGTAAAGCCGTCAGGTAGATACTTTCTGAAAGCAGAAAGAAAATATCCCGCTTGAACGCCGAAAAACAACAGATACAGCAGGCACAGCGGTATTGTTGCGCCAAGCGCTGCCGTGTGCGGGCAGCAGCGTACGCTGTCAATCCCGGCTTTTGCCTTTTGCACAATACGCTCACGTGGAAAATGTTCAGAAAGATTTGTATCAAGCGCGGAATAAAGGGCACTGGCAAATGGTATGGAAACAATTGCTGCAAGTAAAAACCTGCTTAAATATTTCCACCAATCCTCTAATATGACCCGCATAATTTGATTGAACAATGCATCTCCACGCAGTAAAAGCCACGCCGCCGCAACCGTAATCGGCACTGCGACAAGAAGTCCCGCCATCGTCCATAAAAAAGGATGGCTGTTCTTTTCCCGCTTCCTCTTCTCCGGACAAAACAAGGCGGCAATTAACCCGGCAAAACCGGCAAACGGCATAACAAACCAAGCGAAAAGCACATCACAAAGCGAGTGGATGTTTCCATCCCCTTTCTGAGATGGCCGTGTGGCAAGATAGCACCATGACAATAAAAAGAGAATAAAAGAAATCAGCGCAATACACTTTGTCAATGCAGATGATACAACGCACATCGATCCGCCAGACAAAAAAGCCGCCAATATGAAGGGGATTTGGCGTAAACGGAAAACAGCACCGTTGCGATAAATCAAAAAAACGCTTATTATCAACGTCAAAACGGCAGAAACAGACGCCATAACAGACAATGTCCCATGCAAAATACTATCGATTCCAAAATAGACAGATGCCATGCACAGCAACGCGGCGATACGGCGTCCCTTTTTCATACCGTTTGATACCGCACAGTCTAAATCTGGTTTTTGCTGTAACGGCTTCCCTGTTGGAAATGATGCAATATATTCACCGTTCATAAGGATCCTCCACCTCTGTATATTCTAAAAGATCGCCCGGCTGGCATTTGAGTTCCCTGCACAGTTTTTCCAGTGTTGAAAACCGGATTGCTTTTGCTTTTCCGGTTTTTAAAATAGAAAGATTCGCGGACGTAATGCCGACACGTTCGGCCAGTTCATTTGACGATATTTTCCGTTTTGCCATCATCACGTCTAAATTGACTACAATCAAAGCAATGCGCCCTCCTTCGGTCATATGGTATATTCATTTTCTTCCCGAATTAAGATAGCCTGCCGAAAAACGTTGTTCACTACCCGAAGCACAACGCCTATAAAAAAAGCGGCAAAGCATACAACAAATGCGAGCGGACGCCAAAATCCCATTATGAAAAAAAGAAGACCAACCACATAAGCACACCAGGAAATGACACGGAGATAGTCTGTATTTTTTTTAATAAAAACCTTAGCCTTCCGGATATTGCACAGCAAACGATCCATACAGACAATCGCCGTACCTGCTGGGATCAGGCAAAGGTAGCCGATAATCATAGCCGGCCAGTAAACATTTTGAAGGTCTGGGCTAAGTGAAACGTACCATCTTATCATAAAAGGAAGCAAAAAGGGAGCAGCCAGCAAACAGACCAAAAGGATTTTAACAAGCAAAACCGAAACAAGCATTGATTTTGATTCGCCGCGCATAAGATCATCTCCTCCTTTGCTCTCTATCATAGCGTAAGTAATTTTGTATGTCAAGTATTTTTTATCGAAAAACAATAATTCTTTTACGTTGAATTCTTCCCGGTTGACAGCGAATTTATTGGGCGCTATAATAAAGCCAGAAATAAAACGTTATACACAAAAGGAGGTTTTTTTCATGCGCCGCTCATTTTATCCTGATTTTTCCGCATCCGATACCATTCACCGTCCCCTCGCAATCCATCCGGAAGAAACAAGGGAAGCACGCTGTGCAAAAAAAGCGGTATTGTCCTCAAGGCTGCTTGACGAAATGAAATCACTTGATCATTTTGAGGCCGTTGGCGACTATGCTTCCATTTCTTTAAGCCGGACGCAGACCCATAACGGGCTTTCAAGCCTTTGCCTAAAAACGCCTGTTAAGCTTGATCACTGGCCGCGGGCATATGGCCGTATCTACTCCATTTCTTCCGCCTATCTAAAAATCGATCATGAAGACTGGACTGCCTATAACCGGATCTCCTTTTACGTTAAAGCGGATATGCCCGGCTTCCGTTCTATTAGTTTCCGCATGCAGATACATAACGACGGCAGCCATCCCGTACCTGACCGCTACGACCGAGAAGGACATCACAACGTCAATTTAAAAAACGGGGAGTGGACGCTTGTACAGGTGGAAATCCCTTATCTGCACCGCGACTGCATCACCGGCTTGAGCTTTGAATACGACATGGTCGGCCATGAGCCTTCCGCCTGTGATACTGCTTGCTTTTATATCACCGACATCCGTGCAGAAACGCTGGCAAATGAGGATCTTGACGTTTATGAAGGATGGGTTCCCGGATCAGGGCGTATTTCCTTTTCCGGTTCCGGCTATTTGCCGGGAAGCCGCAAGACGGCAATCTTGCAGGGCGGGGAAGCGGAAGTATTTTCTTTGGTCGACACGTCAACCGGACGTGTCGTATTAAAAAAGGGAACCACCCCCGTCAAAAATGAAAATGGAGAATTTTTGCTGCTTGACTTCTCCGAAGTAGAGGACCCGGGAGAATATTTGATTGTCTGCGGAAATATCATCTCCCGCAGCTTCCCCATCTCAGCTGATGCATGGGAGGATTCTATCTGGAAAACGCTGAATCTTCTTTTATGTGAACGCTGTGGATACGCCGTCCCCGGAAAACACGGCGTTTGCCATACGGACACTACCATCACGCACAACGGCAAATCTATTATTGTAAACGGCGGCTGGCATGACGCCGGGGACATGACGCAAACTACTACAAATACCGCTGAATGCACTTATGCACTGTTCGAACTGTTGCATTCCTTAAAAAAAGGCAGTGCTCTATATCAACGCGTACTGGAAGAAGCAAAATGGGGACTGGATTGGGTACTGAAAACACGTTTTGGCGATGGCTACCGCGTGCCAAGCTCAAGTAAATCCTGTTGGAGCGACGGCATTCTTGGAACAGATGATGATATTACGCGCGAAGCCGCTTTGGAACCAATTGAAAATTTTATGAGCGCCGCAGCTGAAGCAATTGCAGCACGTACTCTCAACGCGGAAGACCCGGTGCTTGCCGCATACAGCCTAAAATGTGCAGAAGAAGACTGGCAGTTTGCTTATACAAACCAAGGGCTTAACGGGAAGGTGCCTACTGATGACCCGAACCGTATTTATACGCCGCTTTTGATGTATGCAGCAGGCGCATGGTCTGCTATTGAATTGTTCGATGCTACAAGCGATACAAAATACCGCGACCGCGCCGCACAGTTTGCTGAAAAGATAATGGACTGCCAGCAGCAGGATATACCGGACTGGGACATTCCTTTCACAGGCTTTTTCTACGATGATACAACCAAACGGCTTATTCAGCATTTTAGCCACAGAAGCCATGAACACGAACCCATTCAGGCTCTCACGCGGCTGTGTTTGCATTTTCCGGAACATCCCGATTATCCAAAATGGCGCTATGCCGTAGCACTGTATACGGATTATATGAAGCGAGCTTACGCATATACGGCGCCTTATTTTGTCGCACCGGCCTCCATTTATCATGAAGATGAAGCTTTCCATGATAAAGAGTACGACATGGGTATGATCCAGCAGTTTATCAAAGATGAGGATGAACGCCGCGAGAATTACCGGCAGCAAGTACAAAGCGGCGTTCCTTTAGGAAAAGGGTATTTCCTGCGAAAATTGCCTGTTGCGTTTGCGCATCGCGGTAATCATGCCCTGACGCTGTCCGGAGGGCAGGCCGCCGCAGAAATTGCTGTTTTGACCGATGATTTCTCTTTATCTGAGTTGGCACAGCGCCAAAAAGAATGGATTGTAGGAAGAAACCCTTTTGCAGAATCTGTCATGTTCGGGGAAGGCTATGACTATTGCAGCGAATATGCTGTCCTTCCTGGAGAGATGGTAGGGGAGCTGGGGGTAGGGTTTGCCTGTCTGGACGAACACGATGCCCCGTTTTGGCCGCAAGTCAATACCTGCGTGTATAAAGAAGTCTGGATCAAGCCGTCGCTCCATTGGATATGGCTTTCAGCAAAAACGCAGGGGAGTGCGATTCTTTCCGGTGTGCTTCCGGATCCTTCGTCCCTTGTTGTTTTAAAAAGCCGCCTTTCCGGAAAAGAAATCACCATTGCCGCACAGAATGAGACGGGATATTTCCAAAAGGAGCTTTTTGCGGGAGAATACACCCTCACATATAATGGGGAGGAGGCGCCTCTTACACTGCTTCCTGGCCAAAGGAAAGCATTATCGTTTCCTTTATGTGCAGCAGACGTCTCGTTTTCTGAAGAAAACGGTATTGTTTCTATCCATGCTGTTCTTTCTCGTCCAGCCACTGTTTCCGCCATCACAGAAAATATGCATATCGCCGACAAACAGGTATTGCAAAACGGAAAAGAATGGATATATACAGGCAAGATCGTCTCTGACGCCAAACCATATTTTGCAGAACTAACGCTGGATAGCCGCCGTTATGCCATTTATGGATGGCCAAAAGGAAGCCGCTAATCCCTTTTATTGCGGTATGCAATAAATAAATAGATATAAGACAGAGGGGTGAACCGCCGATTGGGTTCACCCCTCTGTCTTATTGGGTATGATCTAATATAGGTTTCCGCTATTTTCCTTTTACCTGATCTAATAAAAAAGGCCGGAAAATTTTAAGTACAACAAAAACAGACGCGATGTGTTTTTCCCAATACCCTTTCCATAGTACGATTTATCATTATCAACTGAATCGATTTGTTCTTTAACAGACAAAATCCGCGCTTGCTCGTTCTTTTGCCCAAGCACCAATAATCTGCTTGACCTCAACATGAATCGGATTTATCTGATATGCCTCTTCAGATTCTTTGGAATCAAACATGCAGCAGAGCACCGCATCATAATTCCCTTGCTTATAGGTCCGGGAAAACGATATGGATAAAAGGCCCGGGATTACACCTTGCATTGCTATAAATTTGTCGTGCAAAAACTGCATTTTTGCATCGAATGCATCTGCTTTGATATCCTCTTTAAAATTCCACATCACAATATGGCTGACCATACTTGAACCTCCCTTTTATTTGGCTATTTTTATTAGTATAACATATCAGCAAAACAGAAACAACATTTGTATCTACATGACGAATATGATATAATAAATGCGAAAAAATCCGGAAGAAAGGACAGCACAAATGACGCGTTTATTAAAACAAAATCTCTTTTCTGATATGGATGATACGCTTCTAACTGGGGATAAAAAAATTTCTGTTGAGAATATCGCTGCAATCCGCCGTTTTACAGAAGCTGGGGGACATTTTTCTATTGCAACCGGCCGCAGTGAAGTGATTGCAGCACCGTTTTTATCCGATCTTCCGCTATCTATGCCGGCAATTGTATACAATGGGGCGGCAGTCTACGATTTTGATCAGCAGCGTTTTTTATACCAAGCGGAACTTCCGCGGGACACGGTGCTTCGTTTTGTAAAAGAAGCTTTTTGTGTCTATCCCGAAGTTTGCGCTGAGGTATATACGAACGGGATCATACAGCTTTTAAATCCAAGCGGCGTAATGGATCATTATATTCCAAACGAGAATCAGCCGTTTGAATATCAAACACTTGACGGGTTTGGCCTGTGTATGAAACTGCTGTTTTATGGCGAAAATGAAAAACTGAAAATGGTGGAAAAGCGGCTCTATGAGGTGACGAATGGGCGCGGATTCCAATCCACCTTTTCGGCTCCATATTATCTTGAAATTCTTCCCGAAAATGTATCAAAGGGGTCTGCTCTTTCTTGGATTTTTGAATATTGCGGCATAGATCCGGATCAAACTGCTGCTATCGGCGATTTTTACAACGATATTGCGATGATTGAATTGGCTTCTTTGGGCGCCGCACCTGCTAATGCGCCGCAGGATGTAAAAGCAAGTGCAGATGTCGTCGTAGCAGATAACAACCATGCTGCTGTTGCTGATCTAATCACCCGTTATTTAATGCGATAGCTTGCTGTCTGGCCAAACCTTTAAAGCAAATAAAAAGGGAATCCTGTATGGGTAACCATATCCCCAACAAACAAAATTAGGAAAGTCATACGGCGTGCAGAAAAAAGACGAACGAGAAACCACGGCCTCTCGTTCGTCTTTTTTATCCTGTTACGCAATAGAGCGCATTTTGAGAATACGAGCGTAAAATCGCTTTGCATACATATAAAATCAAAGAATTTTGGTTCTTATACAGAAACAATGAAATACAAGCATAGGTTCAATTGCAAGATACAGAAAGAATCTCGCCCTGGATGAATCAGTGCCCTCTGTCATAAATGGCAAGGTAAGAGCTGTTGTTCTTGCACCGGACAAGTCAAAATATCATCGGGAACAGAAGATTGCCATTTCCTATGGCCTTTCGGAATACTTCCCGTGTCGTTGCTGAATCGCCTGCTAAATGGAGAAACGGCATAAACTTCAGCTATGCCGTTTCCCAAAAAAATCTTTTGCTGTTTTTATTAGTACCTTACAAAACCCTTTTTATTTGCCTTTTAGCCTACTTTAATATTTTTCGGATTATAGCGGTTATACGCGCTGTCATTTGTCGTACGAGTCAAATCTTTACTCCACTCTTCCAACATCGTCAGGAAATCATCACTCTTAATGTCAGACAAAACCGTTTCCCGCATATCTTCAAGATTTTTCTCATCTTTCATTACGTCGTACCGTTTGACTACATAGAGTGCACTATCCGAACTCAGGACTTTTGCGTCCCCCTCAATTTCTACGTCAGAAAAAATCGAATTTACAATTTTTTCTGAAGGCGTCGTAGAATCTTTCTGGATATAAGTGGCCATATCCATTTCGTCCTGCAAGGTCTCGTCATCAGAATGCTCTGTTCCAAGCAGATAATGCTGCCACATATCATAAACTTCTGGAAACGTATTTTCACCGCTGTTCAGCAAATTTGCATATTCATTGGCCATTTCTGTACGCGTCTCATTTTCCTGCTTTTGTTCATCCGTTAAATCGTCACCGGTTGTCAGCGATATCGAAATAATATTGACGCTGGCGAAATTCTCCTTAAAGTGTGCCTCTAACTCAGAGACCGGCACTTCTTCCAAACCGCCTTCGCCATAATATTTCAAAAAGATCTTATACCGTTTGATCTGTGCTTCAATTAATTTACGATAGGAAGCTTCGCCTACGCCGTTTGACTCGTATATGTCGCCGTAACTTTCCCAGTAGGACTCAACCGTATTATCGATATCCTGTTCATCGCTTTCGTCAAGCGTCAATCCCAACTCTTCAAACTTTCGAAGTGTTGCAACATATTCATTGGCCATTTCACTGGCGCGCTCTCTGATCCAGTCGGTTGCAGACTTGTCTTCAATCGTCTGATCCAAAATATCTTTTGTTGAATCATAATCATCCTGTTCAGAAACCTGAGAATATGCATTCATTGTAAACGCTATGTACATGCCGGATGTAATTTGGATATCCTCATAATCATAGACCCACGACGTATCGCCACTGCACGCAGTAAACGGCAACGTAATGCAAATTGCAAAGAAAGCCGCCGCAATCCGTTTCCAAAAATTCATTTTAAAAATTCCTCCTCTGTGCAAAACGCACAGTTGCTTTTTAAAAACTACCCAAAACGTTGAGCAGCTTGATTCACATATGAATTATTATACTTGAAACCGTTTCTGTTGTCCAGTGATTTAACAGTTTATTTTGGTTTCTTCTGTAAAAAAGCACCGAAGGAACCCGGAAGATTCTATTATAACAAAAGAATTTTATCGCAATATTTTTCAAACGGGCCGATTTTTACAGTTTCCCCCCGCGGCGTTCCATTAAAATCAAAATCTATCGAAACAGGGGAGCCGTCGCGGTTTTCATAGGCTTGATCTGGTTCAAAGGCTTTCCCTAAGGTGTCCGTAGTGATTCGATCTGCAAACTGATTTTCCATTATTTCACCAAGATTTGTATAAAGCCAGATATGCCCGTCTTCCTCAACTATAGAGACCTTTGCGTCAAATCCTTCTAATACACGCGGATTTTTTTCATGTGTCCAGTTTTCCGCCTTGTTTAAATAGACGTTATTTTGAATGGTCATTGGCAGCGTCCTCCCGATATCTGCGGCAGGGGTGTCATTGTCCATCGTTTTTGGTGCAGCGGAATGGCTGTAGTTCTCGTATGCTTTTGTACCATGCACACCTCGATGCTTATTCTCAATGCTTTGACCGATAAAAATATTGTTGAGAATCCGGTCATCTCCGCCATATACAAGCATAACGCCGCCAACCATAGTCGAATGCGGAAGATGGTACATAGTAAAACGGTTTGTATCCGGTACGGCATAAATTTTTCCTGCAAAAAGATTGTGTACGCAGGCCGTACCCTGTGATACATCTAAAAAGCTGCGTGTCGAGAGCAGGAGATTGTTTTCCACAATACAAGGGCCGTGGCAAACCTCAATAAACAGGTCTTCCTCCTCATCGTTACGGAAAAATGCGTTTTTCCGTACAGTTGTACCCTGTGCTTCCCAATCAAGCCAAAGCCCGCGGTTGCAGTCATGGATCACGTTGTTTTCAATGTTCGTATCGATCGCGGCATGCAGCTTAATACCGGCCATTTCCGCACCCGAAAATTCGCCCCGAATGTTGATGTGGTGAATATGGTTTCTAACGATATCAGAAAAAGCGCCGCCCATATTTCCAACAATCCCTGCCTGTCCGCAGTTATAAATCTCATTGTCCCGTACGATATGGCTTCCTATTTTTTCTTTGTCCCAACCGTCGCGCAGATTTGAAAAAACAATCTCTGTATAGGTCTGTGCTCCACCTTTAATCGGATCTTTCGTCCAACAGTTATCTTTGAGATCCCTCTTTTTACCAAGGCTAATGCCGCAGCATTTTGAATCGTGTATCCTACATTTTTCGATAATCCAGCCCTTGCTCCAGTGAGGCCCAATCATTCCGGGCTGAAAGGCTGTCGGCGGCGCCCATTGTGTGGCAGCCTGGCACATCGTCAGACCGGAGACTGTGATAAAATCTGTTCCCTCTTTTTCCGGGAAAAAGCAATATGGGCGTACGCTGATTTCGGTACAGCACCCATTAGGATCTTCTCCGCCAAAAGCCCCATAAAAAACAGTCCGGGTCTCTTCTACTTCGGAAAACCAATGCAGTTTTTTTCTTCCTTTTCTGCCTTTTCCATAAGGGCAGAAAGCGAAGCAGCCTCATACATGGCTTCGCCGTTTAAAAACAGCTCTCCCGTATGGTGTACCTGTCCCAACCCGTCGTACCAGTCACCAAATATTTCGTCCGCATACGGGTTATACTCGCCAAACAGTTCATTGCTTACTTCAGCACGCCATACACCCTTTTTAAACGGCGTCCATCCTGCTATGATCTCGGCACCGCTGATAATAGGTTCTTCCTTTTCAGCAGCAATATAGGTAATCCGCTGATTATTGCCTAATCCGCCGTTTTGTGGCTTGACCCATTCGCGATAGATTCCGCCGCCGATGACAACGGTATCTCCGGGCATAGCAAGATTTGCGGCTTCACCGATTGTACGGAAAGGCCTTTCCTTTGTTCCGTCTCCAGACACGTTGCTTTTTTGCGATACAAAATAAAACACTTCTGCTTTCCTCCTATACGCATTTGTCTGCTATCTGCCGTTAGCGTATCATATCGCCGTGCCTTTTTCCATTCGTAATTTTGCCGCTTACCTATACTATTTTGTTATCCTATGCTATAATGAAACAGCTGATAAAAACAGCTTTTACCATATCCATTTATCAATCCTTTCTATATAGAATAAAGGCATAGGGATTATAATGAACCAACTTTTTGTCGATCGTCTTTCACCCGTATTTGCTGCATGGCATGATTCGGGGGAAACTCCCCATATGTACAGCAGCGATACCTATGGCAAACGTATTGTACAGCACTATGAGATAGAATATATCGTATCATCGCGCAGTGGGTATATTGTAACGAACAGTGTCCCTCTTCAAACTGTTCCGCATACGGTGTTTTTTCGCACTCCTTTGATGACAGTAGAGGGGATCGGCGTTTATCGTTCTCTTTATGTTGAACTTGACTTAAACGAAACAAAGGAAAGAGACCCTTTTTTTGACTCGTTTCCTTCTATTTTTTGGCAAGCCGGGAATGCCCCTATCGATATATCTTATTTTGCTTCTCTTTCTCTTTCTGAATCTCCCTCTACAGCAGATAAGCTGTTATGGAAAGCTAAAATATTGCAGCTTTTGGTTTATATGCTGCAATATTTAGAAGAAGAGCGAAGGCCCGTCTCTTTTGATGGGGAAGAACGGCGCCTGGAACCGATCAAGCATGCACTTTCCTATATTCAATTACACTTTCAGGAACCCATTACACTGCAAAACCTTGCCGATGCAGCAGGGTACAGCTCGTATTATTTCTGTAAACTCTTTAAAAAAACAACCCAGCTGACGCCTCTGCAATACGTTGTGCGATACCGTTTGGAACAGGCAAAGAAGCTGCTCCTTACGACAAATGATCCTGCTGAAACGATTATGTTGAATGCCGGATTTCGTAATTATGGGTACTTTTGGAGAACCTTTAAGGAAATATATGGATATTCTCCTCAGGCTTATCGGAATCACAACCGTTAAACCCAATCGAAAAAATCCCTGTTTCCAGAAGGAGACAGGGATTTTTTTCGATCAAGATAGGTCTTATAAAATAATATTTTTCCGTTCGCCTTTCAGCCACGCGTCAAGTGTATCAAACACAATCTGCGCCCGCAAAAGCATGGATTCTTGTGTTGCAAATGCAACATGGGGTGTTACCACTGTATTTTTAGCCTGGAGAAGCGGGTCTTCCGGAGAAAGCGGAGGCTCTTTCTCAAATACATCAATGCCTGCTCCGGCAATCTTTCCACTGTTCAGTGCGTCGCAAAGCGCATCGCTATCTACTACAGGGCCGCGCGCCGTATTAATTAAAAAAGCCGTGGGTTTCATTTTGGCAAGTTCGTCCTTTCCAATCATCCCCCGTGTACTGCTGTTTAACGGGCAGTGCAACGTTACAATATCCGACTGTGCAAGAACATCGCCAAGAGGCATTTGTTCAATATATTCCGGCGCTTCTTTTATCCGGGGATTATAGGCGATAATCCGGCAACCAAAAGCATGACAAAGTGCAGCTGTTGCTTGTCCAATAGCACCTAATCCAACGATTCCCACTGTCTTGCCATACAGTTCATTTCCAACCAAACCATCTTTTGTTTGACCGGCACGGCATCGGGATTCCACCTGTGGTACATTGCGTAAAAGTGTCAGCATCATGCACAATGCAAGTTCTGCAACGGACCGATTTGAGTAACCGGATGCATTGCTCACCTGAATCCCGCATTCTTTGCACGCTTCAAGATCTACATGATCCACACCGGTAAATGCAATATTGATATATTTCAGTTTTTTGCAGGCACGGATAACTTCCCCTGAAAGCGGCATATTTGCAATCATCACGATATCGGCATCTTTCGCCCTTGCAATTTGCACCTGCGGATCCAAATCACGTTCATAAGCCTCAAAAATATGCCCTTCCTGCCGCAATGCTTCTGCATATTTTCCGAGTATTTCCGTAGGAATTGCCAATGACTCCAGTAGAACAACTTTCATTATGTCCTCTCCCTTTTCTCTTTGTTTTCTATGCGGACGGCACCAGCCGGCACTGTCCGTCCCTGTCCAATTTCAGCCCCATTTTCAATCAGCGTTTTCTGCAAAAGGCCAATACGCAAATTGCGCGGCTGTACGCCACTTTGTACGGATAATGCCGCCGCTGTTCCGGCTGCTTCTCCAATGCTCAAGATATGTGCCATCGCCCGCCACGATTCATAGGCAATTTGATCGCTTGACATGCACCGGCCGGCAACCAGAAGTCCATCTGTTTTTTCGGGTATCAGGCAGCGATATGGAATTTCATATCCTTCATGCGTGAGGAAGCGGCGATAACCAAAATAGTGTATTACAGGATTTGCTCCCATAGCAATGCTGTCTGGAAAAGCTGCCCCTTCTAAAACGTCATCACCGGTTAGCGTATACACGCCTTTAATGAAACGCGTCTGCCGGATGCCAAGCAAAACGCCGGTGTCTGTGATGCGTGCATTTTTTAAGTCAGGCCGATCCTCCTTTAATTTTTCCAAATGTTGAAATACAGCCTGACGCGTCTCTATTTCCATATCTGTCAGTTCACGTGCGTCTGTTGCATCCCGTCCTGTCGTAGCGGGTCCCCAAAGGACAAGTTCATTTCCAAAAAGGCCTCCTGGAAAATCTGTGTCTGGATCAAATCCGCTGATTTTATACATCATTGCATCAAAAAGCCGCGGTGCCTCATTTCCTTTGGTTTGCCAAAAAGCCGCGCCTGCCCGAGCTGCAACATCGCCGTCACCGGTCGCATCAACCACAACCTTTGCTAAAACCGCCTGTCTGCCTGATTTATTCTCTATTATGATACCCTTTACACATCCATCGTCTACAATCGTATCAGCAAAATAAGTATGAAATAAGATTTCGCATCCCGCTTCGATAACCATATCAAGCGTTACTTTCTTAAAGATCTCTGTATCAAAAGCATAATTATAAGAAAGATCGCCTTTTTTATCACTTCTTTTAGCCGATTCATAAGAGTTTTTTGAATGCTCTGCGCCGCCCTGTGCAATCAAATTCAGGATCAGCTCTTCGCCAATCCCTTTGCAAACCTGTAAGTCATCCGGTTTTACCTGATTGCGGATCCCTACAATTGTGGCCATTAAAGATGCTGTTGCCGTGCCGCCAAAAAAAGGGAACTGCTCAATAATCAGTGTTTTCGCGCCGGCCCTTGCCGCTGCAACTGCTGCGGCAAACCCTGCACATCCTCCACCTGCTACTACAACATCATAATTTCCATAAATCGGAATCTTTTTTGCAGGCTCTGAATAGTATTCCACACAATCTGCCCTCCCTTGTTTATAAATTCGGTTCTCTTTTTGATTAAGCGTATTCCTTCTCCTTATCTTTGTCAAGAAGAAATTTTCTCTTTGCCTATAAAAAATTTGCTTTTCCACAGCAATATTCTTTTATATTTGAAAAATTGATGTTCCAATAAAACACTTAAATTCTTCCTGAATTTCTTTAAGATAAAATGCGTATTTTGACTATTTGGTTTTTGCTTTTATAAGACAGCAATGCGCTGCGGCTTTGCGTATCCCATTTACAGCAAACATCCACATTTTGATCTTTATCATCTGTTGCTTTAACGTTCTGTACGGGAAAGGGAAGCCGTATACGGATCTTTGCTGTAATGCCGCCCGCCGCTTTTGCTGTAAGGGAGGCTTCTCTCTCCGTACAAGAAAAAGAAAAAATGCGCGCAGATGTCCCGATAATTTTTGATTTTTCCTTTTCTATTTCTGAAAAATCAAATAAAATGCTGTTTTCTCCGGGAAACAACGTTTTTTCGGTCACAATCGAAAAATCTGTTGTAAGCAGGTCGCAATAAAGGCCTTTTAAAGAAAGCGGCGCTTCGGATACGCTTTCTTTCATTACATTTACTATACGGTAAGGGCCGCGATGCATGCAGAAGAAGTTTTGATCCGCAAAAGGATATCCAGCTGTTGCAGCAAGCTGGTGCACTCTATCTCTATACTGCTGAGCGGCTTTTTCACTGAGCGTAATGCTGGCAGGAGAGACGGAATATACCGCAATATATCCCTTTCCATAAGGATAAATTCCATCACAAGGCGAATAGGGGAGCCCCATACTGCGAAATAAGTGCTCTGCTGGTGTCTTGTCTTTTTTCTTTCCTGTATTCCACCAAGACGGGACGCCGTGATATGGATCCGATCCGTCTCCTACGTATAAAAGTGCGCCGCCGTTTTGTACCCATTCGGACAAAGCAAAATGAAAATCAGGTGAATTCGGCTTCATATATTCATAACTTAATATCAGCAGCTGATACATGTTTAAATAATCTGGATCTTTTTTGATGTTTTCCAATTGTACTGGGCGTGCCGGTACGCCGCACTTGATCAGCGGCATAGCTAAACCAAAAAATTGTGGAAATGCCGCAGATGCAATATAATCGTAAAACCGTGCTTTATTGCATCCGATTTCTCTCATAAGCGTACGGCTTTTTTCCGCTTGTATTTCCTGTTCCTCTGATTTAGGAAGAAGAGAAAGCAGTTTACTATTGAGTTCTTCAACACCTTCCTTTGAAGAAGAAAATTCATCTGGAAAAGTGCGTTGATACAATGCACTGTCTGAAATAAAAATCCCTGTTTTCGGAAAAGTGCCGATAAATTTATTTTCCTTCTGCTCCATGTCGCCTAAAAGCTGTGTTATGGCAGATAAAAGGGAAGCGTAGCTTTGGGGAATCCTTTTGGCTCCTTCCATCTCTTCTCCGGGAGCCATTCCGCTTTTCAGCTCCATTTTTTTTGGATAAATCCCATGAAAGACACGTGTCGGCCATGGACAAACCTCATATGTATAAACCTCTGGATGCATTAAGGAGGCTGCAACTGTTTTTAAGTAGTTGCTGCGAAAATCCTCCCATGTATATTCAGGAAAATCCTCAACTGGATCATGTAAAAACCACATTTTTCTTCCCGTTGTACGGACAAGTTCCTGCATAACCCCATACTCCAAAAACGCCGTTTCGAATGTCCGTTCCTCATATTTTCCGGCATATACATTTGCTGTACGGCTGGTACCGGTCCAAATCTGTGCGATATAGCCATCAACAGTAGGTATGTCAAGAAGCGTCGCCTCCGGACTTAAAATTTTCCATTGTGTATAATTAATCAGGCTGTGTGTTGGCACATAAAAAGCAATCCGCTTTCCATACTGTTTCATTCCGTATTCCTTAACAGATTCACTTACACGGCTAATCAATCTGCGATAAAGCCAAACTTTTAAGCGGGAAGAACGATATCGCGCTTCCAAAGAAGTATGTGGGGCTATCCATTCTTCTCCATAGAATAGGCGGTACTCCTGTTTAAAAGCCTCTGAATATCCGCCATTATCCCAAAATTCCGGTTCTTCTAAATGGATTGCTTCTGCTCCTGCGTCTATTGCAGCTTCGAGCCGCTTTGAAAGGTAATTTGAAAAAGAGACGCTAGGTACAAGATACGGTACCTCTATTCCATGTAAAATTGGATTTCCTTCCCGATCAGTCTGACTTTCATCCCAATGTGTACGGCCATCCCACTTTCCATTCAAATAATCTTGATATTCTCCCCATGCGCACCCCGTCATAACATGTACAATGTAGCCTTTTTCCCGAAATTTTTGTATTCTTTCCGGCATTTGATCATCTATACCGTAAACGATAACAAAATCATATTGCAGATCAATTTCAGGGGACCATTCTTTGCTTTCCTGACACCCCGTTAACAATTCCGTTCGATTTCTGATATATGCCATCACACAATCCCTCCGGTTTTCTTTGCATGTTGTTTCTTTATCTAAACATATTCTAAATTATTTTGCAAGCTGTTTTTCCTTTCTTTGTGTAATGAATAAAAAGCATATGCCCGGCCAAAGATATATTTAAAACACAATAATCTCCATAAATACAAGAGGAGGCGCTTTCTTGTTAAACAACAGCTTAAGCCCACTGTGCGAAAAAGAACCGCCCGCACAGTATCCGTGGCTGTCTTCTTCCTGCCACTGTGAAGCGGTGGTTGTCGGCGGTACAATAACCGGATGTGCTATTGCTGCTTCTCTTTCCAAAAACGGTATTGATACCGTTCTCCTCTCCGCACAGCCAATAGGGAATGAAAGTGCCTGTGCCATTCCTGCTACATTTTTATCCGGTTTTTTGAGGCTTGGTATTTTATCCAAAAAGACAAATATGGAAACCGCGATTGCCGCTTTTCGGGATTTTGCTCTTGCGGCGGATCAATTGGAAAAAGAGGCGTCGGAAAACGGGATACCATTTGCCAGACGTGATATCCTGATTTGTTCAGATGACGACAAAGATGACCGTATTATTGAAGAAGAATACAGGCTGAGAAAGCATAATGGGCTAAAAACCGTTTTGCTGGATTCCGATATCCTTCGGGAAAAATATTCCTTTTCCGCGCAGCGCGCCGTCTTTCTCCCCAATGGCTCTACCGCAGTTGATCCTGTCCGTATGAGTCAGCACTATGCTGCCTGTGCCAAACAAAACGGCGCCCGCATTTACGAACAGACAGAAATTCAGGATATCCATCAGGAAAAAGGGCGCTATCGCATTGAAACATCAACCGGCCGGTATATATCGGCAAAATTTCTTATATTGACGCAGCCTTTCCTTGTAGATCTTGAAAATGACTCCCGCATTAGGCGGCGTTTTTACGCATCTGCATCTACACCTTGTTCCGACTTCTCCGGCTATGGATCGAAAGCATCTGTTTTTTTTCTAAATCATCCGTTTCATTTTTGTACGTCAGAAGACGATCGTGTTATAGCTTTTTGTACGGAAAATGCACTGTTCTCCAAATCACCGCGTCAGACACACCGTTTTGAATTGCTTGAATCGCGCTGCCATGAGATGCTCTGCGGGACAAGGCCGGTTTTTCCAGATAGACGAGCCAGTCAGCTCTATCATGCAACAAAAGACGGCTTGCCTACAATCGGCCCTATTTTGGAAAGTGGGCAAGCGGGTAGGCTGCTTATCTCTCTGCCTTCTTCGCCGGATGAATTGACAACAGCACTTTTGTCGGCCCCCCTGATTACTGCTCTCTGTTCTGGCAAGCATCCCTATAACCCGTATTCACCTGACCGGTTCTGATTTAAAGATAAAACAATGCATTCTTTTAGACCGCTCAAATAATATAAAATTCCTTTTGATGTAAAATAAGTCGCCCCGGAGTGTGCGGATAGCACATTCCGGGGCAACTTTTCTGTTATTTATTCTTTATACGAAGCATACCGGTGCAACCCACCTGATCTGCTATAGAAAAACCATTTGTTTGATAAAAGCGGATCGTATCTGGTTGATGATCGGTCAACAGCACCGTCTGATATACATCGGGAAACCTTTCTATCAGTTTTTTTAACAGTAAACTGCCGATCCCCATCCTTTGAAAAGAAGGTGATACGATGAGATCCTGAATATATAAAATGGAGTATCCATCCCCAACCGCCCGTATCACACCGATTAGCCTATTTCCACTGTAGGCGCCAAGGGCGCATAAAGAATTCTCATAGGCTTTTTCCAGCATATGTGGAGTATTGCAATAGTTTATCCATCCAACCGAACGATATAGGGAAAACAAGCCTTCTTTCCCTCGTGAAACAATATCTTTTATTTGAATACTATACATTCCTTCATCCTCCTGTAAAAAGCTTATATTTACAGAAGGATTCTTAATTTTACCAACGATATGCTCCTTACTTATTCTGCGTCTGCATCAGCGTCTTCGGCTGCAAGTTCTTTTTCAAGACGCTCTACTTCAGATGCATCTGCATCTGCTTCTTCTTCTGTAGACTGTTCTACTTTTTCTGTTTCTTCCTCTTCATCATGCTCCGCACGTGCAAAAGTGACAACTTTACTCCCTTCAGAAAGACGCATAACGCGGACACCGGATGCATACCGGGACATCACATTGACATCGCTTACACGAATACGGATTATGATACCGTCATCCGCAATCAAGATCAAATCTTCGTCTTCATCTACAACACGTACGCCGGCAACCTTTCCGTGCTTTTCAATCTGCTTATAATTGATTTTGCCAAAACCGCCGCGTGCCTGTGGACGATACTCTGCTATTTCCGTCCGCCGCCCTTGCCCAAGTTCTGTTACGGTCATTACATATGCACCTTTCCTGATGCGGGCCATACTAATAACTCGGTCGCCATTCCGCAGCTTTATTCCGCGCACACCGCGTGCCGTACGGGACATTGGCCGTACCTGCTGTTCATCAAAACGTATGCACATTCCGTTTTCCGTTGCCAATAGAAGTTCGCTTACACCATCGGTCAAACGTGCTGATGCAAGTTCATCCCCTTCATTCAGCGTAATGGCAATCAGGCCGTTTTTTCTCACATTGCGGTAGGCTTCCAGCGATGTGCGTTTGATATAGCCGTCACGCGTAGCCATAACCAGAAAATGATCTTCATCAAATTCGCGTACTTTTATCATGTATGCAATTTTTTCGTCACCTTCTAATGGCAGCAAATTTACAATATTTGCACCGCGTGCAGTTCTTCCACCTTCCGGAATTTCATAGCATTTCAGCTTATACATCCGGCCTTTGTTTGTGATAAACAAAACATTTTCATGCGTAGAAGAAATAAAGAGCTCCTCGACAAAATCCTCTTCGCGGTGTTTCATTCCCGCTACGCCGCGCCCGCCGCGCTTTTGTAATTTATACGTATCCACTGGCTGACGCTTGATATAACCAAAATGCGTAAGGGTGACGACACACTCCTCTTCCGGTATCAAGTCTTCAATATCGACTTCTCCGCTTACTTGTTGGATTTCAGTCCGCCGGTCATCCCCATATTTATCGCGGATTTCAGTAATCTCTTTTTTTAGTATCTCCATAACCAGCCGCTCATCGGAAAGAATATCCGTAAGTTCTTTAATCCGGGCACGGAGATTAGAAAGTTCATCTTCAATTTTTTGACGCTCTAAACCAGAAAGACGGCCAAGCTGCATCTGTACAATAGCAGTTGCCTGCGCTTCAGAAAGGCCAAAACGCTCCATCAAATTTAATTTTGCATTAGGCTGGTCTTTAGAAGCACGGATAATGGAGATCACTTCGTCAATAAAATCTAAAGCAATCTTCAATCCTTCCAGTATATGTTCGCGCTCTTTCGCTTTTTTTAAATCAAATTCTGTCCTTCGGCGGATAACCTGTGACTGGAAATGAATATACTGTGAAAGACATTCTTTCAACGTCAGGATTTTGGGCTGTCCGTCCACCAGTGCAAGCATAATGACGCCGACTGTTTCCTGCATCTGTGTATAGCTGTACAAACGGTTTAATACTACCTGCGGATTGGCGTCCCTCTTTAATTCAATGACAAAATGCATGCCATTCCGGTCAGATTCATCGCGCAGGTCAGAAATCCCTTCAATCCTTTTATTTTTTACATGATCGGCAATACTCTCTATCAGGCGTGCCTTGTTAACCATATACGGAAGTTCCGTTACCACGATACGGAACCGGCTATTTTTCATTTCCTGTATCTCTGCACGTGCCCGAAGGATAATTTTCCCGCGGCCCGTTGCATAAGCAGCCCGTATACCGGACAGGCCCATGATGATACCAGCGGTAGGGAAGTCGGGCCCTTTGATGCATTCCATCAATTCCGGCAGAGAGGCATCCGGATTATCTATCAGCAATTCTATTCCATTGATCACTTCCCGAAGATTATGCGGCGGGATATTGGTCGCCATACCGACGGCAATACCGGTAGAACCATTCACCAACAGATTTGGAAATCTGGAAGGGAGGACAGCCGGTTCTTTCAGTCGATCATCATAGTTTGATGTAAAATCGACAGTATCCTTCTCAATATCTGTAAGCATATCGAGAGATATTTTACTCATACGCGCTTCTGTATAACGGTATGCAGCAGCCGGATCACCGTCAACGGAACCAAAATTGCCATGGCCGTCTACCAAAGGATAACGAAGGGAGAAATCCTGTGCCAGACGTACCAGCGCATCATAAACCGACGCATCGCCATGCGGATGGTAACGTCCCAAAACGGAACCGACCGTATCGGCGCACTTGCGATACGCTTTATCGGGGGTCAAGCCGTTTTCATACATTGTATAAAGAATTCTTCTATGTACCGGTTTCAGTCCATCACGAACATCCGGCAGGGCGCGTGACACAATAACAGACATGGAATACTCAATAAATGATTTCCGCATCTCTTTTTCGATATCGCGCAGAATCAGCCTGCCTTCTTCTTTTATTTCCAAACGTATTTCACCTCATTTTTTGATAATCCTGCTCTTTTTAAAACAGGAGGGCCGCTTTTGCAGACACACCGAAATCATTTCTTGTCTGCTTTAATCCGCACTATATATTTTTCGCCTATTCCATTTTTCAACCGGTCACGCACCGTTTCTTCTTCCTCCACAAAACGCTTCGGCAATACAAATAACCGCTCTTTTCCCGAGAAAAAAAGAAACGCTTTTGCTGTTTCTGCTATTTTGCTGATTTCTTTTCCAAATTTCATGGAACACGAGCCTTTTTCTTCGTTGATCCGGATTCCGTTGGGATAAATCAGCATTACAAAGGATAGCGGGTCTTGCGACTGATCGATAGCGCGCGCTGTCAAGCGGCGATGGTTCCACGGCATATACCAAATAAATCCAATAACCGAAATACACATAATGCAAATAAAAATTGTCAAAGCATTCGGTTCATTCTGAAATGCACTGAAGGAATAAACACCAAAAAAGGCTGCCAATATCAACGTATAGATCATATTCTTTTTAAACATCGTTTCCCGCTGAAATACTTGAAGCCCTTCCTTAATTTCTTCACCAGTAAAGGAATATGCAATACGAATTGCGTCCTCGCCCTCAAAAACATCGGCATCCTGCTCCGGTGTCGCCGGTTCCATATCGTATTGTTCTCCCGTCACACCAGCATGAATGGCCGCTGCATTTGGCTTTGCTATCTCTTCTTCTAAGATCGGTTCAGATTCACTATTTTCTTGATTTGTTTCTTCAGGTTTTGCTGAAATCTCTTCTTTTTCTTTTAATTCGTTCACAGGCACACCTCTTAAATATCTAGATTGCTTGCATATTTTGCATTTTTTTCAATAAATTCTCTGCGCGGCTGGACTTTATCACCCATAAGGATTGTAAAAATTTCATCAGCACGCTGTGCATCTTCCATTGTAACCTGTATCATAACGCGGTTTTCCGGATTCAGCGTTGTCTCCCAAAGCTGTTCGGGATCCATTTCTCCAAGGCCTTTATAGCGCTGCACATCCACTTTACTGTGGTTTTCCCCTCCAAGTTCGTCAATAAAGCGGTTCCGCTCCAAATCATCATAAGCGTAACGGACCTGCTTTCCGCGTGAGAGTTTAAATAAGGGCGGCTGCGCAATAAAAATATGACCTGCATCGACGAGAGGGCGCATGAAACGGAAAAAGAATGTTAAAAGCAGCGTCCGAATATGAGATCCGTCGACATCAGCATCCGCCATAATAACAACTTTTCCATACCGAAGCTTTGTAAGATCAAAGTCTTCTCCGATTCCTGTCCCAAGTGCGGTTACAACCGGCATCAGTTTTTCATTGCCATACACCTTGTCAAGACGTGCTTTTTCAACGTTCAGCATTTTTCCCCAAAGCGGCAGTATCGCTTGATATCGACGATCCCGCCCAAGTTTTGCTGAACCGCCCGCCGAATCGCCCTCGACAATATAGATTTCTGTTAAGGCAGGGTCGCGTTCTTGGCAATCAGCCAATTTTCCAGGCAGTGACGCCGTTTCAAGGGCAGTTTTCCTTCTGGTAAGGTCACGTGCTTTTCTTGCAGCTTCTCTTGCACGCTGCGCCGTCGTCGCTTTGTCAAAAATAGTACGTGCAATGGATGGATTTTCCTCAAAGTAGGCCATAAGCTGACTGGAAACCAATTTTTCAGCCAACGCACGGGCCTCTACATTGCCCAGCTTTGTTTTTGTCTGTCCCTCAAATTCGCATTCTGTCAGCTTAATGCTGATAATGGCGGTTAATCCTTCGCGTACGTCTTCACCGCTCAAGTTTTTATCCGATTCTTTAAGAAGGCCGTATTTTCTTCCATAGTCATTGAATACACGGGTTAGGGCGTTTTTAAAGCCTAATTCATGGAATCCGCCTTCAACCGTATGGATATTGTTTGCGAATGACAGGATCAATTCATTATAGCTGTCATTATACTGCATCGCAATTTCTAAAATTGCATCGTTTTCTTTTTTATAAAGATAAATTACATCATCATGCAGAACTTCAAGCTGGCGCCGCTTATGAATAAAATTAACAAAGCTTTTTATGCCGCCTTCATAATGCAGTATTTCTTCTACCGGTTCATTTTTATCCCGCAAATCTTTTATTATAATCCGAATACCTGCGTTTAAAAAAGCCTGTTCACGCAGCCTTGTCAAAAGCGTTTCATAATCATAACAAGTATCCTCAAAAATTTCGGGATCCGCCTTAAACACAACCTCTGTGCCGGTACGGTCTGTCTGACCGATAATTTCCATTGGCTTTTCGTAATGGCCGCGTTCAAAATGCTGAAAATGAATATTTTTTCCATCATACGCAGTAAGGTCTAACCATTCGCTTAAAGCATTTACTACCGATGCACCGACGCCATGTAAGCCACCGGACATTTTATATCCGCCTCCGCCGAATTTCCCGCCTGCATGCAGCACGGTATATGCAACGGTAGCGGCAGATATACCTTCTTTGGGATGAATACCAGTTGGAATACCGCGCCCATTATCTACTACCCGTATTACATCGTTGGGTAAAATTTCAACGTCAATACGATCACAGTAACCAGCCAACGCTTCATCAATCGCATTATCTACGATTTCATATACCAGATGATGCAGCCCCTTTGGGCCGGTCGAACCGATATACATTCCCGGGCGTTTTCTGACTGCTTCAAGGCCTTCCAAAACCTGTATTTCCTCAGCACCATAATGCTCATTTTTATTCGGGTTTTGCTCCACTCTTTTTACCTCCGTTTTCTTTCCACTCCAGACAGCAGCAGCCATTTTCTGCAATCCCTTTGCTTCTTTATTGCGAAGCACGTTTTTTTAGCGTAGCCGCTGATATTTGTGAAATATACACTATCGTTTTTCCGGCCTGTATCGTAACAATAAAGGCTTTCGGCATTTCATAGGAAACTGTAATAACCCGTCCCTCTTTTGTTGCGTGTGCAAGAAAATCTTTTGTCTTTTTGGAAAGCGTCGCTTTTTCTAAATCGAAAATCCCGATTATATCGCGGTATTTTACTACGACTTCCTGACCAAGATGAAGATACATACTTTTTCTCCTTCTATTTCCATCCGTCTATAGAACCGTTTTCCATGCAAAATGCCTTTCCTTGCTTTAAGCCGCCAAGCTGGGAAGGTTCGCAGCATGTTATAAAAACCTGCATTCCATTCAAATTATTTAATATATATTGCTGTCTGCTGTGATCCAATTCACTCATTACATCGTCTAACAGCATAACTGGTTCTTCTTTTGCTGCCGCCTTTAAAACTTGCGCTTCTGCAAGCTTTAATGCAATCACACAACTTCTTTGCTGACCTTGTGAGCCGAATATTCTTGCTGAATTTCCATCTAACTGTAAAACCAAATCATCGCGGTGCGGCCCATTTTCTGTAAAACCTTGCCTGCAATCAGAATCAAACGCAGCGGTTAGCTTTTCCCGGTATTGTGACACCCATTTACGGTCATATGTTTTGATAAGAAAAGGATCTTCAAATACAGTAGATGCATATGTGATTGACAGTTTTTCACGGCCGCCGGATAAGCCTTCATAAATTCTTGATGCTGCTTTTCTCAGCCGATCTACATAGTCGCATCGGTAAATCGTCAAAATCGTCCCGATCGATGCAATTTGCTCATCCCAAACCGCTATATTTTCCGCAAGATTCTGATAAACAGCTGCATTTTTTAACAAAGCATTTCGCTGTTCCAATAATTTTTCATAACGCATGAGATAAGCTTTATACTGGGGTCTCAATTGTGAAATAGCAATATCGATAAAACGTCTTCTGTTAGAAGGGCCCTCTTTTACGAGAGAAAGATGGGTTGGGGAAAAAACAACTGCTAAAAAATTGCCGCATAGCTCATTGCTGTTTTTCAGCAATACGCCGTTTAGGCGAATTTCCTTTTTCGTACCTATGACATACGAAAGTTCTTGTTTTCGAGCTCGGTCTAAGTACGCAGCTTCTATTTTTGCATATTTTTTATGAAATTGAATCAGATCCCCTGTTTTTGCACCGCGGAAGGATGGGTTTCCCGTTAAAAGCCATATCGCCTCAACCATATTGGTCTTTCCCTGCGCATTCTCTCCACATATGACATTGACACATTCATCCGGATGGAAGGAAAGTGTGGATATATTACGGTAATCTGTTAAAGTAAGGCTTAACAGTCTCACTCGTTCTCACCTTTTATACGAAAATATCGCTCTTTAAAAGAAACAATGTCCCCATTTCTCAATTTCTTACCGCGCATTGTACAGATTTCTCCATTTACACAGACGAGACCGTCTGCAATCAGTTGTTTGGATATGCCGCCGGTATCCGTAACACCACAGAATTTTAAAAACTGATCCAGTTTTATATATGGTGTATGGATTGTTATGCATTCTTCTTTCATCTGAAACCCTCTGTTATGATTTTAAACGAACAGGCAATACCAAGAATAAAAAGCTGTCATCGTCCAGCGGAACAAGCTTCATAGGGGATATTGGCCCATTCATTTCAATTTTAAGCTTTTCGCATTCGCTTGCCTTCAAGGCATCCGCCATATATCGGTTATTGAAGCCGATCACAACCTCAGGGCCATCACAAGAAGCCGGAACCGTGTCGTTTATTTTCCCAAGAGGCGTTTCGCAGAACAACTTGACTTCGTTTTCTAAAAATGTGCAGCGAATATGGCTTTTCGCACGCTCATTAATAATAATGGAGGCGCGGCCGATACTATCTAAAAAGGGTTTGGTTTCTATAACAACATTGGTCAGGCTTTCTTTGGGGATAGCATTGCGATAATTAATAAATTCCCCTTCTAAGAGGCGGGATACCATAACATAACCGCCTGCTGAAAAGCAAATATGCTTAGATGAAACACTGATTTCAACCTGTTCTTCATCGTCTTCGGCTGATAGTTTTGAAAGAAGCTTTACGATTTCACCGAGTGTCTTGCCGGGAACAACAAATTTTAAAGTATCTTCGATATTGATTTTTTCAGTCCGCATAGCCAACCGATAACCGTCTACTGATACGACATTGAGAACACCGTCTGCAATATCAAATAGAGAACCGGTATGGACCGGATTTTGATCATTTTGAGCTACGGCAAATAAAGTTTGCGAAATCATATTTCGTAAAAGGAAAGAAGAAAGAGAAAAAGTAGTTCCATTTTCTACAGATGGGATATCAGGAAATTCCATAGCGTCTATCCCCAATATAGTGAACTCAACATCTGCACAGGAAATGACGGTCAATAATTTTTCATCACAATTGATGCTTACGATCCCGTTAGGCATCTTATTTACGATATTGGAAAGAAGGGAGGCGTTTAAAATGACAGTGCCTTCTTCTTCTTCGTTTACAGAGATATTTTTAGAAATACCTAACTCTAAATTATAGCTTGTCAAACGCAATATCCCATTTTTGCAATGAACCAAAATACCTTCCAATGCAACAAGCGTTGATTTTGCAGAAACAGCTGGAAGGACATTGTTGATAGCTTCGCATAAAAGGGTTTTTTCACAAGAAAATTTCATAAAAAACAGCCTCCGCTAAGTAAGTGTGTTCTGATTCGTTGTTTGTTCGGTTTTTGTCCGGATTATATTTTATTATATATCATCATTATCATAATAAAATATAAATATATAGTAGTCGTAGTAATAGGGGGTGTGGAAAAGGTGGACAAATCAAATAAACGCGATGTTTATCGGCTTTTTCCGGATTTTTTGCCTGTGAAAATAGCGTTTATTCTTCGGTATGAATTGTGGAAAGAAAAGATCAATCAAGCAGTTCTAAACTTTTGAACAGTTGAATGTGCAGAGAATGTTGAAAACTCTGTTGAAAAAGTTGAAAACCTTTCTGAGCGGCTTTTTCCCTTTTTTATTTGTTGAAAACAGACCTGTTGAAAAAAACAGACAGCTTTATTTATTCTGGATATTTTTAATGATATCGTCAATGATCGCTTTTTGATGTGCGTTGGTAGAAATCTGCTGTTCAACTTGTTTTAAAGCATAGGAAACGGTAGAATGATCTCGTCCGCTGAATTCATTGCCGATCAGATCCAGCGACATCTGGGTTACTTCCTTAATAATATAAATCGCAACCTGACGGGCATAAGAAAGAGGCTGGCTTCTTTTTTTAGAACGGAGATCATCAACCGTAACAGAGTATGTTTTGGCGACCTCTTCCATGATGCGTTCAACCGTAACCGGGACAGGCTGGTTATCGTTTAAAATTTCTTTTATAACCGTCTGTGCCACTGTAATAGAGGGAGGGGAGCCGGCAAGAAGCTTGTACGCTTTGAGCTTTTTTACAGCCCCTTCAAGTTGACGGATGTTTGTTTTCAACCGGTTGGCAATAAATTCTGTGACATCCGGTGGAATCTCTATTTGTAAAAGATCTGCTTTACGGTTGATAATGGCAATTCTTGTTTCAAAGTTTGGCGGGGAGATGTCGGTAAGAAGGCCGGATTCAAAACGGCTTTTGAGACGGTCCTCCAATGTTTTAATATCTTTTGGCGGACGGTCGGAAGTTAAGACAATTTGTTTGCCTACGAGGAATAATTCATTAAAGGTATGGAAGAACTCTTCCTGTGTACTTTCCTTGCCGGAAATAAACTGGATATCGTCAACCAAAAGGATATCGGCTTTCCGGTATTTGTTGTGGAAAGCATCGATGGTCCTAGAGGATATTGCCGCAATTAGTTCATTCGTAAATGTTTCACTGCTGACAGATATAATAGTCCGTTCAGGATGGTTTTTCTTTATTTCGTTGGAAATGGCCGTGAGAAGATGGGTTTTTCCAAGGCCGGAAGGACCGTAAATAAAAAGAGGATTGTAGGAGCGGATTTGATTATCGGTCGTAATGGCTTTGCATGCAGCATAGGCAAAATTGTTGGAGGGCCCTACGATAAATGTATCAAACGTGAATTCATAATTTCCTGAAGGCTCCCCAAACGTATTTTCATAATCAGGCTGCAAGACAGGCGGCTGTTCTTCTACAGGCTGCGGGATATCTTTTTCGTTGACCAGATTTTTTAAATCGTTTTCCGTGACAATCACAACTTCCACTGGAAAACCAAGCACGGATTCAAATGCATTCTCAAATTTTTCAAGATAGTGCTTTATTAAAACGTCGCGCTGAAATGGCGTTTTTATTTGAATGACCGCCTGATTGTTCTCAAATTTGACCGGCTCTATTACACTGATCCAGACATTATAGGCCGTATCTGAGATTTGATCTTTGATGATAGCTTTAACGAGATTGACAACTTCGGTGAAAGATTCCATAAGCCAGTTATCCCTCCAGAGAGCATATTTGTTCTGAACATGAAAAACCGGCCGATTCAACAGCTTTGCGGAAAAGATCCAACGCTGTGAAAACCGCCGGAAACAAAGAAAAAAGATCGGCTTTCAGCTGAATAATCAACGGATTTTTCACAGCCGAAAGTTGAAAGAAACATAAAACCGCTTGCCTTGTTAAAAAAGTGTGCAAATACAGAGGAAAGGCTGTTGAAAAATACCGGTAGGACTCGCTTTTGCTTATTGCCATTATAGCAAAAACCGTATCGATTTACAAGTGTGATTTCAGTTTTCCACCTCGATTTTGAGCTTATATTATAATGTAACTCTTTTTGCAGCCGGAAAGGGTGCACAGAAGTATGATTTTTTTGTCTGCTCACTGAAAGAAGCGGTTTAAAAGAAGCAACTTCTCAATTTTTTTGTTGATTTGCTTGACAAAAAACCACCCCATCTTTATAATATTAACTTGCAGGGTTTTGCCTTGCCTTTATTCGCGTTTAAGATATGCCTCCGGCACTTCTTAACATAAGATTTTTTCTTTTAAAGGGGGTTTACCATAATGAAAAGAACCTATCAGCCGAAAAAACTTCAGCGTAAAAGAGTACATGGTTTTATGAAAAGAATGTCTGACGCAAATGGCAGAAAAGTTTTGGCTCGCCGCCGTGCAAAGGGCAGAAAAAGATTGTCTCACTGATCATGCATCCACCAAACGGGCGGTACTGTGAGAATGAGTTTTGTTTTGAAAACTTAAAAATAGCAGACCACTGTTGAAGGATAGTGGTCTTTATTTTTAAACGAGGCACGGAGATATAGGTTGAAAAAAGCAGTTACGATTAAACTAAATAAAGAATTTAAGCGCGCCTATTTTCAAGGAAAGTATAAAGCACATCCGATCTTGACAACGTATCAGGTGAAAAACCGGATTGGGGCGCCGCGTTTTGGGATAACGACGTCAAAAAAAATCGGCGGTGCGGTTGAGCGCAATCGAGCACGCCGTATTATTAAGGCGGCATATCGGATGCTTCTCACTGAGGAACCGCAGCTTTTTTCTTCCTATGATTATGTTTTTGTTGCGCGGCCTCTTACTCCGGAATCTACCTCCACCGAGGTTAAACGAATTATGAGAAAACATCTGTTGGTGTTATTAAAAAAAGGATGAAGCATTTTTTATTGGTAGTAATCCGGTTATATCAGCGTTTCATTTCCCCGTTGTTTCCTGCTACGTGTCGATTTTATCCAACCTGTTCCGCTTATGCTTATGAAGCAGTCAGCCGTTTTGGCTTCATAAAAGGAGGATGGCTTGCGGTAAAACGGATTTGCCGTTGTAATCCGCTTTGTAAGGGTGGAGTGGATCCGGTGCCGGATACCTATCATTTTTTTGAGAAATGGCGCAATAAAAGAAAATACTGATCGCTTTGCGGTTTTGGAGGTTTAATATGAATATTTTGGGCACGCCGCTTGGCTGGATTATGTCCTTTATTTATGATATCGTGCATAATTATGGCTGGGCACTGATTATCTTTATCGTTTTGACGAGAATTGCACAATTCCCGCTTGGCGTCAAGCAGCAAAAAAGCACGGCGCGTATGGCTTATGTTCAACCAAAATTAAAGGCGCTGCAGAAGCAATACGCCAAAAACAAAGAACGTCTGAATGAAGAAACGATGAAGCTTTACGAGCAGGAAGGCGTGAGCCCTACAGCAGGCTGTCTGCCGATGATCATTACCTTTTTGCTCTTGTTTGGCATCATCGATGTTATTTACAATCCTCTTGTCCATATTCTGCATATTGACTCCAATCTTATTTCTCAAGCAATTGAATTGCTGGGGGATTCCGCTGGCGGCGCGCCACAGCTGACAATTATCAACATTATCCATAGCGGCGGAGAGCTGGCTGCCCAATTTAAAGATATTTTTGGCGCGTCTTCTTATATGGAAATTCAAAATTTTAATATGAATTTCTGTGGCTTAAACCTTGGCGTAATACCGCAAAGCGTTTGGGGATTTACCATTATTATTCCGATTCTTTCATTTGCAACGCAGATTATTTCTACGTTGATTACAATGAAGATACAATCTGTAAACGGCCAGCAGATGCAGGGCGCTATGAAATGGACAATGCTGCTGATGCCCCTTCTTTCGCTTTGGTTTGCTTTTACGCTTCCTGTTGGCGTCGGCCTTTACTGGACGGTATCGAATGTTCTGATGATTATACAGACACTTCTTCTTGCGAAAATGTATCCGCCGGAAAAAGTAGCAAAAATGAAGGATAAAAATGCTGAAAAGAACCGAGAGAAACTGCGTAAGAAAAGAGAGAAAATGGAAGCTTATACGCAGCAAATGAATGAAAGAAATAAAGCAGCTGTACAGAAAGCGGAGAAACCCCGTTTGAGTGCAGAGGAATCTGCCAGACAAAAAGATGAGGCAAAGCGCCGTTTAGCTGAAGCCAGAAAGCGCATGGCTGAAAAGTACGGCGACGAATATAAGGAAGACTGATTTCTACGGAAGGGAGAAATGCATGATGTTAAAAGAAGTTACAATCAAAGCATCGTCCGTTGAAGAAGCAATCGAACAGGGCGCAAAAGAATTGGGTGTAGAAGCTGCGCGGTGTACGCATGAAGTATTGGAAACACAGCAGAAATTGTTTTCAAAAAAGCTGAAATATGTGGTAGTTAAGGTTATGGCCGAGTGCGATACGGAAGCTGTCGAAGAAGAGCAAGAGGCGGAGCAGGATACTTTGGATACGGAAAAAAAGGAGATCTCCGTAGATAATCGTGCGAAAAAAGTAGAAGTAGCGAGGGAATATTTATCCGGCATTCTTTCTGCCATGGGCCTTACTTCTGTTACAATGCAGGTAAAAGAAGATGAAAATGGTGCTGTTATCACGTTTGAAGGCGATGCTGTGGCTGTCTTGATTGGACATCATGGCGATACGCTTGATTCGTTACAGTATTTGGTGGCACTTGCGTGTAATCGGGTAGACGGGGAGTATTTCCGTATAACATTAGATTGTGGTAATTATCGTGAGAGAAGGGAAGAAACACTCAAAGCGTTGGCAGCCCGTCTTGCAGCAAAAGTGAAAAAGACTGGCCGCAGCCAGCTTTTGGAGCCTATGAATCCTTATGAGCGCCGGATTATCCATTCTGTGGTATCTGAGGTTCCGGGTGTTTATTCCAAATCAAAAGGCGAGGAGCCGAATCGCCGTGTGGTCATTTTAAGTGAGACACCTGTGAAGAATTATAGCAGCCATGGCTCCCGTAAAGGGCAGGGCAGTGGAAGAAAGCCGTATGCCCATAAGCCGGAGCGCACCATGGAGGATATCCTCAAAGATGATTTTAAAGAAAAAGAGCAGAGCGCGGAGCTTTACTCCAAAATCGAATTTTGAAGAGAAAATGTAAAGGTCGGGCGCTCTGCCCGACCTTTTTCGTTAAATGGTTTTGCACAGTAGCGAGGAGGGAATACCGTAATGATACAGACGATAGCAGCAATTGCTACACCGGCTGCTGCAGGTGGGATTTCTGTTATTCGCATTTCTGGGGAAGATGCTTTTCTTGTGGCTGACCGTGTCTTTAGAGCACGGAATGGAAAACTGCTTTTGGGAAGAAACGGTTACACGGCAACATATGGGGATATCTATTTTCATAATGAAAAAATAGATGAAGCAATTGCAACAGTTTTCAACGCACCGCATAGCTATACGGGGGAAAATGTTGTAGAGCTTTCCTGTCACGGCGGCTTGTATTTGACGCAGGAAGTACTGCGTGCAGTTTTGGAGAATGGAGCAAGAATGGCCGAGCCGGGAGAATTTACAAAACGTGCTTTCTTAAATGGCAAAATAAATCTTTCTCAGGCAGAGTCGGTGATGGAATTAATTTCTGCACAGGGAAAAGAGGCGCTTCGGGCGGCAAACGCTCAACTGTCCGGCGCATTGTCAAAACAGATATCTTCTGTAAAAGAGGAATTGCTGAAGTTAGCCGCTCACCTTTCTGCATGGGTAGATTATCCTGAGGAAGAAATCCCGGAAGTGGACGAGGATGAGATCCTATCGTCCACAGGAAATGCTTTGATGAAATTGGAACACTTGCTTTCTCAATTTGATACAGGCAAGCTGATTCGGGAGGGGATAGATACTGTAATTGTCGGAAAGCCCAATGTCGGAAAGTCTACCTTGATGAATCTGCTCTCAAGATGTGAAAGAAGTATTGTAACGGATATTGCCGGGACGACACGCGACATTGTAGAGGAAACTGTGAGATTGGGAGATTTGATCTTACGGGTTTCAGATACGGCTGGAATACGCGAGACAACGGATACAGTAGAGCAGATCGGAATTTCTCTTGCAAAACAGCGGATGGAGCAGGCAGCTTTGGTTTTAGCTGTTTTTGATGGGTCAACAAAATGGTCTTCTGAGGATGAGATGATTTTATCTGCTGGTGAGCAAACTTCTGTTGCAGTGATCAACAAAAGCGACCTTCCAATAATTACAGATGCCGAACGCATTGCCCAAGTTTTTGAGCATGTTGTTGTGCTTTCTGCGAATGATCCTTCTTCTCTTAATGTTTTGGAAAGGGAAATACGTCTTGCATTAAACCTTTCCGGGGTGGATCCTTTTGCACCAATGCTTTTAAATGAAAGGCAAAGGATTTGTACGCAGCGGGCTGCATCGTCTTTAAAACAGGTAATCTGTGAAGTAAAAAACGGGATGACTTTTGATGCGGTAACAGTATTGATTGAGGATGCAATAGATGCATTGATGGAAATAACAGGAGAAAAGGTGACGGATGCTGTTGTTGATTCCGTCTTTTCAAACTTTTGTGTAGGAAAATAAGAAAGGCGGAATCGCTGTGATATATGAAATGGGAGAGTATGATATTGCGGTTATCGGTGCGGGTCATGCAGGTGTAGAAGCGGCGCTGGCTTCTGCACGGCTTGGAATGCGGACGATTCTTTTTACCTTGTCTTTGGATACCATTGCCAATATGCCTTGTAATCCTTCAATTGGAGGCACGGCAAAAGGCCATCTTGTTCGAGAAATTGATGCCCTTGGGGGAGAGATGGCGAAAGCTGCGGATGCTACCTTTTTGCAGAGCCGTATGCTGAACAGAGGAAAAGGGCCGGCAGTGCACAGCTTACGCGTACAAAGTGACCGCCGTGCATACCATGCTTATATGAAATCTGTTTTAGAGCATCAGGAAAATTTATGGCTGAAACAGGATGAGGTTGTCTCCGTTACCTGTGATGCGGAAGGCAGGATTAATGGAGTGGTTACGCGTCTTTTTGCACATTATACTGTAAAGGCGGCTATTATTTGCACTGGGACGTATCAAAGAGGTATGATACATGTCGGTGAAGTTTCCTATTCCAGCGGGCCTGATGCTGTGGCACCAAGTGTTGGGCTTACAGATATGCTGAAAACCTTAGGCATTACAATACGCCGTTTTAAAACCGGAACGCCTTGCCGTCTAAATCGAAGAAGCATAGATTTTTCTAAGCTTACAGTGCAGGAGGGCGATACCCCGGTTGTCCCGTTTTCTTTTGAAACAGAAGGTCCGCTTTACAATAAAGTGGTTTGTTATATGGGATATACAAATGAAAAGACACATGAAATTATCCGGGAAAACTTGCACCGTTCTCCGATATACAGCGGAAGAATTGAGGCAATCGGTCCGCGTTATTGTCCGAGCTTTGAAGATAAAGTTGTACGTTTTTCTGACAAGCCCCGCCATCAGCTTTTTTTGGAGCCAATGGGCGAAGATACGGAAGAGATGTATATGCAGGGAATGTCTTCTTCCCTTCCGGAGGATGTTCAGTTAGCGTTTATTCGGACGATTGAAGGGTTTGAGCATGCAGAAATAATGCGGAACGCTTATGCAATTGAATATGATTGCTGTGACCCGTTAGAGCTTATGCCAACTTTAGAATTTAAAGCGGTTCCTGGTTTATATGGTGCGGGGCAGTTTAATGGTACGTCTGGTTATGAGGAAGCTGCGGCACAAGGATTGATTGCCGGCATCAATGCAGCAAGAAGTATTTTAGGCAAAGAGCCTGTTATATTAGATAGGGCAAGTTCTTATATCGGGACTTTAATCGATGATTTGACAGTTAAAGGATGTTCCGATCCCTATCGTATGATGACTTCAAGGAGTGAATACCGTTTAATTTTAAGGCAGGATAATGCAGATAAAAGGTTGACGCCGCTTGGATATGATATAGGATTGATTTCCGAAGAGCGGTATGCACGTTTTGAAGCGAAAATGAAACAAATTGAACAAGAGATTGCGCGTTTGGAAAAACAAACGCTTCCTCCGAGCAAAGCTTTAAATGATATGCTTGTTTCACGTGGAACATCCCCGATTTCGACCGGTACACATATCGCTGACTTGCTTCGTAGGCCGCAGCTTTCCTATGAAAATGTGATACAGTTTGATGCTTCAGCACCGCTTTTGCCTTATGCGGTACGTGAAGAAGTGGCTATCGAAATCAAATATGCTGGATATATTCAAAAGCAGTTGGCACAAGTTGAACAGATGCGACGGTTAGAGGCAAAGCGGTTGCCGGTAAATTTAGATTATGAAAAAATAAACGGGCTTAGTTTAGAAGCAAGAGAGAAATTACAGAAGATTCGCCCCATAAATATTGGACAGGCTTCGCGGATATCAGGTGTAAGCCCGGCAGATGTTTCGGTCTTATTGATATGGCTGCAACAAAAGGAGGGAAAAGTATGATCCAGACTGAGAAATTAAAATTGCTTTTAGAGGAGCAAGGCATTTTTGCTGATGCGGCACAGCTTGATCAATTCAATCGGTATGCTGAAATGCTTTTAGAATGGAATGAGAAGATCAATTTGACTGCAATTACAGACCCGGATGAAATTTTGCTGAAGCATTTCCTTGACAGCGCACTCTTGCTACGCTATTTTCCCTTTCCAAACAAAGCGGCATTTCTTGATGTTGGGACCGGTGCAGGTTTTCCTTCTGTGCCATGTACGATATTGCGTCCCGACTTGAAATTGACATTGTTGGACAGCTTGAATAAAAGGGTTGTATTCCTCTCCGAACTTTGCAAGGAATTAGGGATAACAGCGAAATGCCTTCACATGCGAGCTGAAGAAGGAGGAAAATTGGCATCGTTAAGGGAGCAATTTGATATTGTGACGGCACGTGCTGTAGCACATCTGCGTGAATTGAGCGAATATTGCCTTCCTTTTGTAAAAAAAGACGGTGTTTTTATTGCCTTAAAGGGACCGGATGTCCGTACAGAATTGTCGGAGGCTCAAAAAGCGATAGGTATACTTGGAGGAAAAGTGGAACGTGTTGTGGAATATAAGCTGGGCGATGTTGGTGATCGTACCCTTATTTTAATTAGGAAAATATCGCATACCTCGACGAAATATCCAAGGAATACCGCTAAAATAAAGAAGCAGCCGTTAAATTAGCATTTTTTGTGTCGAATACTATAGAAAAATGTCGATAGAAAATACTGGAAGTTTTGTTGTCCTTGTGCTATAATTTAACCATCGGACAAGCAGGTTATTAAACAGCATGGGGGTGTTTTTGTTGAAAACTTTTTCTCAGCCGCCGAAAACGGTAAATCGGGTCGTATCAATTCTTACTTGGAAAATTGATCCGAATCCAGCGCAGCCTCGCGTTCATTTTGATGAGGAAGAAATTGCTTCATTGGCAGAGAGCATACAGAAAAATGGGCTATTACAACCCTTGACTGTCCGGAGAAACAAAGACACCGGCCGCTATGTTTTAATTTCTGGAGAGCGGCGATTGCGCGCTCTGAAATATGCAGAAATCCGTGAAGCGCCCTGTATTATTTTGAACACTTCTGATCGGCAGGCGGCTCTTTTTGCTCTAATTGAAAATATAGAGCGGCAGAATCTCAATTACTTTGAAGAAGCCGCAGCGATTAAAAGCCTTATGACAGAATGGGGAATCTCACAGCAGGAAGTGGGAGAAAAATTGGGCCGTGCTCAACCGACAATTGCAAATAAAATCCGGCTTTTGCGTTTTTCAAAAGAAGAAGCTGAAAGATTAATTGAGAATCAAATACCCGAACGCCATGCCCGGGCACTTTTGCCCCTCGCCGGCACAGATCTATTTAAGCAGGCTGTCGCCCGTTTATCTGAGCATCATCTGTCAGCAGACGAAACGGAGCGTATGGTGATAAAAATGGTCCAGTCTTTACCCGAGGACGCACAGCCACGTAAAATGAAGAAGCGCCCGATTATAAAAGATATCCGTCTCTTTGCGAATACTGTAAATCGTGCCGTATCTTTAATGAAGGAAAGCGGCCTTGATGTTGATGTGAACAAGACAGAACATGATAACTGCATTGAATATGTTATCCGGATTCCTATTTGATTTTAAGGGTAAACCTTAAAATATAAAAGACACCATTCCCCAAGCCGACAAAAAGCAGAGGATTATATCCTCTGCTTTTTGTTTTAAATAGCATCTACAAGCGTTGTGAAGATGCAGAATAGAGATGCTTACTAACTTGTGTTTCACGTGAAACACAAATTAGCAGGACAAAATGTTTCATGTGAAACATTTTAAAGGAATTACCTTTTCAATTAAAAGAAAGTGTGCTATAATGTGAACGGCAATAAAGGAAAAGACCACAGAATATTTTAAGCTGCTATCAGAATAGAAAACTTAGAAAAAAGAAAGGGGGCATGCCAGGTGGGAAAAATCATAGCTGTTGCAAATCAGAAAGGCGGCGTCGGAAAAACAACCACTACAGTAAATCTTGCTGCCGGCATTGGGCTATCTAAGAAAAAAGCACTCCTTATTGATATTGATCCGCAGGGAAATGCGACAAGCGGCGTCGGAATCAATAAACGGAACGTTGAAGCGTCTTCTTATGAGCTTATAACTGGAGAAGCAAAAGCACAAGAAGCCATAGTAAAAACCAAATTTAAAAATCTTGATATGATCCCCTCCAATATTCAATTAGCAGGCGCTGAAATAGAACTGGTCGATATGGAAGAACGGGTATATGTTTTAAAAAAAGCAATAGTTGCGTTGAAAGAGCAGTATGACTATATTTTAATAGATTGTCCGCCTTCATTAGGCTTAATTACATTGAATGCATTAACAGCATGCGATACGCTTTTTATCCCAATTCAATGTGAGTATTATGCGTTAGAAGGACTTTCGCAATTGATGGCTACTGTACGTCAGGTTAAAAAGCGCTATAACCCAACAATTGAAATAGAGGGAGTGCTTCTTACTATGTATGACGGCAGATTAAATCTCACTGCGCAGGTGCTGGAGGAAGTAAAAAAATATTATGGAAACCGAGTGTATAAAACGACTATACCACGTAATGTCCGTTTATCCGAAGCACCAAGCTATGGACAGCCGGTTTATTATTATGATAAATCATCAACAGGGACAAAAGCCTATTTAGAGCTGACGAAAGAATTTTTGAAGCGAAATAAGGAGGCGAAGTGATGGCAGTCAGAAAAGGACTTGGAAAGGGTTTAGACGCCCTTTTTATGGATAATACGCCGTCTTCAGATGAGAACGCTCCAGAAACAGTGGCAATCAGTGAGATAGAACCCAATCGAAATCAGCCAAGAAAAGCATTTGACGATACTGCATTGCAAGAACTTGCAGATTCTATACGGGAACATGGGCTTCTGCAGCCGCTTTTGGTACGTCCAATCCCAGAAGGCGGCTATCAAATTGTAGCAGGAGAGAGACGCTGGCGAGCGAGCCGTATGGCTGGATTAACAGCGGTTCCTGTTATTATCCGCGATTTTGATGATCAGGAAACAATGGAGCTTGCCCTGATTGAAAATCTGCAGAGAGAAAACCTCAATGCTATGGAAGAAGCCGCAGGTTATCATGAGCTGATGGAAACGTATGGGATGACACAGGCCGAAGTTGCAAAAAGCGTTGGAAAATCCCGGTCGGCAATAGCCAATACACTCCGGCTTTTGAATCTGCCGTCGCAAGTCCGAGAGTTTGTAGCATCCGGCGCGCTTTCTGCAGGCCACGCCCGGGCGATATTGGCCATGGATAACGAAGAACAAATGTGCGAAGCAGCGGAATACGCCGTGCGGCAGGGTCTCAATGTACGAGAGATAGAAAAAATGGCGAAAAAGAAAAGCAAAACGGATACGTCTGTAAAGAAAGCCGCTTTTCGGGATAGCTATTTTGATGAAATGGAAATTGCGCTGCGCGAAGAATTGCATCGGAAAATAAAGATAACAGGAAACGAAAATGGCGGCAAAATCGAGATCGCATTTTACAGCAAAGAAGAATTGGCGGATATTGCAGAGCGTTTAGCTTTGCTTAAATAAAAAGATTGTATTGTTGCAGGAGGAATCAAAATCATGTTGGATATCAAGAAGATTCGGGAGAATCCAGAAGAAATAAAAGCGGCAATGAAAAAGCGTTGCTTAGATCTGGATTCTGTAGTAGACGACATTTTAAAAATTGATATAGAACGCCGTAAACTCTCTACTCAAACCGATCAAATGAAAAGTGAACAAAATAGCGTTAGCAAAAAAATTCCGCTATTAAAAAAGTCGGGGGAAGACATTGCGCCAATTCTTGCAAAAATGAAAGAGCTTTCAACCGAGATCACAGAAAGCGCAGCAAAAGTTTCCGAGTTGGAAGAACAACAAAGATCTTTGCTGCTAAGCCTTGCAAATATACCGGATGAAGATCTGGCTGCCGGCGGAAAAGAGAATAATGTAGCACTTCGCTATTTTAAAGAAGTGCCTAAGTTTGACTTTACACCAAAAAATCATGTTGAACTTTGCGAGTCTTTAGGACTTATTGATTATGAGCGAGGAGCAAAACTGGCTGGAGCTGGTTCATGGGTATATCGGGGATGGGGCGCACGGCTGGAATGGGCCCTGCTAAATTTCTTCATTGAAGAACATATTGCCGATGGATATGAATTTGTCCTTCCTCCGCATATGCTCAATTATGAATGCGGCTATACGGCAGGGCAATTTCCAAAATTTGGTGACGAAGTATATAAAATCACGAATCCTACCAGCGAGGTTGCCAAATTTATGCTGCCAACTGCTGAGACCGCGCTTGTCAACCTTCATCGGGATGAAATTTTAACAATGGATGAATTGCCGCGCAAATATATAGCATATACGCCGTGCTATCGGCGCGAAGCGGGAAGTTATCGCTCAGAGGAACGCGGTATGATCCGCGGGCATCAATTCAATAAAGTTGAAATGGTGCAGTATACCACAGAGGATGGTTCGGAAGCAGCTTTTGAAGAACTGGTAGGAAAGGCAGAGCGCCTGGTGCAAAAGCTTGGCTTGCATCATCGCGTTTCAAAGCTCGCAGCAGGGGATGTTTCATTTTCTATGGCGCGTACGTATGATATTGAAGTGTGGATTCCCAGTATGGGGATATATAAAGAGGTCAGCTCTGCATCCAACGCACATGACTATCAAGCCCGCCGGGGAAATATTCGGTATCGCGGGGAAGATAAAAAGCTGCATTTTGTGCATACACTGAATGCATCCGGCCTTGCAACCAGCCGCGTAATACCAGCTATTGTTGAACAATATCAAAATGCAGATGGTTCTGTTACGGTTCCGGAGGTATTGCGCAAATATCTCGGCGTTGATTGTATCGGGAAAAAATAAGCATGCATTGCAAGTACAGAGCAAAAAATTCAACATCAAACGGATGAGTGTGTGGAAAACTTTATTGAGAAAACAGTTTGTTTTCTCAATAAAGCAGGACTGCGCGCACGTCTAATTTGTGTAATACCATCTATACGTTATATAAGTTCACAAAACGGGTGAACGTTTCTACCGGCCGCCTTACGGCTGACTATAACGGTTTTCAGCACAGAAAACGATAGCCAGCTGTAAAGGCGGCTTTCCTTTATTTTTAGAAATAGAAAAAAGGATAGAAGAACAAATGCATGTTTCCTTAAAAAAATACATATTTTTATGCTGAACCGTAATGATAAAATACTTAGAATAAAAAGGATAGAGGAGGAAAACAACATGAAGTGCGATATTTTAATTATTGGAGCCGGACCGGCCGGCATTTTCACTGCATTGGAGCTGTTAAAAAAGGAAAGCAGGAAACAGATCATAATTGTTGAAAAAGGAAAAGCGATTGAAAAAAGGAAATGCCCAAAAGCAGCAACAGGGCATTGTATGCAATGCGCTCCTTGTCATATCACAACAGGATTTTCGGGAGCAGGTGCTTTTTCGGACGGAAAGCTCTCCCTAAGCTGTGAAGTGGGAGGAGATCTTCCAGAACTGATCGGGACAGATAAAGCGCAGGATCTAATCCATTATACAGATCAAATTTATCTCTCTTTTGGTGCAGATACCAAAGTAGAAGGTATACAGTATACAGAGGAAATAAAGGCTATACGCAAACGAGCGATTATGGCTGGGCTTAAACTGGTTGACTGCCCCATCCGCCATCTTGGAACAGAAAAAGCACAAGAGATATACTTTTCTATTGAACAGTATTTAATCAGCAAGGGCGTTGAGATCCTGTTTGAAAGCGAATGCCGGGATCTGATCTTAGAAGAGAACAAATGCATAGGAGGCTATATCTCACGAAAAGGAAAAGACACTGAAATTTATGCAAGCTATACAATTGTTGCAGCAGGCCGCCGCGGAGCCGAATGGCTTGAAAGCCGGTGCGAAGCGCATGGCGTAGAGCACCTTCCGGGAACAGTTGATATTGGGGTGCGTGTAGAAGTACGCAATGAGATCATGGAACAGGTAAACAATGTCTTGTATGAATCGAAGCTCATTGGATATCCCAAACCGTTTAAAAATAAAGTCCGTACATTTTGTCAAAACCCAGGCGGTTTTGTAAGTCGAGAAAACTATGATAATAATCTAGCTGTTGTTAACGGACATTCCTTTAAAGAAAAGAAATCGGAGAATACCAACCTGGCAATTCTTTGCTCCCATAATTTCAATGAACCGTTCAATCAACCGATTGCCTATGCGCAGAAAGTAGGGGAATTGACAAATATGCTGGGAGCCGGACAAATCCTTGTTCAACGGTTTGGTGATATTTTGGACGGCAAACGCACATGGGAAAAGGAGTTGTCTCGCTCTAATATACGGCCCACATTATCCGACGCCGTAGCAGGCGATATTACGGCTGCAATGCCATACCGCGCGATGACGAACATTATTCACTTTATAGAAGCTGTCGATCTGGTCGTTCCCGGCTTTGCGGCCGCTGAAACTCTTCTATATTCGCCGGAATTAAAATTTTACAGCAACCGCATCAAGATGGACGCCGATCTGCGAACCAATATAAAAGGACTCTACTGCCTTGGAGATTCGAGTGGCTGGACCCGCGGTTTAATGATGGCATCTGCCATGGGTGTCTTAATGGGAAGAAAAATAGTCGAACAAGAGGAAAATTAAAAAATAAGATTCTCCTTGATGCAGGATTATCCTGCATCAAGGAGAATCTTAATATAGGAAAGATTAAAATGTCCGTATCTGATACACCCAATAAAATGAGAACGGCACTGTATTTGCTATGTTGCTCCTGCTAAAAACGCAAACTTTCTATCTTAAAAGTAAAAGGGATTTCTCTATCCTCCTGTCCTAAGGCAGCTTAGCCTGAGAGAAGCCTTTTATAAAGGGCAGGTCTGTTATCTTTGTTCTTTTGTCGGACGGGGCTTCCAGAAACGTTTAAGCAACAGATATACACACCAGCCTAAAAGGGCATATATCCCTAAACTCAAAAGCCAACCTAAAATCGATACATTGACACCTTTGTTTCCGCTATAAAAGCAGGAGCAAACGGTGTATTTTTGCTCATCCGAATAAAAGGTAAGCCATGAGAACGGCATACCAATCCTATAGGAGTAAGATCCGTTTGTATACTCCACCTTATTAAAAAAAGAATTGGAAAGAATCAAAGCGCATGTACCGGTTAAAAAAACTGACGAGCGCCATGACCTGTTTTTTAGTAAGCATAAAAACAACCTCACAGTCTGAATCAGAGAGAAAAAAGAACTGCTGCTTGCTAGATTGGCCGACTCACATGCAACAAGATCTTGGGATAATGTTCCGGTTACCTTAGCTACAATCATATAGTAATAGATAAAATATAAATTTGTCAACTGTTTTGATAAAATATATATAGAAAAAAGCCGTTTGTCATATTTCTTTTCTTATGATATACTAATCCATAAATAGAAGAACAATAAGATAAACAAAACTTTCGATAAAATTACATTCTCTGCGATTCTTTATAAACAATAGGATGGATAATATTGCAAAAGGAGGATTGTCGTGAAACATATTACCATACGGCCATACCAAACAACAGATTGGACCAGTCTTTCAGCTATCCATGACAGTGCACGCAGAATAGAACTGCATTATGCTGGATTGGATGAAGCTTTCCTGCCCTTGGATATTGCAGCTCCTGCTGAAGGACTTTTTGATTATACTGTAGTGGTTGCCGTGCTGGAGGGAGAAGTATGCGGCTTTGCAGCATATCAAGATAGGGAATTGGCATGGCTTTATATCGATCCTGCATATATGAGAAAGGGAATCGGCAGGGCTTTGATCCAATATGTAATGGAGCAGGTAAAGCAGAGGCCGATTTGTATTGAAGTGCTGGAAGGAAATTTACCTGCAATTTCCTTTTATGAATCTATGGGCTTTTCCACTGTAACATGCTGTTCGGGAAAAATGCCGGGGAATGAAAAATTTTCTGTGACAGTACGGTGCATGCAGAAAAACTGAGCGGGCCCCAATCTCCTCTATTCGTATGCAGAATATGAACGTCAGAAGATGGAAGACATAAACTTTCTTTAAAAAGCAGAAACAGAACCGATATAACGCAATAGAGAGAAGCCTGTTTTGGGCTCCTCTCTATTGTTCATTTTGTATTGCTTTGCATGCAGAACAAAACGGAAAGATATTAGACTGATTCCACAAAGCTGTATTTTCGAAAAAGAGATCTTATCCTACACTTCTTTCTTTTGCAGGGATTTTCTTTCCTGTCAGACGGCATACCGATGTAGGAAGAGGTTCCGTTTCACAAAAGTGAGAGAGGCATCGCCGTTCTTTTTTACCGTTTGGATAATGGGTATACTCAATCCCCACCTCCTTTTTGCATTGCTGGCAGTATTGTTCTGCAATATGTATGACCTTCATGTTTAACCGCTCCCTTTAACAATTTATCTGCCGTTTATTATATGCAATTCCTTTATAGAATAGAATGGAATTACATGATTTTTTTAAATAAAAAATAAATAGCCTTAATGAATATTTCAGGATGAAAATGCCAATGCTTTGCATATCATAACTTGGAGGGATTATTATGGAGGGTATACTGCAACGTCTATCGTCATTTTCTGCTGCTCGCCTGCGTATTCTAAAAGGGGAAAAGACACAAGAAGAAATTGAGCAGAAAAAAAGAGAGGAATTTTTAGCAGAAATAAAAGACTTGCAAGGAAGAATCCGCGCTCTGCAAAGCTGTTTTGACTTAGAAACCGATTTTGATTTGATTGACACGTATGCACTCGAACTGAGTTCATTGGAACGGCGTTACTCTTATTTGATTAAAAAGGCGAAACGCGAAAAAATACGTGCATTTTAAAAGGGGTTGCTTTTTTGACAGAATGGTATATAGCTGCAATTATCATTTTTCTGTTTCTTATAGAAATCATAATATGGCATAAGAAAAAGAAAAAACTTGTTGGAATCTGCTTTAATGTCTGTACGGGCCTTCTTGCATTGTTCCCGGTATCTTATTTGCTTTCACAGGCGGGGATATCCCTGCCTGTGAACCTTATGACAGGCACGGCATCGGCCGTGTTAGGGCCGCCCGGCGTTGCGCTGCTTTCGGGGGTCGTTTTTGTAGCATCTTGGTTTTAGGATATAGACATTTGTTTTGCTTAAAGATATAATAAGCGTAAAAGAAGAATTTTTGGAAAGGCGAGAATACATATTGTATAATACAAAAGAAAATAAACAAAAAGCTATTCTTGCATCCGTCGATACTGGGGTATTCGATGCTGAGAATTCAATGTGCGAACTGGAGGAATTAGCAAAAACCGCTGGAGCGGAGGCAGTGGCACAAATCGTGCAAAAGATGCCCAAAGTAAATAGCGGCACATATTTTGGAGAAGGGAAGCTTAGCGAAATCCAAAAAGCCGCGCGTCTGCTCGATGCAGAGCTTCTCATCGTGGATGATGAATTAAGCGGCGTGCAGCTTCGAAATATTGAAGAACGAACCGGATTGGACGTCATTGACCGTACGATGCTGATACTCGACATCTTTGCACAACACGCCCGATCTAATGAAGGAAAAGTCCAAGTTGAGCTGGCGCAGCAAAAATATCTGCTGCCGCGTCTATCAGGGATAGGAAAAAGGCTTTCCCGGCAAGGCGGCGGCATTGGCACGCGCGGACCGGGAGAAACTAAGCTGGAAAGTGACAGGCGCCACATCAGACGGCGGATAGAGACACTATCGCAGGAGTTGACGCTTTTATCAAAGCGCCGTGAAGATCGGCGGCAAAGAAGAAAGAAAAATAAAATTCCCCTTTTCGCTCTGGTAGGATACACAAATGCGGGAAAGTCTACTCTTTTAAATGCCCTCACTGGGGCGAATGCATATACGAAAAACCAACTTTTTGCAACACTTGATCCAATGGCACGTGAACTCATTTTGCCAAGCGGACAAAAAGTCATATTGGTAGATACGGTGGGGCTGCTGCGGAGGCTTCCGCACCAATTAATCAGCGCCTTTGAATCAACACTGGAAGAGGCGGTACAAGCAGATTATATCCTGCATGTTTGTGACCTTTCCAATCCGGATACAGCCGAACAGAAACAGGTTGCAGAAAATCTGCTGTATTCAATAGGCGGTGCAGACATTCCAACGGTCACGGTTTATAACAAATGTGATTTGGTTCCGCCTGCTATGCGTCCGCGTGCAGCGAAAGGAGTTGTGTGTGTTTCTGCTAAAACGGGGGAAGGGATGGATTTATTGCTCGCACAGATGGAAACGTTCCTTTCCGAGCGTATGATACCGCTTGATTTGATGCTGCCCTATTCGGAGGGAGCTCTGCTATCTGCAATCCGTCAGAATGGACAAATTCATTCACTCGTATACACCGATTTCGGGACGCAGATTTCGGCGTCCGTACCGAGAGCAATGACAGCCCGCCTCAGCCCTTATTTGAAAAAAGAACTTCTGTAAAGTATATTTCATGGTTAAAGCAAAGCCCATCCCGTTTTAAACGAGATGGGCTTTTTTCAGCAGATTCCCTTTTTCTTGAGCAGGCGGCACAAGGGCAGCAAAAGCGCGGAAAGGAAAAACCAAAGTATACTGAACAGAGGGCAAATCTGGCCGAACAGATGCAGCGGCATCTGCTCGTAATTCCATACATTCCACCCCAAAAGCAAATTTACAATACAGCCTACGGCAAATTCCACCCCGGTGACGGCAGCTGCACAGCACAAACAGATACGGTACCACGGTGCAAATCGGAGGCGGCGCCAAATAAAGTAAATCAAGATAAAGCAAACGCCCCCGGTAAGACTCATCGTCCAATGTGTGTGGCCGCGCCATATTATTTCAAGCAAGGTATAACCGATTGCACCAATCAAGAAAAGCCTGAGGATCCGCTTGAATTTTAATAAATGCAAGACCATTCCTCCTGTCAGGAAATAGTCTGCACGTTTTTTCTTTGGTTATACATAAAAAGGAAAGCAGGACGATTAAAGTCCTGCTTTCCTTTTTATGGTTTCTTTCATCATGGAAGGAAATAAGTGAAAATTAGAAGCGACGCTCCCTGCATGCATCCATAGCATCCTCAAAAGCTTTTTTAAGAGCTTCATCGGTTTCATGCAGCATTTGGTGCCGCAATGCTTCTACAACATGATCGTTGCCGATCTTCTTTAAAGCCTTGGCAACGGCAAGACGAACTGCGGGATCATTGTCGCGGATCGTATTCTGGCAAATTTCAAGAGCGTATTCATCACCTGGGAATTCGCCAAGGGCTTCAAAAGCAGCCGCACGAACTTCACTATCAGCGTCGTCTGTAAATTTTGCAACTTTTTTAATTTTCTTTTTTTCCACAGCATCTTTAATTTTCTCGAGTTTTGACATCTTCATTTTCCCCTTTCCAGTGTTGACAAAACGGCGCAAAGTCCGCTATACTGTTTTTATAAGATTAGATTTATTAAATGTTAATAAACCTAAATTGTTTTTCATTTTACCATAAACCTTTGACGAATTTACAGAAGGGCAGTGAATTTTTTATGAACAGGCAAGAGCAACTTTGTGGGGCGCTCCTTTCCTTTACACCGGAATTTGACCGGCAGCTTTCAAGGCCTTTTTTTAAGCTGGCGGCAGATTTGATCCCGGCAATGCATCTTCGAATTTTGCTTCTTCTGCGAAACAATACTAAATATACGCTTTCGGCGCTTTCACAAGAAATGGATGTTTCCCGTCCGCAGCTGTCTGTTGCGCTTTCCACACTATATGAGCGGGGCTTTTTGATTCGGACGACAGATGATAAAGACAGACGCCGTGTCTATCTTTCTTTGAGCCAGGAAGGGATAGACTTTTTAGATAATATGCAAAAAACGGTTGTTTCACATCTGGCCGGACGGCTGTCAACACTTTCAGAAGAGGAACAGCTTCGGGTGTTAGAAGCTGTTACGACGTTGCGCGAGCTTCTAAAAAAAGTATAGCAGAAATGTGAAATCTGCTATATTGACATGATTCAGCTATTTTGATTTTTTAAAAAAAGTGCGGCGGCACGGTTGAAAAAGGCAAAGTGTATGGTATACTGTGAACAGAAAAATTCTGCTTAATCGGTCAGGAGGATAGCTATGGTTTATCAGGATAAAAATGCTTCGATTGAGGAACGGGTTCAGGATCTCTTGTCCCGCATGACCATAGATGAGAAGTTGGATCAGCTGGATCAGGATATTATGCATATTGATTGGGAAAAAATTGAGGAACCGCTTCGGAGTGAATGTCGGGAAAAGTTAAATAAACGTTGCGGTGACGCCAGAGTGTATAACGCGCTGCAGCGTTACGCCAAAGAGCATACCCGGCTTGGGATTCCGTATTTTATCCATGAAGAAGCGCTTCATGGTTTGCATCGCCCGGATTGTACAATTTTTCCTCAGCAGCTAACGCTTTCAAGCGCGTTTGACCCCGGCCTGTGTTATGACATGGGCCGTGCTATTGCGACAGAAACGCGGGCTAAAAATATTTGTGAGGTGTTTGCGCCTGTTCTTGATTTGGCGCGCGACCCCCGTTGGGGCAGGACGGAGGAAACTTACGGTGAAGACACGTATCTTTCCTCAAAACTTGGCGCAGCAGTAGTGAAAGGCTTACAAGGGGACGATCTGACCGCAGATAATACCGTTTTGTCGGAGTTAAAGCATTATACCGGCTATGGCAATCCGATTGGCGGCTTAAACTGTGCTCCTACTACAATGGGGCGGCATGACGTCTTTTCTTACTGCATGCCAGTATTTGAGGAAGCTTTTGTTGAAGGAAAAGCAACCAACACGATGTGTTCTTATAACTCAATCGATGGGATCCCTGTGGTGTCCGACCGGGAAATCTTGACTGATGTGCTGCGCGGAAAATATGGTATGCCGGGGTTTGTGCGCGCAGATATGACGGCAATTATTATGCAGCATACCGCGCATCATTCTGCCGCGACCCCCAAAGAGGCACTTTGTAAGGCAGTAAAAGCCGGCGTAGACGTTCAGTTTGCAGACTACTCACATGAAGAATACCGGCGCCTTATGAAAGAACTTTTAGATGAAGGCAGGATTACAATGGAGGATCTGGATACTTCTGTTTCCCGCATGCTTCGTGTAAAGTTTATGCTTGGCCTGTTTGAAAATCCTTATGTCGATGAAAATCTGGAGAAAAAGGTAGTGCATTGTAAGGCCCATCAGGCAAAGGCACTCGAAATTGCGCAGAAAACAGCGGTTCTCTTGAAAAATGAAAACCAAATGCTTCCGCTCTCCAAAACGATTAGAAAAATTGCAGTTTTAGGCCCCAATGCCAACACGCCGGTGATGGGCGATTATTGTGTGGAGCCGGAATATCACGCCTATACGCTTCTTGATGGAATTAAAGAAGTGGTTTCCCCGGAAACTGAGGTTGTATATGATAAAGGCTGCAATATCCTTGGTGCGGAGATAAAACCAATTGAGCGCTGGTGGATCAATGCAAAGCCGCGTCCGGAGGCAGGAATCCAAGAAATTGATTATGGTTTTACTGGGGAATATTTTAATGGGCCTGATTTTTCGGGCGACCCGGTTTTAACACGCCTTGATAAAGAAATTAATTTCAACTGGATTTACCACAAGCCGGATGATGCAGTCGATTCTAAACAGTTTTGTGTCCGTTGGACAGGAACCATGCGCAGCCCGAAAAATTTTGAAGGGCGTATCGGCCTTTCAAGTCCGGACAGTATGCGTCTTTATATTGACGGCAAATTATTGATTGACGGATGGGAGGAAAAGGACGCCAATCAAATGGTGCCGTTTTCGTTCCAAAGCGGGAAAAAATACGATGTCTGTGTGGAGTTCCGCAATGACGCACGTGGTGTCCGTGTTATTTTGGGGTATGACCACGGCGAAGAGACCATAGACCGCGCCGTCCAGTTGGCAAAAGAAAGCGACGTGGCAATTGTAGCGCTTGGCGATTCAACCGAGACATCGGGTGAGAATTTTGACCGTACAACACTTGACCTGCCGGGAAAACAGCTTGACTTTTTGAAGGCGGTTTATGAGACAGGCACACCTGTCGTGCTTGTGATGAATACCGGGCGCCCTGTTTCTTGCGTATGGGAAGATCAGCATATACCGGCAATTTTGCAGGCTGGCTTCAACGGGGAAAAGGGCGGCCTTGCAGTGGCACAGATCCTGTTTGGCGATATCAATCCATCAGGACATCTCACGATGAGCTACCCTCGTTCCGTTGGACAGATCCCTTGCCATTATTCGCGTAAACCAGCAGGCGGACGGAAATATGTCGAAATGGATTGGAATCCGCTTTATCCCTTCGGATATGGTTTGTCTTATACGACATTTGCGTTTAACAATATAAAGTTATCAGCTTCGGAAATTCCCGCAGATGGAGAGATTGAGGTTAGCCTTGATGTCACCAATACGGGTTCTTGTGCAGGTGCTACTGTCGCTCAAATTTATGTAGACGACCATTATACGTCGGTCGTTCGACCAATTATAGAATTGAAGGGGTTTGAAAGGGTGGAGCTGCAAGCTGGCGAAACCAAAACCGTCCATTTTAAATTGGGATTTAAAGAGCTTAGGTTATTGGATGCAACGTATCATTGGGTAGTGGAAAAAGGCAGCTTCTCTGTTTTAGCTGGGCCCCATGCGGGAGATTTGCCGCTGCGTGCAGATTTTTGCGTTGTTTAAGAGCGGCAAGTATATTTAGAGCGTCCTTCATAGAATCGGCGTATCGATAGGAAGAAGGCTGCCCTATACAGGTGCTTTCTTTTAAGGAAATACAGTTTACCGTTTATCGGAGTTTAAGCCGAGGAGTCTTGGTGGGGATATGCTTATATGGGATGCATCGTATTTCGTGTACAGGCTTCGTTCCTAAGGCCACATCGCGCAACGGCTTTTATAGTACGGAAAGAACGGCTTTGTTGTGTCGGTACACACTTGCTTTATCGGATGGGTCTAATCTATTAGGATTGCAATAACATATAGGGAAAAGGGTCAAAGGGCCGGTTGCTGTTCTATTTGAACGCTTTCGGCACATTTTTAAGCTAAGAATGCAAAGAAAGGGGATTTGGAAGATGGCGCTGCTACATGTCAATTTTTTCTCCGACGTACTTGGAATGGCGACGTCAATGGATGTAATTTTGCCGGAACAAACAGCTGGCCAGATTGGGATGGAGGGAGTAGCCTCGGATAAGCCGTACCCTACATTATATTTGCTGCACGGTATGAGTGATGACCATACCATTTGGCAGAGACGTACGTCAATTGAACGATATGTAAGTGATATGGGGCTTGCGGTTGTCATGCCGACAACCCATCTTGGCTGGTATACCGATATGGCGCAGGGAAATCGCTATTGGACGTTTATTTCGGAGGAACTTCCGAAAAAATGCCGTTCTTTCTTCCATAACATGTCGGACCGGCGGGAAGATACGTTTGCGGCAGGTTTGTCTATGGGAGGATACGGTGCTTTTAAGCTTGGGCTGCGCTGTCCCGACCGATTTGCTGCGGTTGCATCGCTTTCAGGCGGTCTGGATGCAGCAGAGTGCTGCCAGATCAATGAGGCGCCGATTTGGGGGCAGATTTTCGGAAAAGCGGAAGATGTCCCGGGCAGTGATAACGATTTGTTTGCCGTATCAAAGCGGCTAAAAGAGTCCGGAAAAATATTGCCGAAACTTTATATGTGGTGCGGGACAGAAGATTTTCTTTATGCACAGAATGTCAGAATGCGTGATCATTTGCAAAAGCTTGGATATGATCTGACATATGAAGAGTCGCCGGGCGATCATATGTGGAGCTGTTGGGATGAAAAAATCCAAAGCGTATTAAAGTGGCTTCCAATAGAAAAAGGATAAAAAAGGAATAAAGCGTTTTCCGCATATGAACAGCACCTCACTTGTTAGATAGTGTACTACACTGTCTAACAAGTGAGGTGCTTTACTATGTCAAAAGAAGTGCCAAAAGCGATGTATCATCATATATTTTTTGGTATGCTTCAATCCGCTTCTGCAAAATACGTCCTATAAACGGTACTGCCCTAATCGGAAAAGAAAAAATTGACGGAGCAACGGGAAAACAGTCGGTACGGCAAACAGATTTTTTTATTGCCTCCTTTGTTTTTTACCAAGGGTTTATACCCCTCCTATATACTCTCCGGTTACAAGAGTTTAACAGCGCGTATCTTTTGAGAATAGTAATCGCTTAGAGACAGGGTGGGGAAGTGGGACGAGGGCTCTGTGATATAGTTTAAAAGAAAATCGGGTTTTTCTATGTACTGGGAGCGACAGCTTTATTAAATTCCTGTAGCTGTCTTAACAGCATTTATTCAATAGGTTTTGGGTATATTTATAAATAGAAAGGGGCAAAATCCGTGATGCCTTTTTGCGCTTTTAGAAGGAAAAGAATATTGCGGCGTTTAATATACGGTGGTTCCCTCCGTTCAGAACACAGTTAGGAATAATGAATCCAGCTTTTATCAAAAAGCCGGAAAACAGGTTTGAGGATGTGTATACGAAAGTTTACAGAATAGAAATGCAGCTGTCCGGTCTTTCATAGCAGTAAGGTTCCTCCAATGCGTTGACAGCAATAACAGCGGCGCGATATAATATAGAAAATCATGGTATCAGGAGGGATCCGGATGAATACGCTGCATCTTAAATATGCGGTTGAGGTAGAAAGAACACGTTCGATTACGCAAGCCGCCGACAATCTGTATATGGCGCAGCCGAACCTGAGTAAGGCGATCCGGGAACTGGAAGATACGCTGGGGATTACGATCTTCGAACGAACGTCAAAGGGCGTTTTGCCGACAAAAAAAGGAGCAGAATTTTTAGGGTATGCGAAAAAAATTTTAGCACAGCTTGATAAAATGGAGGCTTTGCGTGATATTGGGGATGCGGATTTGCGCTCTTTTGATCTGGCAGTACCTTACGGCGGATATATCATGGATGCCTTTGCACGGTTTTGCAACAGCCTTTCCACGTCTGAAGTACGGCTTTCCTATCGTGAGGCGGATATGGCTGAAGTAATTTCGCGCGTTACAGAAGAACGATCAGATATAGGGTTGATACGGTGCAGGTCGGCAAATCTGAATCAGGTGGAACACTATCTGATGCAGAAAGAACTTGCTTTTGAACCGGTTTGGGAATACGCTTGCGTTCTTCTTATGGCGCGTTCCCATCCCCTTGCCTCTTTTGGCGCGATTACGGAAGACAGTTTAGCAGAATGTGTGGAACTTTGCAGGGAAACAGGCGGAGTTTGGAATGCAGATAAAACGTTACAGCGAGAGAAAACAGGAGTGCGGCTTTATGGCTGTGCGGATACAGAGGCACTCCTTTGTCGGATTGAAAAAGCGTATATGTTCGTGCCGCCGGCACTGGCAAGCACTTATGAAGGGACGCCGCTGATACAGAAAACCTACAGCGATGCCGTACGCTATACGGATTTGTTGATTTATCCGAAAGAGGGGAAATTGACAGAGCTCTCGTTGCAGTTTATTGATACGCTTTATGCGGCAAAAAATGCTGTTGTTTTTTTATATTAAACTATATTGTTTTTTATATGACACTTTCTAAGCTTTATATATTGAAATTTGATTTGTCAAAAAAAATGAAAAAATGTAGTGTGCAGTACTGTATTTTCAATGGAATATTTATTAAAGTCAGGAATTCCATAGCGGAGCTTTCCTTTATTCTCTGTTGGCTTTTGCGGAGGATGTTTGAAACAGCAGCTGTTTTGATGCGGAAAAAGAAAGAAGAAGTATATCGATAACAGAATATCGATATACTTCTTTTATATTGAACCGCCGCACTTTTTTTGATAAAATATTATCAGATCAATAGGGCTAACAATTAGGAAAGGTAGAGTGCACATGAATAAGGTTACCATTATCGGAACAGGAAGTGTCGGCTCCACGATTGCCTACACTATGGCGGTTACTGGCATTGCATCTGAAATCGTGATGATTGATATCAATGAGGAGAAGGCGTTGGGCGAAGCTTTGGATATCCGACAGGGAACGCCGTTTTGCGCGCCGGTTTCCATCTATGCGGGAAGCTATCGTGACGCCGCAGGGTCTGATATTGTGATTGTCACCTCCGGCATTGCGCGTAAGCCGGGTCAGTCTCGCTTGGATCTTGCACAGACCAATGTCAATATTACCAAGAAAATTATTCCTGAAGTGACCCGTCATGCGCCGGACGCTACATATATTATTGTAAGCAATCCGGTTGATATTCTTACTTACGTTTTCAACAAGGTATCCGGCCTGCCGGAAAACAAGATTATAGGCTCCGGTACGATTTTAGATACTGCGCGCCTCCGTTCAAGACTATCTGAGTATTACGCTATCAGCCAGCAGAACGTACATGCATATGTTTTCGGCGAACATGGCGATAGTTCTTTTGTGCCGTGGTCTTTGGCCAATATCTCAAACATTCCGATTGATGAATACCAGAATTCCATCTCGAATAAGCAAGGCCTTTATCCGCCGCTTGACCATGCGGAGATTGAAACCTATATCCGTAAGTCCGGCGGAAGAATCATCGAGCGCAAAGGCGCAACGTTTTATGCGGTGGCCATTTCAGTATGTCATATCTGTAAATGCCTGTTCAGCGGGATCGATACGACAATGACGGTCTCTGCTATGATGCACGGCGAATACGGCATTGACGATGTATGTCTGAGCACGCTTAATATCGTGGGACATGAGGGGCTGCGCGGAAAAATCCTTTCCCCGCTTACGGATGAAGAGACTGCCCTTTTACAAAAGAGCGCCAACAGCTTAAAGGATGTCATCCGCAATCTGACAATTTGATGAAAAAATACGGAGCGAACGATAGGGGAGGCGGGAGCGTCCCTCTGGTCGTTCGCGTCCGTTTGTTTGCAGGAAATTCCCGCATATTGGTAAGAAAAGAGGTAAGGAAAATGGAATATCGTATTGAACATGATTCCATGGGAGAAGTAAAAGTCCCGGCAGACAAGTACTGGGCTGCGCAGACGCAGCGAAGCCATGAAAATTTTTTGATCGGCGTTGGGATTGAGACCATGCCCCGTGAAATTACGCACGCGTTTGGCATCTTGAAAAAAGCGGCGGCAATTGCAAATCATGCGCTAAAGCCAGAAAAAATGACAGAAGAGAAATTGGCTGCAATTTCCACAGCATGCGATGAAGTGATGAGCGGTGCGTTAAACGGACACTTTCCACTTGTCGTATGGCAGACGGGAAGCGGCACGCAGTCTAATATGAATGCGAACGAGGTGATTGCAAACCGCGGCAATGAAATAGCCGGGAAGAAGCTGCTTCACCCTAACGATGACATCAATATGAGTCAATCTTCTAACGATACGTTCCCTACAGCAATGCATATTTCTGCAGTTATTGCGATCGAAGATAAGCTGATACCTGCTGTAGATACCCTGATTGCGACCTTTAAACGTTTGGAAGAAGAAAATGAAGGGATTGTAAAAAGCGGGCGTACCCACCTGCAAGACGCAACACCGATTAAATTTTCCCAAGAGATCAGCGGCTGGAGAAGCAGTTTGGAAAAGGATAAAAAAATGCTGTTGATCGCAGTGGAAGAACTAAAGGAACTTGCGCTCGGTGGAACGGCCGTTGGAACGGGGCTGAATGCGCCAAAGGGGTTTGACGTGAAAGTAGCCGAGGCGGTTTCTGAAATTACGGGAAAGCATTTCCGTACAGCAGAAAACAAATTCCATGCACTTACATCAAAAGATGAAATTGTATTTGCTCACGGCGCATTGAAAGCGTTGGCCGCTGATATGATGAAAATAGCAAACGATGTCCGCTGGCTTGCAAGCGGACCGCGCGATGGCTTGGGAGAAATCCATATCCCGGAAAATGAACCGGGTTCCTCCATTATGCCGGGGAAAGTCAACCCGACGCAGTGCGAGGCGGTTACTATGGTAGCGGTTCAGGTGATGGGCAACGACGTGGCTGTCGGTATGGCGGCTTCACAAGGCAATTTTGAACTGAATGTCTTCATGCCGGTTTGTGCGTATAACTTCCTGCAATCTGCGCGCCTTCTAGCTGAATCCATTGTGTCCTTTAATAAAAACTGTGCTGTTGGAATCACAGCGAATAAAGAAAAAATGCATCATAATCTGCACAATTCCCTGATGCTGGTTACCGCACTCAATCCATATATCGGTTATGAAAATGCCGCCAAAACGGCCAAAAAAGCATTTAAAGAGAATATTTCATTGAAAGAGGCTTGTGTTGCGTTGGGGTTTTTGACGGCAGAGCGGTTTGATGAGGTGTTCCATCCAGAACAAATGGTATAAATCATATTAAATAATACAGAAAGGAATCTGGCATATGACTTTTAGTTACTACCCAGGCTGTACGCTTCGGACGAAAGCGAAAGATCTGGACAAATATGCCCGTGCCAGCGCGGAGGCGCTGGGCATTGAGCTTTTGGAACTGGATGATTGGCAGTGCTGCGGCGGCGTCTATCCAATGGGCAAAGACGAGATCGCAACCAAGCTTTCTTCTGTCCGTGCGCTCAATGCAGCAAAGGAGCGCGGGCAGGATTTGTGTACGATGTGTTCCGCATGTCATAACGTTATCAAACAAGTCAATAACGACATGCAGACCGATGAAGACATTGCGACGCGCGCGAACAATTATTTGAAATTTGACGAGCCCTACTTGGGAGAAACAAAGGTATATCATTTTTTGGAGATCCTGCGTGATAAAGTGGGCTATGAAAAAATCAAAGAAGCGGTGAAAAAGCCGCTTGCAGGGAAAAAAGTTGCGGCATATTACGGATGCCTTCTCCTGCGGCCTTCTTCTGTTATGCAGATGGACAATCCGGAAAATCCTTCTATTATCGAGGATCTGATCCGTGCATTGGGCGGCGAGCCGGTCATTTATGCCTACCGGAACGAGTGCTGCGGCGGTTACGTCACATTGGAGGACAAAGCGCTAGCGCAGAAAAAGAGCAATAAAGTGCTCGAAAGCGCAGAAGGAAAGGGTGCGGAACTGGTGGTTACAGCATGTCCGCTCTGCCTTTACAATCTTCGTAAGAATGCCACGGAACACGATGTACCAGTTGTCTATTTTACAGAGCTTCTGGCAGAGGCATTGGGAGTAAAGGAGGAATAAGGCATGGCAGAGAATAAAGACCGGTTGAAGGAGCAGGTCCTGCGCACAAGCGGTGTCAATCCTTTAAAATGCATGCGGTGCGGCAAATGTTCCGGAACCTGTCCGTCTTATGACGAAATGGAGTATCATCCGCATCAATTTGTCTATATGGTGGAAAAAGGCGAAATTGAAAAGCTGATGCAATCGAAATCGATTTATAAATGCCTTTCCTGTTTTGCCTGTGTAGAACGCTGCCCGCGCAGTGTCGAACCGGCCAAGCTGGTGGAAGCAATTCGGCTGATGGTGATTCGCAAGCAGGGAGAAAATCATCTGACGGCAGAACAGATCCCGGAACTTTTGGACGAAGATCTGCCGCAGCAGGCGATTGTCAGCGCTTATCGGAAATACAGTAAGTAAGGAAGGAGAAACATCATGCAGAGAATTGGTGTGTTTGTATGTTGGTGCGGAAGCAACATTGCCGCTACGGTTGATGTCAAGGCAGTTGCCGAGGCGCTCAGGTCCGAGCCGGGTGTTGTGTTCTCCACTGACTATCAATATATGTGCTCTGAAGCGGGTCAAAATATTGTAAAGGACGCAGTGAAAGAGCACAAGCTTACCGGCGTTGTAATTTGTTCCTGTTCGCCGCGCATGCATGAGGCAACGTTCCGCAAGGCGGTTGCTTCTGTTGGGCTAAACCCCTATATGCTTGAAGTTGCCAATATCCGTGAGCAGTGTTCATGGATACATAAAGACAAAATGACCGGAACAGAAAAAGCGATCATTTTAGCGCGCGCCGCGGTAGCAAAGGTTTGCTTAAATGCTCCGCTTACAGCAGGCGAGAGCCCGGTCAAAAAGCGTGCATTGGTCATCGGGGGCGGTATTGCCGGTATTCAAACGGCACTGGACATTGCCGACGCAGGTTTTGAAGTCGATATTGTGGAGAAGAACGCAACGATTGGCGGAAAAATGGCACAAATCGACAAAACGTTTCCGACACTGGACTGTGCGGCATGTATTTTGACGCCTAAAATGGTGGATGTGGCACAGCACGATAAAATTAACATCTTTGCATACAGCGAAATTGATTCGGTAAAAGGTTTTGTCGGCAACTTTAACGTAACAATCCGTAAAAAGGCGCGTTATGTCAAAGAGGACGTCTGCACTGGCTGCGGCCTTTGCACTGAGAAATGTCCGCAGAAAAAAGTGCCGAATGAATTTAATCTCGGAATGGATAACCGCCGCGCAATTTATATTCCGTTTGCGCAGGCCGTCCCAAAGGTTGCCACAATCGACGCGAACTACTGCACGATGCTGAAGACAGGGAAATGCGGCGTGTGTTCCAAGGTTTGCACAGCAGGAGCCATTGATTATAAGCAAAAGGATGAACTGGTCGAACGCGAGTATGGTGCAATTGTTGTAGCGACAGGTTTTAATCCGATTAAACTTGATAATTTTGACGAGTATGCTTATTCTCAAAGCCCGGATGTCATTACGTCCTTGGAATTCGAACGGCTGACAAATGCGGCCGGACCAACGGCTGGTACGCTGCTGCGCCCCTCTGACGGCAAGCATCCGCACACTATTGTATTTGTGCAGTGCGTCGGTTCCCGTGACACCTCTGGATGTGGAAAACCTTACTGCTCAAAAATCTGCTGCATGTATACAGCAAAACACGCAATGCTCACACGGGAAAAGTACCCGGATACGGAAGTATACGTCTTTTACATTGACGTGCGTACGCCCGGCAAAAATTTCGACGAATTTTACAGACGCGCAGTAGAAGAATACGGTGTCCACTACATTAAAGGTATGGTCGGAAAGGTTGCGCCGGAAGGCGATAAGCTGATGGTACAGGCATCCGATCTAATTGCCAATGAACAGCTGCATATTGCGGCCGACTTGGTTGTTCTGGCTGCGGCAATAGAACCCGACAAAAGCGCCCGTTCACTTGCTACAATGCTGACCGCAAGTATGGATACCAATGACTTTTTTACCGAGGCACATCCAAAACTCCGTCCGGTGGAAAGTCCTACTGCGGGCGTTTTCCTTTCTGGTACATGCCAAGGACCCAAGGACATTCCGGAGACAGTTTCACAAGCGGGTGCGGCTGCGGCAAAGGTAATTGGCTTACTTGCAAAAGATAAACTTACCTGCAACCCGTGTGTTGCACATTCGGATGAAATGATGTGCAACGGCTGCTCTTCCTGTGAAAAGGTCTGCCCGTATGGTGCAATTACCTATGTTGACAAGGAATTCAGAATGCCTGACCGCACCGTTGCAATCCGCCGGGTCGCTTCTGTAAATGAGGCGGTTTGCCAAGGCTGTGGTGCATGCACTGTTGCCTGCCCGTCAGGTGCAATGGATTTGAAAGGCTTTTCAAACAGCCAGATTATGGCGGAGGTTGACGCGATATGCAAGTAAATGAATTTAAACCGAAAATTGTAGCATTTTGCTGCAATTGGTGCTCTTACGCAGGCGCAGATTTAGCTGGAACGAATCGTCTAAATTATCCGGCGGATGTTAAAATCATCCGCGTCCCCTGTTCCTGCCGTGTAAACCCAATGTTTATCCTGCGTGCATTTCAACGCGGCGCCGATGGCGTCATCATCTGCGGATGTCATCCGGGTGATTGCCACTATACATCCGGAAACTATTATGCAAGAAGAAGGATGACGCTCCTCTTTTCTATGCTGGATTATTTGGGGATTGAAAAAGAGCGCACCCGTGTTGAATGGGTTTCAGCAGCGGAGGGCGCAAAATTTGCAGCTACTATGAATGAATTTGTAGAAGCTGTTACAAAGCTTGGCGAAAACAAAAGACTGGAGGATTTGAGATGCAAGAAACAATGATTGCACGCGCGGCGGCGCTTCTGGCAGATGGCACGGTAAATCGTGTTTTGGGCTGGAAAAAGGGCGAATTTGTCTATGACATTACGCCGGCTGTGTTTACCTCCGAGGAAGAGCTGAAAAGTGATTTTGTCTATGACGACTTCTGTGGGAATAATTTGTCCAAGTATCTGATTAAGGAGAGCCGCAAAGAAGGAAAGGTTTTGGCGTTTTTAAAGCCATGCGATACCTACAGTTTTAATCAGCTGATTAAAGAACATCGTATTCTTCGCGACAATGTCTATATTGTCGGTATTCCGTGTGACGGCAAAATCAGTACGGAAAAAATGAAGGCGGCAGCCGAGGGGATTGTGGATGTACAGGTGGATGGCGAGACGCTGCATGTTGACACTCTCTATGGGCAAAAAGATGTCAGCCGTACAGACGTATTGGCAGAACGCTGCGTATCCTGCAAAAGTAAAAAGCATGTTGCCTATGACGAATTGATTGGCGAAGACGGCGAGGTTTTAGAATCGAACCGTTTCGATATGGTGGCCAAGCTTGAAGCAATGACGCCGGATGAGCGTTTTGCATTTTGGAGAAATGAGCTGTCGCGCTGCATTCGCTGCAATGCATGCCGCAATGTATGTCCGGCGTGCTCGTGTGAGAAGTGTGTATTCGACAACGATGCGTCGGGAATTGCGAATAAAGCCGCTGCCGACTCCTTCGAAGAGAATATGTTTCATATTATCCGGGCGTTTCATGTGGCCGGTCGTTGCACGGACTGCGGCGAATGTTCCCGCGTTTGCCCGCAGCAGATCCCGCTGCACCTGTTAAACCGGAAGTTTATCAAAGATATCGATGAATTGTATGGGGAATATCAGGCCGGTGAAGACACGGAGTCCCGCGCACCGCTTACCAATTATAAAATGGACGATGTTGAACCAAGCATCGTATATCAGAGGGGAGGAAAATAAGATGAAAAAGCTTTCCCTTTCACAGCTTCCGGCTTTATTTGCAGCTATTGCAGAAAAGGAGACGCTGTACCTTCCGGTGGATGCAGAAGGCGGCGCCCGATTTGAGCGCTTTACTGAGGGTAAGACGCTGACTGGCGAATTGAATACGGTTCGCAGTGCAAAAGACTTCTTTTTCCCGCAGACAGAGAATCTTGCGGAATTCAAAATGGAAGGTAAAAATATTGAGGTTATTGATCCACGTACAGAGACCGAGGACTTTGTTGTTTTCGGTGTCCGCGCCTGTGATGCAAGAAGCTTTTCGATCCTTGACAAGGTGTTTTTGGTAGACCCGGTGGATACCTATTATAAAAACCGCCGCGAACACGGGACGATTGTATCGCTGGCCTGTACTCGGCCACACGAAACCTGCTTTTGCCAGACTTTTGGCATAGATGCAACCGATCCGGAAGGCGATGTGACGGCATGGAAAACGGATGATGCAATTTATTTTGAGGCGAAAACCGAGAAGGGAGATCGTCTTCTTGCAAATCTGTCCGATCTGATAGAGGAAGCGGATGATACGGCGGTTAAGGAACAAAAAGAAGCTGTTAAAAAAGTGATGGATAGACTTCCGCTTAAATCGCTTACGACAGAAGGCTTTGGCGGGGATGTCATGATGGAGAAATTCAACGCACCAGAGTGGAAATCCCTGTCTGAGGCGTGCCTTGGCTGCGGTACATGTACTTTCGTGTGTCCGACCTGTCAGTGTTACGATATCCGCGATTTCAACACTGGCCACGGCATCAAACGGTTCCGCTGCTGGGACAGCTGTATGTACTCTGATTTTACAAAGATGGCGCACGGTAATCCGCGCACCAGTCAGCTTGAACGTTTCCGCCAGCGCTTTATGCATAAACTTGTCTATTTCCCAGCGAATAATGAAGGAGAATTCGGCTGTGTCGGCTGTGGCCGCTGTCTTGCAAAGTGCCCGATATCTATGAATATCGTAAAAGTCATGAGAACGCTTGGAGGGAAAAAAGCATGAGCGATATGAAAGAAACCCTGATACCGCAGGTTGTTACAGTTACGGATATCCGGGTTGAGACGCCTGACGTTAAGACCTTTCGCATAGTGACGCCGGAAGGGAAAAAGCCCTTTGAACATATCCCGGGGCAATGCGCAATGCTGTCGGTTCCAGGAGTAGGCGAGGCGATGATTTCAATCACTTCTTCGCCGACCAATAAGGAATTTATGGAGTTTAGCATTAAAGAGTGCGGCTGTCTGACAACATGGCTGCATTCTATGGATGTGGGGCAGCAGATCACGATCCGCGGCCCATATGGGAACGGCTTCCCGGTTGATACAGCTTTTAAGGGAAAAGACTTGCTGTTTATCGCAGGCGGTATCGGCTTGGCGCCCCTGCGCTCCGTGATCAACTATGTTCGCGATAAGCGTGCCGATTATGGCCATGTGGATATTGTTTACGGATCCCGCAGCAAAGACGACCTTGTGGATTATAAAGAAATCATGGAAGAATGGTGCAACACAGAAGGGGTTGATGTCCATCTCACGATTGACCGCGAGCAGGAAGGTTGGGACGGACATGTCGGCTTTGTCCCGAACTATGTAAAAGAATTGGGCTTTGATGTCAACAAGACGGCCATAATCTGCGGCCCGCCGATTATGATTAAATTTACTCTTGCCGGCCTTCAGGAAATCGGCTTTGACAAGACGCAGGTATATACCACAATGGAGCTTCGTATGAAATGTGGTATCGGCAAATGCGGCCGCTGCAACATTGGTTCAAAATATGTCTGCAAAGACGGCCCGGTGTTCCGGTGCGATGAGCTTGACGAGCTGCCAAACGAATATTAAGGAAAGAAAGAGGTACCGATATGGAACAGATGGTCAATGTATTCTTGTTCGGAAAGAAATACAGCGTTCCCGCGGAGCTTACGATTATGCGCGCGATGGAATATGCGGGTTATCAGCTGGTTCGCGGCTGTGGCTGCCGGAATGGTTTCTGCGGGGCATGTGCGACGATTTACCGTATCAAAGGCGTGCAGGAATTAAAAGTCTGCCTTGCATGTCAGACCAAGGTGGAAGAGGGGATGTATGTCGCTACTCTTCCGTTTTTCCCGCTTGTGAAACAAGTTTATGATATCAATGAGATAAAGCCGACAGAGCAGATAATGATGCAGCTGTATCCTGAAATTTACAGCTGCATCGGCTGCAACGCTTGTACAAAAAGCTGTACGCAGGAACTGAATGTTATGCAGTATATTGCTTATGCACAGCGCGGCGAATTCGAAAAATGTGCAGAAGAGTCATTTGACTGTGTAATGTGCGGCGTGTGCTCCTCCCGTTGTCCGGCTGGCATTTCGCATCCGCAGGTCGCGCTTTTAGCGCGCCGTTTAAACGGAAAATATCTTGCGCCAAAATCGCAGCATCTTGCCGACCGCGTACAGGAGATTAAAGACGGGACCTTTAACGAGCTGCTTGAAGCTTTGATGCAAAAACCAGTCGAAGAGATGAAAGAGCTGTATAATAACAGAGAAATTGAGAAATAAAGGAGGAGCTTGTCCATGTATCCGAGCAATATGATGGAATCGATCAAAAAGGTCGAAGCCGCAAGAGAAGCAAACGCTGTACTGGAACCAGCCAGAATGACGGCAGAGGAGAAGGAAAACCTCCTTTCTACCTATCATCCGGACTATAAGCAGGATGAGTTTGATATCTTAAAAGTTGGCCCCAATAAAGGTGGGAAAGTTCCGAAAGAACTTGCCGCTATTCTTCAGGCACACTCCCGCATTAATCCGTCCGAGATTGACCTGTCGAAGGTCGATTACGATGTAGATGTCCTTGTTATTGGCGGCGGTGGAGCAGGTGCATCTGCTGCGATCGAGGCCAATGAAGCAGGCGCCGATGTTATGATTGTGACAAAACTGCGCATTGGCGACGCCAACACAATGATGGCCGAAGGCGGGATCCAGGCAGCAGATAAGCCAAACGATTCTCCGGCAATCCATTATTTGGACGCGTTTGGCGGTGGTCATTTTGCTGCAAAGCCGGAACTTTTATATCGTCTGGTAAATGAGGCGCCGGAGGCAATCCAATGGTTAAACGACTTAGGCGTAGAGTTTGACAAAGCTCCCGACGGAACCATGATTACAACGCACGGCGGCGGAACATCCAGAAAAAGAATGCATGCTGCGAAGGACTACTCCGGTGCCGAGATTATGCGTACACTGCGCGATGAAGTGTTAAACCGCGGGATCCCGGTTGTGGATTTTACTTCCGCAATTGAGCTGATTCTTGATGAAAACGGAAAAGCCGCAGGTGCGGTGCTGCTCAATATGGAAACCAAAGATATCTTGATTGCACGTGCTAAAACCGTTATTATTGCAACCGGCGGTGCAGGCAGAATGCATTATCAGGGTTTCCCGACTTCAAATCACTATGGTGCAACGGCGGATGGATTGGTTTTGGGATACCGTGCGGGTGCAAAGCTTTTATACGCTGATACACTTCAGTATCATCCAACGGGTGCGGCATATCCGGAACAGATTTTTGGCGCATTGGTGACGGAGAAAGTGCGTTCGCTCGGAGCAAAACTTGTTAACCGGGACGGTAAGGTCTTTATGCATCCGTTGGAGACGCGTGATGTGGCGGCTGCTTCAATTATCCGTGAATGCAACGCACGCGGGGAAGGCGTAGAAACCGGCAGCGGATTGGGCGTCTGGCTGGACACCCCAATGATTGAACTGAAAAACGGCGAGGGTACAATTGAAAAACGGATCCCAGCCATGATGCGTATGTTCGCTAAATACGGGATTGATATTCGGAAAGAGCCGATCCTCGTATATCCGACACTGCATTATCAAAACGGCGGTTTAGATATTACGGCGGATGGTATGACAACCAATGTTGAAAATCTGTTTGTTGCGGGTGAAGCTGTCGGCGGTATTCATGGACGTAACCGGCTGATGGGCAATTCTCTTCTGGATATTATTGTATTTGGACGCAACGCGGGTAAAAATGCTGCTGCTAAGAGCAAAGAAACAAAGGTTGGAAATTTGTCTCTGGAACATGTGAATGCCTTTGCAAAAGAAATGGAAGCAGCTGGAATTAAGACGGACATGGTATCACCAAAACTTTTACCAGATTACACACACAAGAGATAAAATGTATAATTGAGGAGCATAAAATGATTACTGATTTATTAGAAGCGCTTATGATTCTCTGTTTCGGCCTTTCCTGGCCGATTTCCATCCGCAAATCACTGATTTCAAGGACTGCGAAAGGCAAGAGCTTATTCTTCGAAGTTTTTCTCCTGATCGGATATATATTCGGGATTGTACGTAAATTTATTCTGTTTGGCGAAGGCGGAGATTTATCGTTTATCTTTTATCTTGGCTGGTTCTTCTATGTTCTGAACTTTGTTGAAATTGCGATTGACGTTGCACTTTACTTCCGCAATGTCAAATTAGACAGAGCGAGAGAGGCCGAAAAGGCAGAAGGATAAGCCGGCCGGGAGGAACATAATGGGTATGCAGTCTGTGTCAAAGCAAACGCTTGAGCGCCTCCCACTTTATTTAAATTATTTAAAATCGTTGCCGAAAGATGAAGTACCGAATATTTCAGCAACAGTGATTGCAGAAAAACTGGGCCTAAATGATGTGCAGGTGCGAAAAGATTTGGCGATGATCAGTTCTGGGGGCAGGCCGAAAATCGGTTATATTACAGCAGATTTGACTGCAGATATTGAGCGGTTTTTAGGATATGGCAATGCGGATCGCGCTGTTATTATTGGAGCCGGCCATCTGGGACAGGCGCTGCTATGCTACCAAGGTTTTTTAGATTATGGGCTTGATGTAGTTGCGGCATTTGATACGGATAAACGGATCATTGGAGCAGAATTTGGCGGAAAACAGGTTTTACCCATAGAAAAGCTGCCGGAACTGTGCCGTCGAATGAAAATTCGAATGGGGATTATTACAGTGCCTGCATCAGCGGCGCAGCTTGTTTGCGACCAGCTTATTGAAAGTGGGATTATGGCTGTCTGGAATTTTGCACCGGTATATTTGAAGGTTCCGAAGGACGTTTTGGTTCAGAATGAAAATATGGCTTACTCCCTGGCAGTGCTTTCAAAGCATTTGACACAAAGAATGGGAGAAGTACAAAGTGCAGGAGGATGAGCATGAAGGTTACGGTATGTATAGGAAGCTATTGCCATGTAAAAGGTTCCCGTTATATCATAGAGCGGCTTCATCAGTTGGTTGAAGAAAAAGGGTTGAAAGATAAAGTGGAACTTGCCGGTGCTTTTTGCATGGGCGAATGTCAAAAGAAAGACGATGGCTGCAAGGAAAAAAATGTGGCTGTGCGAGTGGATGATGCATTATACTCTGTTATTCCAGAGGAAACAGATTCTTTCTTTGAAGAAGCTGTGGCAGCAAAAATTTGAAATAGAAAAACAGCTCCGTATTCATACGGAGCTGTTTTTTATAAGGAAATGTACAAAACGACCTTGTGATATTCTTTCACAGTTTCAGCAATCATAGGAAAATGGGGCGAATGCTCATTGTACAGGGGATATTTTGATTAAGGATAACGCCGGTATGATCGGTTTTTATTAAGAACCGGATACAGGCTGCTTTTTCCAAAGAAAAAGTACCGGTAGGAATACCGGTACTTTTTCTTTGGCTGGGGTAGATGGATTCGAACCACCGGAATGGCAGATTCAGAATCTGCTGCCTTACCGCTTGGCGATACCCCAATATTTCTATCGCAACACTGATTATTATAGCAGATTCTAAAAAAATGTCAAGTACTAATTTGCGTTTTCTTATCCCTTTTCATTTTTTCAAAATAATTTTTAGAAAAGTGAAAATTTATCTTGATAAAACAATCTATTTTGTTTTATAGTATAATTATACAAAACGGAGCGAAAAAATAAAAAGAATATAAGCGGAGGTGCGTATTATGTTGAGGAATTTTATTTTTCAAACAGAGCGGGAAGAGAAGGAAACCGTTAAACAAGAAATCAAAAAACTGCGTGATGTTTTGTTTCGTCAAGAACAAATCATCAAAAAAGCGAAATTGCCGGTATTGGTCTTAGTTGAAGGATGGGGGGCAGCTGGAAAAGGCCGTTTGATTGGCCGGTTGATTTCACCGATTGATCCACGCTCCTTTAAGGTGGTTTCAACAAACGCACCGACAGATGAAGAGCGGAGGCATCCCTTTTTATGGCGTCATTTTATAAACATTCCGGAAAACGGGAAATTTTTATTTTTAGATTCAGGATGGATGGATGAAACGATTCGGCAGAAACAGCATAAAGAACTTTCATCAGGGGAATATGCAAATCGACTTCAATCGATCAACACCTTTGAACGGCAGCTCATGGATAACGGCTATCTATTGGTGAAGATTTTTTTGAATATAACAGAGAAAGAACAAAAGAAGAGAATAGATGACCTGTTAGCTGAAAAAGATACGTCATGGCGCGTAAGTGAACACGACGTGTGGCAAAACAAGCATTATGATACGTGTCTTGCGGATTATGAAGAGTATCTGTATGCAACCAATACGCCGGATGCGCCTTGGCATATCATCGAAAGCACCCACAAGCCGGAGGCGGAGCGCGACGCGCTGAAAATCTTGACGGATTGTATTGATATAGCGGTAAAAAACAGAGAAGCACAAGAGGAACGTCCCATTATTCAAAAGGATTATCCGCTTAATCCAACACCGCTTTTATGTGATGTCGATTTGAACCGGACGATTTCTGATGAAGAATATGATAAAGAGCTAAAACGCTGTCAGGAAAAACTCAGTGCACTGCATAACCGGCTTTATCGAAAAAAAATACCGGTTATTTTGGCCTATGAAGGGTGGGACGCAGCAGGAAAAGGCGGCAATATTAAACGTATTACCAATGCACTTGACCCCCGTGGGTATGAAGTTATTCCGATTGCAAGCCCGCTTCCGCATGAACTCGCAAGGCACTACCTATGGCGGTTTTGGAAACAGGTTCCGAAAACCGGACACATTACGATTTTTGACCGCACGTGGTATGGCCGTGTCATGGTAGAGCGGTTGGAAGGCTTCTGTTCTGAACGGGAATGGAAACGTGCTTACAATGAGATCAATGAGTTTGAACGGGAGTTAACGGATTGGGGAGCTGTACTGTTAAAATTCTGGATCCATATTGACAAAGAAACACAGCTCACACGTTTTACTGCGCGACAAAATGATCCGGACAAGCAGTGGAAAATTACAGATGAAGATTGGCGCAATCGGGAGAAATGGGAACTATATGAGACAGCGGTTAATGAAATGATTCAGAAGACCAGTACCAAAACTGCGCCATGGCATATCATTGAATCCAATGACAAGAAATATGCCCGTATTAAAACCTTGCATTTGACAATTGAAGCGATTGAAAAAGCACTTGCGGCACGCTGATAGCAATGATAGAAAAGGAGGAGCTTAAGCCCCTCCTTTTTTAATCTATTTTCTTCTAAAAGCTGTTTGCGAAAGAGCAGCACAACGACACCCAGAATGTCAGCGATTCAAAGTATTTTCAGCAGAAAATACACGGGCGCTAAAACGATTTATAGTAAGTTCAAAAACGTTGGCTCAATCTCAACATATATACATAAGAAGCATGGTTTCCTCAAAAGAAGAGAACATCTGGATATAAAAAGACAAGATCAATCCAAGTTGTCTTTTAGGAGCTTCCCATATTGATAGTATGGAGTAATCGATGCTTCATATTCTGCAAGCCTTTTTGCTTGTTCTTTTAAGAAGCCATCTGGATCAAAGTTTTCGTCACGAAAAGCATCCGTCCCCAAAAGCAGATCGATAAACGGCTTCCCATTTTCTTTAAGCGGCGGAAGGAAGGAAAATTCTGTATGTGTTTTACGAATTAAATCGTAAGTGCGGAGTGCCGTTTCAAAGGGACGGAAAGTATGCCGGTCGGTAATATGAAACTGGATACCGTGGCAAAGCGCATTAGCATGTTTAGAAAACATAGGTGTAAAATAGCAAGGCCTTAATTTTACACCCGGAAGCTTTTGTTCATTGATTTGTGCGGATACCCGATCCGCATCCAGCCACGGCGCCCCGATTATTTCAAAGGGGCGGGTAGTGCCGCGTCCTTCCGAGAGATTGGTGCCTTCTGCAAGGCAGGTGCCGATATAGCAGAGACAGCTGTCAATAGAGGGAAGATTGGGGGAGGGTGCGATCCAAGGAAGATCGGTTTCGTCATAAAAGCAACTGCGTTCCCATCCTTCTGCATTGATCACGGTGAGGCGGCATCCAATATGCTGTGTGTCGTTAATGTAGCGTGCATACTCCCCAATTGTCAAGTTATAGCGTGTAGCAAGAGGGAATCGTCCGACAAAAGAGGAAAAGGCCGGATCAAGGACAGTGCCTTCCGGCTTTACAGCGCCAATCGGATTAATACGGTCAAAAAGCAAAACATCCTTGCCTGCTTTGGCACAATCCTGCATAGCATAGGAGAGTGTGTACAAATAAGTGTAGAACCGCGCGCCTACATCCTGTATATCAAATGCAACAACGTCAAGCGATTGAAGAAGCTCCGCAGAAATGTGAGGAGAGCTTCCATACAAACTGTATACAGGTAGGTTTGTTTTGCTATCGGTATAAAAAGATACTTCCGCGCCGGCCTGCAAATCACCACGAACGCCGTGTTCCGGTGAAAAAAGGCATTTTAAAAGTCCTTGGTCATGTAAAAGGTCAATGGTGGAACGGAAATTTTTATCTATACCGGTGGGATTGGTGATAAGGCCAATCCTTGCACCGCTGATAGTTGGAAGGATATCAGAAAGACGGTCAATACCGTTTTGAATCGTTCTGCGCATAAGGCGATCACTCCTTTATTGAGGAAAATATAGTATTGTGAAAATGCCAGCGAAACGGAATAATGCGGCCATTTTCTCTGGTAGGATGCACACGGTTGGTAAGGAGTACAGCATAGATACCCGTTTTATTGTCAACGTAAATAGAGGTACCGGTAAAACCGGTGTGTCCATAGCTCCCCAAAGACATTAAGTCTCCGCCCGGGAATCGTTTGCCACCGTAAAGCTGAAAGCCCAGACCACGGCTCTCTGAACAATCTGGTGTAAAATCCGTTATAGCAAGTTCAAACATACGGGAGGAAAGAAATCCTTTTCCGCGCAGTGAAAGCATTTGAGCAAAACGCACTGCATCGCCCAATGTACAAAAAAGGCCTGCATTCCCAGATATGCCGCCTAAAAAACGTGCATTTTCATCGTGGACCGTACCGTTGAGATAGGTGCCGGATGCAGGATCCCATTCTGTTGAAGCACACGGCGTGCCGCTTTGGGGGCAATATCCGCTCTGCCCCATAGAAAGCGGTTCAAGTACGAAGCGGGTGACAATGCGGTCAAGGCTTTCTGATTCAATTTTTTCCAATATCTTTCCAAGAAGAATATATCCCATGCAGCTATATACAGTTTCGCTGCCGGTTGGATAGGCCAAAGCTTCTTGTAGGATGACGTCTGCTGCTGTTTCCGGCTGAATGTTCCGCAAGTACAGCGGGATGTGTGCAGGAATACCGGAAGTATGTGTCATCAAATCGCGGATGGTGATATTTTCTTTTCCGTAGCATTGATCAAAATAATCACCAACTGTATTAAATAGGGAAAGCTTTCCGTTTTCGATCAGACGGAGTGCTGCCATTGTAGTGCCAATAAGTTTTGACAGAGAAGCCATATCGAAACGGGTGTCCTCCGTTAAAAGAGCCTTTTGCGGATAAAGCGTACGATATCCTTTCGATTTATAAAACCAGATGTCCTTGCCCTGTCCGATTGCAGCAGCGTAACAAGGGAAAACACCATTTTGAAGTGCATGATCTAAAAGTTGTGCACTTTTTGTCAAGTCCATTTGCTTCCTCCTATATAGAAAGCAAGGGGACAACAGGCTGCCCCCTTGCTTTCTTGTTAAAATTCAGATTTATAGACGCGCATATCCATAGGTTCAACCATAAAAGTCTGAGCGCGTGTCTTGCGCATTTCAATGCCGCGTACACGCATCAAGTGTGTATAATAGTCTTTATATTTAAAGTCTTTTGAATTTACAGTAAACCAGTGATGGGAAATGGCTTTTTCCCAGAGGGCAAAGCCTTCGTCGGAAACTTCCATATAAGTGTGAGGGACATATCCATATGGATCTTCCCAGTTTTCGCAGTAGTATAGCTCTTTTGCGAATTGTGCAGGATATTCGCGTTTCACACTGTCGAGGCCTGCCAAAAGCTGCGCGTCAAAAACCAACTGATGCGTAGAAATGTGATCCTTATGTATCGATCCCTTCCAGTGCGTGATCAAAACATCGGCCTTGTATTTGCGGATTTCATCACAGAGTTTAAAGCGGGTTTCATCGTTGACTGGCAGTTCACAGTCTGGATAATCCCATACTACGCTTTCTCCGCCTAACATATCGGCAAAAATTTTGGCTTCTTCAAGTTTTTGTTTCCGATATTCCGGAACACTTAAATGCGGCGGGCATCCCCGTTCTCCGCCGGTTAAAGAAACAATTACAATTTTGTGACCCTTAAGCGCCATAGTTGCCAGTACACCGCCGGCCGTCAGCTCCATATCGCCGACATGGCCGCCTACAGCCATAATTACTTTTTTGTTTTCCATTTCAAAATAGCACCTCTCTTTTTATATTTCAGCCTATTATTTTTATGATACATGTGCAAAAACACCGATGAAGCGGACTGTTTTATTTTTTAATAACCTTCTCCATATCAGACCAAGTTTTTACGATTTTAAATCCAGCCGCCTGATAGATATAACGGGCAGGGTTGGTCTCACCGGTATATAGCGTCATGTAGCCTGCGCCGATGTTTTTAAGCGATTGGCACAGGGTGGAAAACAACGCTTTCCCAAGACCGTATTTACGGTATTCGGAATGCACGCCGATGCCTGCAAAATATCCGCGGCCGCTTTTTTGCACATATATTGGGCCGGTGAATCCAACGGCTTTGCCATTATGCTCCGCGATTATTACCGGATCGCCGCCGTCTTCCCGTGCAATATTGCCCAAGACAATTTCCTTCCAGTCCTCGCTGCCCAAATCGTCAAACAATTCCTTCATACCAAAGTGCTTCTTAGGATCGTAGAAGCAGATGGACAGCGCATGCTGCGACAGTGCGTCAATCCGGGCTTGGACATCCGGCTTAATCTGAAAGTTTGCAAGCGGGAGATAAAAAGAATTTTGAAATACGTTGTCAAGATATCCGTTATTCTTAAAAAAGAGGTAAGCGTCGCTTGCTACATCGATTCCCGGTGCATTTGGATGATCGTGTCCGGGAGTACCGGGTACAATCCAGGTCAACGCGATAGGGTTAAAGAACATAATTTGATATTTGGAAAGTGGAGCGGCCAGATCCAATGCTGTTTCAAGTTCCGTTAAAAGCTTTCGTGCAATCCCTTGTCGGCGGTAAGGGGCATCTACTAATATAAAGGTAATATATCCAATATCGACACCGCGTTTGATACAGCCGTTTGCAAAGCCGACAAGCGAACCGTCTTCAGCTTTGGCAGCAAGATTGATCTTTATTACGTTTGCATCATCTGTAATAAATTGTGCCGTAAAATCTGAATCAGATAGCTTTTTATAGACCAATTCCGATTCGGCATAGCGGTTGAACAAGGCAGCGGCCTTTACGGCATCGCTTTTTTCTAAAACTGTAATATCCATAAGTTCCCTCTCTTTTTATTTATTTTTTTGATCTGTCCAAAGGTAATACGCGCCTTTGGCCGGATCAAAATTTTCTGTTATAAGCGTATAGGTGCCGATTTCGCGGTTCAAAGAAGCGCAGAAGGCATGTTGGACGAATGGAATCTTTTTTAGGATGCTTCCAGACACAGCTATAAGCGGCTGCTTTTCATTGTATTGCTGGCACAGCCCGACAGCCAGCATGGCAAGCCGTTCCCCAGCCCAACGGAGGATCTCCTGCGCTTGGGGATCGCCTTTTTTGGCACACTCTTCAACAACGGGAACCAACGCCGCAATTTCGCCTTTCGAAGAGCGGTAGGTAAAATCGACAAGCTCCCGCATTTGAGCAATACCTAACTTTGAAAAGATTTCTCGTTTCAGCATGGTTTCTTCTGCATTTGTATCAAAGGAATAAGCGATAAAGCGAATAGCTTTACAGGCTATGGTATAGCCGCTGCCATCGTCATTGATCAGATGGCCCCATCCGCCGAATCGATGCAATGCACCGTCCTTTTTGAGATACCCAATAGAGCCCGTCCCTGCAATGATTAAAATACCGTCTTTACCTTGAAGGGCAGAGTAAAGGCCGAGTACAGCGTCATTTGTAAAAAAGCAAGGAAAGGGATAGCGCTTCTTTAAAACGGAAGAAGCCTTTTCTTTCAAATTGCCGGTTTCAATCCCGGCACAGCCCAAACAAAGATAAATGCACGTACCAGTTATTTTTTCCAAGAGGCGGTCGACGGTATCGCAGATATGGGAAATGCCAATATCAAAATGCACCGTTACATTCCCATAGCTTCCTGTTTCCTCAGCGATCTTTTTGCCGTGTTGATCAAATGCAGCGGCAACGGTTTTAGTCCCGCCTGCATCAATACCGATAATATAGTCCATACCCTATTTCACCATGGCTTCCTTAATACGGCCGCCGCATGCCTTTAACAGTGTTTCAGCTTCAGATGCGTCCACGCCTTTTAACAGCATCAATATTGCCGTTTTAGGATGATGGCCGCATTGCGATAAGGCGGATTCCGCTTCTTCTTCCGATACACCGGTTGCCTGCATAACAATGCGGCGGGTACGGGCAATAAGCTTCAAATTCGTAGGCTGGACATCTACCATAAGATTCCCATAAGTTTTGCCCAGTTTAATCATTGTACCGGTGGAAAGCATATTCAAAACGAGCTTCTGGGCTGTTCCTGCTTTCATACGGGTGCTGCCTGTAACAACTTCAGGCCCTACAACAGGAGCAATTGAGATGTCTGCAAGCGCTGCCATTTGAGACGCCGGGTTGCAGGTAAGCGACAGTACCGGAGCACCAAGCGCTTTGGCATATTTCATCCCGCCGATTACATAAGGAGTACGGCCCGATGCTGCAATGCCGCAGAGGACGTCTTTTTTATTAAAATGATAAGCGCGAAGATCTTGCTCACACAGCGTATCGGAGTCTTCGGCTCCTTCTTTTGCGGAGAAAAGAGCTTCCGTCCCGCCTGCGATCAGTCCTACAACCAATCCCGGATCTACGCCGTATGTAGGCGGGCATTCGCTTGCATCCAATACGCCAAGACGGCCGGAGGTGCCTGCGCCGCAATAAAAAAGACGCCCGCCGACCTCTATTTGAGCAGCAATTACATCGATGGCCTTGGCGATTTGTGGCAATTCCTTTTCTACCGCTATTGGTACGGTTTGATCTTCTTGATTGATGAGGCGGCACAACTCTTCTGTAGGTACTTCATCAATATGTTCTGTACGGGGATTGCGCTGTTCTGTAACCAGTGCGTTCAGATTGATTTCCATGGGCTTCCTCCTTTATGGGCGGTTATGATTTGCAGCGGCCTGCTCTTTTCTTCATCATAGCATGGGCTTACGTGATTTTCAATAGAGAGTTTACGGAGAAATAAAAAATTTTATGCGTGTGCACAATCCCTTTTAAAAATCAAGATATTTCGCCAGTATCAAAAAACAACCGCGGCCATAGGGATAAAGAAGCAGTGCAGATGAACCAACGGCACATCTGCACTGCTTTTGGAAAGGGAATTTGAGGAAGAAAACACATGACATACTCGAAAAATTAGACGCGATAAGAGGTATTGACGGGAGAATCAAACGGAATCGCCAGATCGTCAGGAAGCCTTGTGGCGTTAAAGCGGAAATGCCCGCTGATTTCGCCACAGGAAAGCAGCGCGTCTTCTTCTCGCCGAAGCTGCCCGCTGTTATGGATGAGATATGGAATGCCGTTTTTGTTGCGTTTATCTGAAATAATACCGATATGGTGCGTGCCGAAAACGACGATATCGCCCGGCTGCCACGCAGATATCGTCATAGGATCTGTTGTCAAGCTTTCGGCCTGACGGTCAAAAAAGACAAGCAGATTTGGAACGCGGCGAAAATCAATATTGCGGTCTGGATGCCCGTTTACCCGCGGATAGGCCTCTGGGTGTTCCCGTATATCGCGGTCAACCATATCGCGCAGGTCATATCCTGCGCTGCGGAAGGCGCGCCAGATAACGTCGGTACACACGCCGACGTCATCTGGCGGATATCCTCCGTTCCCCCAATAACGTCCGTCATATTTTGGACGCCGCTGCGCATCGGCCCTTGCGCCTAAAAGAAGATCAGTGGTATCGTCGATCCCGTTTTGATTGAAATCAACCGTACTCTTTATCGTTTGGATATTAAAATCCTCTGCAGTATAAGTTTTATGGGGCAATAGGCCGAAAAAGTCAGTAAACAGAAGCAATAGTAAAAGCGTAAGCGAAAGAAGGCCGCACAAAAACATCCGCCGTTTCATTTTACCTGTCATTTGTTACATCTCCGTTTCCATACAAAGATATTGTTTCGCCTAAATAGGTTGGCGGCGGTTGGAAAATTCCATAAAGGAAATCCTTTCCGCGCGCCAGTATTTCCCGGAAATCCCGGTAAAGCTGACCTTTATAATCCCGGCTGTCGGATGCAACACCATACGCGTCAAGTCCCAGCGCCTGCGCGTCATAAATTGCGCGATACAAATGATACTGCTGCGTCACAATAATAATTTTACGGGCGCCAAAAATATTACGGGCGCGATACATGCTTTCGTATGTAGAAAAACCGGCATGATCCATAAAAATATTTGAAGAAGGAACGCCGTGCTCAATCGCATAGTTTTTCATAACATTTACTTCATCATAATCTTTTCGTCCATGATCGCCGCTCATGAGGAGGCGGTCGGCCGTACCGTTTTGGTAAAGCGCAATACCGGTTTTGAGCCGATCTTCCAGCATAGGGCTGGGGATATTACCGCGCACACCGGCTCCGAGTACCAGAATACAGTCTGGATGTACATCGGCGGCCTCTTCATAAGTCAAAATCCTATCAGATGTGGATCGGCAGACATGCCGATCAGCCAGAATCAGAGCGGCTGTAAGCAGAAGACCAAAAATCAGTAAAGTTAGGCTGGACTGTCGTAAAAAATTTTTCATATAACCCCGAAACACGGAGCTCATCCTCTCCGTTTTTCTTTATTATACCGGTTTCCATCCTTTGATGCGTTACATTTCCATTACAGATTTTAAGAAAGATTGGTTACAAAAGAATTACATTTTTTATAAATATATTGGATTCCATTTAAATGTGACGACATTGTAACCATTCGATAAAGCCATGCGCCGTATTTCCTGTGTTTGACTTGTTTTCTAAAATCAAAAACGATACGAGATCGAAGGTTCTATAAAAAAATGAGGAAAGCGGCATGTAAGCAGGATATTGATGTTGTAGGTGTGGGAAACCGGTTTATTTGAACCCTTCTATGATTTTTGAGCCTGCTTGCGGGTGTAACGATTTCATACCAAGTTTGCATTTACATATAGGGTTTGATATAATATCAGCGCAATATCGTTGCAGATTCTGGATGCATTTGTTTTGAAAGTGCATACTGTTTGGGTATGTGACGGCTTACGGTTAACAGCGGGTAAGGATTAGCGGATGTCTATTGTTCTGACGCCGGGGAGGTTTTCGTAGTTCTTGCTGATGTTATGATCTCTGGTGCGATCCACTTTTTGATTGACTGGCTTTTAGCGAGACAGGCTATTCGGTTTTTATGAAAAAGCGGTCATGGCAAGAGTGCGGACGAAATCGAAACTGCCGCCCATAAAAGGAGAATTGTTGAAATGAAAAATAACGACTTGGGGAATGACCGGATAGGTTCGCTGCTGGTGCGTCTCGCATTGCCGGCCATAACAGCACAGTTGATCAACGCACTTTATAATATTGTTGACCGAATTTATATTGGACATATGCCGGGAAACGGAGATATTGCGTTAACTGGTGTTGGGGTAACTTTCCCAATCCTGATGTTGATATCCGCTTTTTCCGCTTTCATCGGCATGGGTGGCGCTCCGCGTGTTGCGATTAAAATGGGAGCGGGAAAGAACGATGAAGCAGAAGAGATTCTTGGCAACAGTGTGGTTACGCTTTGCATTCTCTCTGTCGTATTGACTGCCTTGTTTTTGATTTTTGGAGAACCGCTTTTGATGCTGTTCGGCGCGAGCGAAGAGACCATTGGCTATGCGCTGCGTTATATGACAATTTACGTATGTGGGACAATTTTCGTCCAGCTGGCGCTTGGCCTAAACTCTTTTATTTCCACACAGGGATTTGCGACCACATCTATGATAACAGTTGTTATTGGCGCTGTAATCAATATTGTTTTGGATCCGCTGTTTATATACGTATTCAATATGGGGGTAGCGGGAGCCGCTCTTGCGACGGTTTTGTCTCAAGCTGTTTCTGCCCTTTGGGTATTGTATTTTCTCTGTTCAAAGAAATCAAAGATCCGGATCCGAAAAAAATATTTCCGCCTGCGCCGAACCGTCATTGTTCCGGTCATGGCGCTGGGCGTTTCGCCTTTTATCATGCAAAGCACAGAAAGTCTTGTGAATATTGTGCTGAACTCCTCCTTGCAGCGATTCGGCGGGGATTTGGCAGTTGGGGCAATGACAATTTTGAGCAGTGTTATGCAGTTTTGCATGATGCCCCTCCAAGGCCTTACACAAGGCGCCCAGCCCATTATTGGTTTTAACTACGGTGCACATCGCAACGATCGGGTCAAACAGGCGTTCCGATATTTAATTATTGCGGCAGTTTCTTATTCCACCGTTATTTGGTGCATATCTATATTTATTCCACAAGCGTTCGTCGCACTGTTTACCAGTAAAGCTGCCCTTTTTGAAAAGGCGGTTTGGGCACTGCGCATTTATATGGCGGGCTCGATTGTCTTTGGCGTCCAGATTGCCTGCCAGCAAACTTTTGTCGCGCTGGGGCAGGCCAAAGTTTCGTTGGTTTTGGCTTTGCTGCGCAAGGTCGTATTGCTGATCCCGCTTATTTATATCCTGCCGCATTTTTTTGCAGATCAGGTTTTTGCGGTTTTTCTGGCAGAACCAGTGGCAGACGTATTGGCCTCATTGACGACCGGGACAGTCTTTTTGATCCTGACGCCTAAAATCTTGCGGCGTGGACCGGAAGGTACGAGTAAAAAAGAAAAAACAGCTTAACACGGGAAGGAAGCGGGAGAAATACGATGAAAATTGATACGACGCTTTATCTTGTGACAGATAGCGGCAATATGACGGAAGAAACGTTTTTGAATAAAATAGAGAGCGCCTGTGAAGGCGGCATCACACTCCTGCAATTACGGGAAAAGGAGCGCAGCGCAAGAGAGTACTTGTCTTTGGCAAGGAAGGTCAAAAAGATTGTCCGCCGTTACAATATCCCGCTGCTAATTGACGACCGAATCGATATTGCTTTGGCTGCGGATGCGGATGGCGTACACGTCGGACAAAGTGATATTCCCGTTGCCGACGCCAGAAAAATACTGGGGCCGGGAAAAATTATCGGTGCTACAGCAAAAACGGCGAAGCAAGCTGTAGAAGCTTTTCAGCAGGGTGCAGACTATATTGGGGCCGGGGCCGTGTATCCGACAGGAACCAAAAAAGATACTTGGCAGATATCCCCTTCAGATATTCGGGCAATAGTACAGGCGGTTCCAATTCCGGTTAATGCAATCGGCGGTCTCAACCGAAATAATCTTGAGATTTTGTCGGATACAGGAATTGCAGGAATATGTGTTGTATCAGCTCTGATGCAAGCGCCGCAGCCAATGTTGGAAGCGTGGGCGCTGCGTGCAGCATTTTTTAGATTGAAGGGAAGAAGTCCAATGGTATGAAGTCAAGTAGGTGATGAAGAAAAGAATGAAGAAAAGCGTAGGGAAAAGCACTATGTAGGCGGCAAAAAGGGAACACCAAACTA
>CAJFJV010000003.1 GCA_904384225.1 uncultured Oscillospiraceae bacterium | reverse complement strand
AAAGGGCTTGCCGCCTGCAATTCACAGACAACAAGCCCTTTCAGCTGCTTGAACAATTTTTGATAGAAATATTGTCTAACTTTTTGGGGTCACTTCACTTAAGCCGCACGCCTCTTCTTTCTATTATTTTTTTATTCTTTCATAGATGGATCGTATTTATCCCACATGCGGTCAACATAATGAAGAACTGGCCGGATATCGGCGCGCTTGGCTTCCAGCTCATTGCTTAGCCAGCGACGTTTAAATGCGTGCAGCATCAGTTCGTCTTCCACCGTCAGCTTAACGGGAATAGTCTGATCGGCAATCAAAAAGAGGTATTCTTTCGTATCATCAAAATCGCCGCATACGGTATGCAGACAAACGGAAAACCCGCCGGAAAGATCATGCGGCAGAGCGGCAGAAAAAGTGCCGGCATGAAAGGAAAGATCCTCTTTTGCCATACCGTTCATTGTTCCGGAAGTGAGAACGTCTCCGTTTTCTGTGACGACCTTGTATTCGATAGAAAAAGCGGCGTCAGGCCGGTCGTTAATGAGCCAAAGTTCCGCTTCAAAGGTCTCGCCGGCGGTGTAAAAAAGCTTCTTATATTTTAAGCTTGGAAGAACGCTTGCGTACGCGTCGCGAAGGAAATAATATGCAAGCTTTTTATCACCATAGTATTCCAACACATTGGAGCACTGCGCGTTTGGCCACGGCTCGTTAAACTGCCAAGTCATTTGACCTACGCTTTTCCATTGCCGGCGGCGGTTTGCCTCTATTGAATAGCGCAGGCTTTCCGCTTGAACAAACTGGTTGATTTTCACATAATCCGATAGTGGAATATCATAGAGGTCGCCGAACATCATTCTCTCTCTGGTATTGTAGTTGTCCCAGCCGCCGCTGTGGTGCGCCCATGCACGGTTGTGATACGAAGTATCAAGATGCAGATCTTCCGGACGGAAAATTTTAGAAAGCTGACGCATTCCGCTAATGCCGCCGCAGCCAAACTCTCCGTGTACAATACTGTCAGATTGATCGTAAAATTCATAATGCCGGTATGGTCCAAGATATCCCCATGGGCCGTGTACGTCGTGATTGTTTCCGGTATCGCCAACCTTTAATAGTGCGTTTGGCCCGGTTGCAGAGGACGGCAGCATCTGAATGTCGGGAGCAAAGCTGTTGATAATGCCTTTTAGCATGGCAAGCGTTGGATCGGCAAAGGTAGCAGGATGCCCTTCGTGGTCTTCCCGATCCATGTATCGCCAATCCGTCAATTCGTTGCCGCCGTCCATAAAGGTGAGAGAGACGTGGTTGCGGCGCTGCTTTACTGTATGGACTGCCGCTTTGTGCAGTAGTTTTAAAAAGGCAGGGTTGCGGGAAGGTACGTCGTCGCAGCCGGAACTTGACATAGGGAACTCTTGTAAGATCATAAGCCCCAGCTCGTCACAAATACGATAATACGTTTCGTTTTCCAGATGGCCGCCGCCCCAAATACGCAGAAAGTTGATATTGGCGTCGCGTGCGGCGGTCAGGCGTTCCCGCATAACCGTTTCATCTGTGCAGTGGATACAATCAAGCGGAACCATATTCGTACCTTTGAGATAAATCCGCTTGCCATTGATCACAACATGATACGGCAGGGCATCTTCACGACCATCTGCATGACGGTATTCAAGGGTACGGAAACCAATTTGATGCTGTACGTTGTCGTTTATCTCATTTTTTATCGACAAAGCAATCGTAAGCGGATGCAGCGTTTGCTTGCCGTATCCATTCGGCCACCATAAAAGGGGAGTAAGTCCGGCCAAGCTGATCGTCTCTGTAAAAGTGCCGAAACCCGCTGCTAAGGAGACAGTTTTCTCTGCATGTACCGGAACGGCCCCGTTGGCTGTCTGGAGCGTTAAATCGAAAGAAAGCGTAGCTTCCGTATCGCGGAACGCTTCGGTTTCTACTTCACAAAAAAGCTGCCATTCACCATTTTGATAAACAGGGCGTGCGAAACTGTAAAGGATTGCAGCGGCATCATAGGTACGGATTTCTACCGGTTCATACAATCCCAAATCCATCACACGCGCGGCAAAATCCCATTTATAGTTAAAACGCGCCTTTAGATAACGGGTTTTTGAAGTATAACCTGGCTGCGGGTCAGCAAATGGCGCATGCTCCAGTACGCATACCAGAATATTTTCTTCATTCGATTTTATATATGGGTTAATTACGGCTTCAAATGGAATATACATGCCCTCGTGTCGGCCGACCTTCTGCCCGTTTATATAAATCTGGGCGGAATAGTCAATCCCGCCAAAATGCAGTTTCAGCACTTTTTTGGACTGTTCTTCAGTCACAGCGAAAGTGGCGCGGTAAATCCACCAGCGTCCTGCGACCCACTCACAGTGCAGGCTATTCTGATCGAAATAGGGCTCTTCGATATATCCTGCTTTGAAAAGATCGCGATAGATACTGCCCGGTACTTCTGCATCGATCCACGAAGTAAGATTCGGAAGCAAAGCACCCTGTGTAATATGTGCGGAAAAGTCTGCCTGATGGGGAAGCGTGCCCATGACTTTCCAATTGCTTAATTGAATGGCGTCCATATCTGCTGCCTACCTTTTGTTTTGGATTGCTCTGCGGTATAAGCTTATCAGCAGTTCCTGTCGATATCGCAGGGATATACCTGAACAGAACAAATGCATTATAAACGATTTAAGAATAAAAGTATATCGGTTAGAGCGATGAATTTTTTCGCGTGGTTTTGTGCATATTTTCTATAATCTTGTTCTGTAAACCCTCATTGCTTTCGTATGGAAACTTCGCCGGACGAAAGGGTACGAAGTTCTCCGGTATCCATGCGGACTATTAAATGGCCATTGTCGTCTATAGAAAGCGCGGTGGCGGGAAGTGTCTCGCTTGCTGTTATAACATTGATCCGCGTCCCCAACAGGAAAGAACGTTTTCGATATTCTTCCAAAAAGCTGCGAGAGGAGAGGGTTGAGATTACACAATCCAATTCATTAAGCAGTGTCCCGATCAGGCGGCTCCGGTCGATATGGGATGTGCAGTGGCTGCCAAGCGCTGTAGCTACATCGTGAAGATCTGGTGGAAACGTTTTTTCCGCCACATTGATTCCGATGCCCAGTACAAGATAATCCAACTGTCCGTTTTCAAAATTCATAGATGCCTCTGTCAATATGCCGCACACCTTTTTTTCTTCGATATAAACGTCGTTTACCCATTTGATCTGCGCTTCAATCCCAGTGACAGTCTGGATGGCACGGCAGACCGCCACGGCGGCGGCAGAGGTAACCAGCATAGAAAGGTCTGTGCTTTCATTTAGACGGAGAATGACAGACAGATAAATCCCCTGTGCATCCGGGGAGTAGAAAGTACGCCCAAGGCGGCCTTTTCCAGCCGTTTGATGTTCAGCTATGACGACCGTGCCGTGAGAAGCGTGCTCGCTGGCCATGATTTTTGCTGTCGTATTAGTGGAGGGCAATTCTTTATAAATATGCAGATGCCGCAGCGAACAATCCGGTGCCAAATGCGGGGAGATACTGGCTTTTGAAAGGATATCCGAACAAGGTGAAAGGGAATAGCCTCGTTTGCTCGCCGCGCTGATTGGATATCCTTCCGTCTCAAGCGCATGTACTGCTTTCCATACGGCGGCGCGGGAAAGTCCAAGTGCTGCGGCGATTTCGTTGCCGGAAACTGCCTCCCCCTTTTTTTCTTCAAGAAATTGCAATACGTGATCTTTAGTTGACATGCCGTTTCCCCTTTTTGCTTTTCTTTTTCTTCCGGACGGAAAAACCGAACGAGCCAATCCGTTTTCCAAGTTCATAATAGTCGCCATGTGCATAAGCGGCAAGCCGTGCACGTTCAAGACGGAGTTTTCCGCTGCTGTCGATTAAACTGTCTTCAACCTGTATGGCGGTTATTTCAGATAAAAACATATCATGCGAGCCAAGCGGGACGCGTTCTTTTATCCTACATGCGATCTGTACCGGGCTTTCTGCAAGACCGGGACAGGAAACAGTTGCACAGGGCTCCTTATGAAGTGCCAATGCCGCGAATTTGTCGAGCTTTGCGCCGCTTCGAGCACCGCAAAAATCCGCAGCGCGTACAAGGGCGGCGGTTGTTAGGTTTATGACAAACTCACCGTGTTCGCATAGCAGATGGTAGGAATAGCGTTCCGGACGGATCGAAATATAGGTCATCGGCGGGATTGTATTGATAATCCCGGTCCACGCTACGGTGATAATATTGCTGTGTTCCATCGTACCGCAGGTGACCATAGACGGGGGAAGCGGCGCATGAATTGCACCGGGCTTCCAAATAAGTTTGCTCATGGAACAAGATCTCTCCATTCAAAGTAAAAAGATAATTTATAACGGAATTCACAAGGTGCTTTTTTAATTTTAACACAACCTTCATAAAAAGGCGACGCTTTTTTGCTATTTTGCTTTTCATTCGCTGAAATGTGTGATATAATATGGACACCTTGAGTGCGGCAAAAAAGAGAAAATCGGCGGCCTGACGCTTTTCTTGTATTTTTTTAAAGCGAAAAAAGGAACCGCTTGCCGACATGAAAGTACCGGAAGATAACGTAAAGAAGAGACAGAGGTTTCCGGCATTTGTAAGGTTATGAAAAAGCTTAAGTGTTTGTTTTTGGAACACATGGGCACTGCATGTACAGTGTTGCGGAATCAAAGAATGGAGGAAATAATGATGGATACCAAAATTTTGGAAATTGCGCAGCGGATTAAGGAACTGCGCGAAATATTGGAGATATCTGTGGACGAGATGGCATCTGCTACAGATACAGCACCCGCGGAATATCAGACGCTTGAAAGTGGGGAGCAGGATTTTAATTTTACCTTTTTACATAAGTGTGCGGAGCGGTTTGGCGTTGATATCGTCGAGCTGCTGACCGGAGAAAATCCTCATCTTTCCTTCTTTACGGTTACACGAAAAGGAGAAGGCGTCGCGCTGAATCGCAGAAGCGGATTTCATTATCAGCATATGGCGCACAATTTGAAGAATAAGCTCTGCGAGCCGTTTGTAGTAACGGCGCTGTATTCAGAGGAGGATCAGAATAAGCCGATCCCCCTTTCAACACATGAAGGACAGGAGTTTGATTATGTGTTAAACGGAACGCTGAAAGTGCGTGTGGAAGACCATGTGGTTGTACTGCGCGAAGGCGACAGTATTATGTATGACTCCAGCCATAGCCACGGGATGATCGCCGTTGACGGTTGTGATTGTACATTTATTGCGATTGTTATTAAAAGGTAAAAGCATATGAGACAAATAGGTAAACAGGCCGGCTGGTTTTCCGCCTGCCTGAGTGGAATCCGCTCGGAGGATCTCACCGGACGGATTCTAATTTTGTGCGCCGCGTCTTGTTTTTTTCCCTTTCTTCTTTCTGTTTCGGTTTGTTTTATCTCCTTTGTTTTTCTTTTGTTCCAGCGATGCCTTTTAAAAAAGGCGCTTATTCGGAAAACGCTGATCCCGATGTATATCCTGTTTTTGCTGCTCCTTTTAGTGCCTTTATGCCGCGGACGCTGGCTTGGCCTTGTTGCAGGAGGCGCTACGGTCTGCATCACAATATTTTTTCTGTTATGCTGTAATCGTATGAGCAACCGGCTGTTTGAGACTATTTTGCCGGTATGCTGCCTTGCGAGTTATGTCAGCTTACTTTATGCAATAGGAGAAAAAATAGTAAACGGACCGGCTTTCCGTTCAACCGGCGGGATTTATAATGCAAATTACTATGGTACGATGCTGGAATTTGTCATGATTATCTGTCTTTATCAGATCGCGCGTAAGCGCGCCGGAAGGCTTTTTTACATCATCACCATTTTTAGCAGCGTGATAGGAATTTTACTGTGTGATTGTCAGTCGGCGTGGTTGGCTGTGCTTGGCGGTACATTGCTGCTGCTGTATTTGTGTGGGAAACGCCGCTTTCTCTGGGTCGTCCCCGTTGCTGTGGTCGTGTTGCTTGGCTGCGCCCTGTTTATTCCGGGGGTGTTGCCGCGGCTTTCCATGCTTCCGCAGAACGCTGCAACCCGCTTTAATATCTGGTATCACGCTGTTTTGGGCTTTCTTGAAAACCCGCTTTTTGGCGGCGGGACGCTTGCTTTTTATTATTTAGGGGAAATGAGCGGTACGCGCCATATTATGCATGCGCACAGTATTTATTTGGATGCGTTTTTAAGTTACGGTTTGGTTGGAACCGGGATATGGCTGTACTATATCCGCGGTTATATCATGCATCTGTACCGCAGATACCGCGCATGCCGTTATCCTGCGCCGCTGGTGATGGGGATTTTGGGTACGGTTATGGTGCACGGCGTGACAGATCACACAACGCTTTGGATGCAGACCGGTATGCTTTTAGCTGTACTGCTTTCCGGCGCTTTTGCAAAAAGAGAAATTGTGCTTGACTCAAAACAAAAAGTGTGATATAATTTTTCAGAAAACAAAGCAGAACACCTGCGTTCTCACCTGTGGGCATATGGCGGCACGGGTCAATACGGTCGGATTTTCGATATTGGTATTGTACAAACGCAGTCTGTCTGCGTTTGTTTTGTTTTTATCAGGTTTTTGGAGGTGCTTTACCATCAGCAAAACAAATGAGTTGCTCATGAACGAAGAAATTCGTGACAAAGAGATCCGTGTTGTCGGAAGTGACGGCACTCAGCTTGGCATCATGTCTCCGCGCGAGGCAATGAAAATTGCATTAGAGCAGAATTTAGATCTCGTAAAGATTGCGCCGCAGGCCACCCCTCCGGTATGCCGGATTATGGATTACGGCAAATATCGATATGAGCAGGCCAAACGTGAAAAAGAGGCAAGGAAAAACCAAAAAACGGTTGAGGTCAAAGAAATCCGCATGTCGTTAAACATTGATGTACACGACTTTGACACAAAAGCGAATCAGGCGAAAAAGTTTTTGGCAGGCGGTGATAAGGTGAAAGCTTCCGTTCGTTTCAGAGGCCGTGAAATGGCGCATCCGGAAATGGGCAGAACGCTGTTGGAGCGATTCATTGAGGCTTGCGCCGAGGTCGGTTCAGTCGATAAACCGCCGAAAATGGAAGGGCGCAGCCTGGCTGTATTCATTGCGCCGAAGACCACAAAATAAATTATAATAAGGAGGCTTTTATTATGCCTAAAGTAAAAACTCATACCGGTGCGAAAAAACGTTTTAAGCTGACCAAAAACGGCAAAATAAAACGTGCGCACGCCAATAAGTCCCATATCCTGAACAAGAAGTCCACCAAACGTAAAAGAGGGCTGCGTATGGGCGCTTATGCTGACAAAACAAATGTTGCAGCAATTAAAAAGCTGATCCCGTACAAATAATCAGAAAGTAAAAAGACGGAGGTATTAGATTATGGCTCGTGTTAAGGGAGCAATGGCGACTCGTAAGAGAAGAAATAAAACATTGAAGCTTGCAAAAGGATATTGGGGCGGAAAGAGCAAACTCTTTAGAACTGCAAAAGAAGCAGTGATGAAGTCCAATCAGTATGCTTATATTGGCCGCAGACTGAAAAAACGCGATTTCAGAAAGCTTTGGATCACCAGAATTTCTGCTGCCTGCAAAATGAATGGTATGAATTATTCGACGTTTATGAACGGTATAAAAAAAGCCGGAATCACCTTGAATCGCAAAATGCTGTCAGAAATTGCAATCCATGATGCAGAGGCTTTTACTGCACTCTGCGAGAAAGCAAAAGCACAACTTTAAAAAGCCGCGCTCGCGTCTCCAAAAGGCACGAGCGCCTTTTTGTCGGAAAAAGGAGGGCTCTCTTTTGTATTCCGTCATAACGTCGAAGGATAATCGTCTGATAAAACAGTATGTCAGGCTGTCCTCATCTAAAAGTGCAAGAGAAAAAGAACATCTCTTTACTTTAGAGGGGATCAAGCTGTTGGAAGAGGCGATTAAAAGCGGTCTTTCCGTAAAAACGGTTTTTGTCACACAAGCGCTTTTAGAAAAGCGCGGGGCGATTCTGGAGCCGCTTTTGGAACATTGCGGCGATGTCCGATTGGTACCACGTGCGCTTGAATCAAAGCTTTCACAGGTCGAAACCCCTCAGGGCGTCTATGCAATGGTGAAAAAGCTTGACAAGATGCCTGCTTGGGATAAAATAGAGTATACAGGAAAAAGTATCCTGCTTGTCGATTTGCAGGACGCCGGAAATGTTGGTACTATTGTCCGTACCGCTGAGGCGCTTGGGATTCATCGTGTATGTGCAACAGCGCATACGTGTGATTTTTATAATCCCAAAGTGATCCGGAGTGCAATGGGGTCTTTATTCCGAATGGAACTGGTCACGGTTCCGGACGCCGTTTCGGCGATGGAAAGGGCGAGAAAAACCGGCGCAGCCACTTACGCTTCTGTGGTATCCGGCTTAGCAGAATCAGCAGGGATGTTTCGCTTTGCAGAAAATAGCATGCTGGTCATTGGAAATGAGGGCAGCGGTTTGCCGGCGGAAATAATAGATGCGGCGGATCGAAGCGTAACCATCCGGATGTGCGGGAATACAGAGTCGCTAAACGCATCTATTGCCGCGTGTATTTTGATGTGGGAAATGAATCAATAGCAGCCTGCCACTCCGGTTTATTTTGTTGTTTGGCAATGTGCTTTTTCTTGATAGGGCAAAAATCATTTTATGCCGTTTGAGGTATTCTTTGTAGCGGCCTGGCACGGCAGAACGGAGAGGTTCATGGAGGAGTTATGCTATTGGGTCTGGCTTTCTCAATGCTTTGCATATGGCAGTGAGACGCCGAGAAAGCTTTTGGAAATTTACCCTTCACCTAAAACATTATATGAAATGGATGAAGAAGAAAGGCGATCAATTGATTTTTTAAAGCCACGGGAACTGCGTGCATTGGAACGTACGCCGCTTTCTCAGGCGCTGCAAATTGAAAAAGAGTGTAGCCGATATAAGATTCAAATCATCCCGATGAATGATCCGGTATATCCAAAGCGTCTCCGTCATATTTACGGGCCGCCGGTCGTTTTATATGCGCTTGGCAATCTCGACGGTCTGGATGAAGAAGTGGCAATTGCTGTCGTGGGGACAAGGGATGCGGACAAATATGCATTGGCAGCGACAGAGTATTTAGCGGGCGGGATTGCCAAAGCCGGCGGTATTATTGTCAGCGGCTGTGCTGTCGGTGTGGATACAGCGGCGCACAAGGCGGCCGTTGCGGCGGGAAAACGTACAATAGCGGTATTGGCGTGTGGCTTAGATGTAAACTATCCTGCGGAGAATGCAAAATTGAAGCATCAAATTTTGAGAACGGGCGGCGCACTGCTTTCGGAGTGCCCGCCCGGTGCGCAGGTGTTCCCGAAGATATTCCCGATTCGCAATCGGCTGATATCAGGTTTATCGTTAGGCGTGCTGATTACACAAGCGCCGCTGCGCAGTGGTGCTCTTTTGACCGCGGGGCATGCGGTGGAGCAGGGAAAGGAGCTGTTCTGCCTGCCGCCCTATAGTATTTTTGACCCATCTTATGCGGGCGTCATCCGGTATTTGCGTGACGGCGCGGTCCCTGTCTTTGCGCCGGAGGATGTTTTGTATCCATTTTATGCGGTGTATCCGGAGAAAATCGATTTGAGCGTGTTGTCAGGGGATGCGGCAGAGCAAAAAGCAGTGCTCGGGACATTGGAACAGGCTTCTTCTACTAAACAACATGGAAAACAGGAATTTAAAAAGAATACATCCGTGGGAAGTGGGAATTTTGAAAAAGCACAAAAAAATCCGGAAACAATGTTTGATGAATTGCATGGTTTGGTGTATAATCAATTAGATATCCATCCGAAGAGCATCGATGAGCTGGCGATTGCTTGTTCGTTGGATGTAGGTACGCTTTTCTCGGTCTTAACAGATCTTGAGCTGGATGGGGTTGTCGTTCCGCTTGGCGGCGGCCGCTATATAAAAGCGGAAAAGACACAATGATTTTATAGGACACGGAGGATGCAATGGCAAAAAAGCTTGTTATTGTGGAGTCGCCTGCAAAGGCGAAAACCATAAAGAAATATTTAGGAAGAACATATGATGTAGTGGCTTCAATGGGGCATGTCCGAGATTTGCCGAAGTCCAAGCTTGGTGTGGATGTTGAACATGATTTTGAGCCCAAATATATTAATATCCGAAAACAATCTGAGACAATAAAGAAATTAAAGGCAGCTGCAAAAGACAAGGATAAAATTTATCTTGCGACCGACCCGGATCGTGAGGGAGAGGCTATTTCGTGGCACCTTGCACATTTGCTCGGTGTAGATCTAAAAGAAAAAAACCGTATCACCTTTAATGAAATTACAAAATCTGGCGTAAAAAGCGGCATGGCATCGCCGCGCTGCGTGGATGAAAATCTGGTCAATTCGCAGCAGGCACGCCGCATTTTGGATCGGCTGGTGGGTTATAAGCTGAGCCCTTTCTTATGGAAAAAGGTAAAGAGCGGCCTTTCGGCTGGGCGCGTACAATCTGTGACAGTTCGTATGATTGTCGATCGTGAGGAAGAGATCCGTAATTTCATACCACAAGAATACTGGACCATCGAAGCCGCGCTTTTGACCGATCAAGCGGCTAAACCCTTTGTAGCGAAGTTTTATGGGAAACAGGGAAAGAAGATGGAGCTGCATACCAAAGAAGAGACGGATGCCGTTCTTGCAGATTTGAAAAACGCAGATTATATCGTGGAATCGGTTAAAAAGAGTGTAAGGCAGAAGTCGCCGGCTCCGCCCTTCACCACCTCTACTATGCAGCAGGAGGCATCCCGCCGTCTTGGTTTTCAGGCGAGAAGAACCATGAAAGCCGCACAGGAGTTGTATGAAGGCGTTGATGTAGAAGGACTTGGCGCAGTAGGCTTGATCACGTATATGCGTACTGATTCTTTGCGCATTTCGGATGAGGCCAAACGCGCGGCTTCTGAATATATTGAAAAGACGTATGGAAAAGAGTATGTCCCGCAGACACCGCGTGTCTATAAAACAAAAAACAATGCGCAGGATGCGCACGAGGCGATCCGTCCTTCTTTGCCTGAAATAACACCCGCTATGGTGAAAGCAAGCGTTACGGCGGATCAGTATAAGCTTTATAAGCTGATTTGGGAGCGCTTTATCGCCAGCCAGATGGCAAGCTGTCTGCTTGATACGGTTGCTGCGCAGATCGGGGCTGCCGGATATACCTTTAAGGCCTCTGGCTTTACTGTAAAATTTGCTGGTTTTACCGTCTTGTATGAAGAAAGCAAAGAAGATGACAAGGAAGAAAATAGCGTTTTGCCGGAACTTGCAGAACAGGACCATTTAATTGAGGACAGTATAAAGGGAAGCCAGCATTTTACACAGCCTCCGCCGCGTTATACGGAAGCGTCCTTAATCAAGGAGCTTGAAGAAAATGGGATTGGACGTCCGAGTACCTATGCCGCTACGATTACGACTATTTTAGGACGGAATTATGTGGAGCGCGAAGGAAAACAACTGAAGCCAACAGAACTTGGTGAAGTGACAACCAGATTGATGAAGGATCATTTTTCGCAGATTGTTGATGCAGATTTTACGGCGAACATGGAAAAAGATCTTGATGAAATTGCGGATGGAGACAGAAGCTGGACGCAAGTCCTACACAGTTTCTACGATGAATTTGAAAAAGATCTTGAAAAAGCAGAAGTGGAAACAGAGGGCCAGAGTTATCGTATCCCGGATGAAGAAACGGACGTTGTCTGTGAACTTTGCGGAAGAAAGATGGTAATAAAGCACGGGCGTTTTGGTAAATTTTTAGCCTGCCCGGGTTATCCGGAATGCAAAAACACCAAGCGGATTGTAAATGAAATGCCGGGGGAATGCCCGCTTTGCGGCGGAAAGATTTTGGAAAAGAAATCAAAAAAAGGAAAGAAATTTTTTGGATGTGAACACAATCCCACCTGTTCATTCCTATCTTGGGACGCGCCAATTAATGAACATTGCCCGGTATGCGGCAAGACGCTTTTGAAAAAGGCGGGACGCAATGGGAAAATTTATTGTTCGAACGAATCTTGCCATTATGAGCGAGGACTGAAAGAAGAATGAGCGTTTCGATAATCGGTGCAGGGCTTGCAGGCTGTGAGGCGGCATGGCAGCTGGCGTCACGTGGGATTGAAGTCAGGCTTTATGAAATGAAGCCCGCCAAATATACGCCGGCGCATCATTATTCGGGCTTTGCAGAACTGGTCTGTTCTAATTCACTGAAAGCGGCGCGGATCGAAAGCGCTGCCGGGCTTTTAAAGGAAGAAATGCGGCGGCTCGGCTCGTTGACACTGCAAAGCGCATCGCAGGCTCAAGTTGCTGCCGGCGGGGCGCTTGCTGTTGATCGTATACGGTTTTCAGATTATATTACGGAAAAGATACGGAACCATCCGCTGATTACGGTATATGAGGAAGAGTGTACAAGAATCCCGGATGGCTTTTGCATCATTGCATCCGGTCCGCTTACCTCGGATGGTTTAGCCGGAGAAATCGAGCGTTCCCTGCACACCAAAGGGCTGAGCTTTTATGATGCGGCGGCGCCCATTGTCACTGCGGAAAGCGTGGATAAAGCTATCGCTTTTCCCGCTTCACGCTATGGGCGTGGAGAGGACGACTATTTAAATTGCCCCATGAACTGTGAGGAGTATATGCGCTTTTATGAAGCGCTCGTATCTGCAGAACAGGCGCCGCTGCATGCATTTGATCAGAATTTTTCAGTATATGAAGGCTGTATGCCTATTGAAATCATGGCGCGGCGCGGCGCAGATACGATACGGTATGGGCCGTTGAAGCCAGTTGGGCTGCGTGACCCGCGGACAGGCCACCGCCCGTGGGCGGTGGTCCAGCTTAGGCGAGAAAATGCGGACGGAACGCTTTATAATCTGGTCGGTTTCCAAACAAACTTAAAATTTGGCGAACAGAAACGTGTGTTTTCCATGATACCGGGGCTGGGTGATGCGGAATTTGTACGCTACGGTGTGATGCATCGCAATACTTTCTTGGATTCTCCGCGCCTGCTTGACCGTTCGTTTTCGTTACGTCAAAACCCTTGTATTTTCTTTGCCGGCCAGATAACCGGGGTAGAAGGATATATGGAATCGGCGATGAGCGGGATTTTGGCAGGTAGGAATATGAGCCGAATATTGAAAGGGAAATTGCCGTTGGTTCTGCCAAAAGAGACGATGTGCGGAGCATTGAGTGCTTACATTTCAGATAAGACTGTAGCAGATTTCCAACCGATGGGTGCTAACATGGGCATTCTTCCGCCATTGGATATGCCGGTTCGGGAGAAAAAGGCGCGTTATGCGGCGCTTGCATGCCGGGCGCTTACTGCGCTTGAACAGGTTCTCAAAGAGGAGGAACAAGAATGAAAATTATTGTAGACGGATTTGGCGGCGACAATGCCCCCCTTGCCGTTTTAGAAGGCTGCCGGATGGCTGCTGACGAATACGGTGTGGAAATTATTCTGACCGGCGATGAAAAAAAGCTGCGTGCGTGTGCAGAGGAACACCGTATATCTCTTGCAGGAATGGAACTGGTACATACGCCGTCTGTTATTCCGGTAGACGCCCATCCGCAAGACATTATGACGGAATATGCCGATTCCTCTATGGCGGAAGCAATGCGTCTTCTTTCCGCAGGAAAGGGAGACGCTGTTGTATGCGCGGGGAGCACAGGCGCTATGGTGGTGTCCGCTTCCCTTATGGTACGCCGGATTAAGGGGGTTAAACGTGCGACGCTGGCCCCAATTATTCCGTCGGAGTCGGGCTGTTATATTTTGATGGATGCGGGTGCAAACGTGGAATGCCGTCCAGAGATGCTGCTGCAGTTTGGCGTAATGGGCTCTGCTTACATGGAAAAAATCATGGGAATTAAACAGCCCCGCGTTGCGGTAGTAAATATCGGCGCTGAAGAGACAAAAGGGCGTGAACTGGAACTTGGGGCGCATGCGCTGTTCCGGCAAAGCGGTATCTTGAATTTTACCGGGAATATTGAACCGCGGTATATCCCGCGTGGAGATGCAGATGTCGTTATAACGGATGGCTTTACCGGAAATGTCGTTTTAAAACTCACAGAAGGCTTAGGAAAAATGATAGGAAATGCGCTGAAGGACATTTTTATGGACGGCTTTGCCGGAAAAATAGCCGGGCTTTTGGTGCTAAAAAAAGTGAAAGCGTTTAAAAAGAAAATGGATTATACGGAATATGGCGGCGCACCTCTTTTGGGAATTTCAAAGCCTGTAATTAAAGCGCACGGCAGCTCGAATGGCAATGCGTTTAAAAATGCGATTCGGCAAGCGCGCGATTTTGCCGAGCGGGACGTAATCGGACAAATTACGGATTCGCTTGCGAAGATAAAAGAACAGAATACACAGACTAAGGCGGAATAGAGCATGGAAGTTATCAGCGAACTAGAGAAAGCCCTATGTTATACATTTCGAAATAAAGCGCTTTTGCAGGAGGCGCTGACACATTCCTCTTTTTCCCATGAAGGAAATCGGCATGAGAAAGATAACGAACGTCTGGAGTTCTTAGGCGATTCTGTGCTGTCTTTGATAGTGGCGGAGCATCTGTTTACACATTACAGGCATTATCCAGAGGGAGATCTGACAAAACTGCGCGCCTCTTTGGTGTGTGAAAAAAGCTTATTCAATTTTGCAAACCGCATTGGCCTTGGACAGTTCATACGCCTTGGCAAAGGGGAAGAGAATACGGGAGGGCGAGAGCGCCCCTCCATTGTATCGGATGCATTTGAAGCGACGCTCGCCGCCATCTACTTAGACGGTGGCTATGGGGAAGCAAGGCGGTTTGTGCTGCGTTTCATGCCGGAGCATATGGATCCGCAGCGCGTAACGGTTTTGAGCGATTATAAAACAGCATTGCAGGAGATTATTCAGAAAAACCGGGAGGAAAGGCTTGAATATGTTTTGACGGGTGAATCCGGGCCGGACCACAATAAATCGTTTACCGTTGAGGTGCATTTAAATTCCAATGTAATCGGTACGGGAACCGGCCACAGCAAAAAACAGGCCGAGCAGCTGGCAGCGAAAGAGGCGCTGTCCCTTATGGGCTATGAAACATAAAAATGTCGCTTTTTTTATCCCACATCTCGGATGTCCGTATCGATGCAGTTTCTGCGATCAAAAGGCCATTTCCGGCAACATAAGCGCTCCTTCTGTAGAAGAAGTGCAGCGTACTCTTGCAGATGCCAAAAGCCATATAGCAGACAGATCCAATACAGAAATTGCCTTTTTTGGCGGCAGCTTTACCGCGCTTCCTGAAGATACTATGCGTAAGTATCTTGAAGCTGCAAAGCCGTTCCTTGGAAAAGACGGATTTGCAGGGATCCGGATTTCTACACGGCCTGACGCTGTTTCTTCCGGGCTTTTGTCATGGCTGAAGCAGTATGGCGTATCGGCAGTCGAGTTCGGCGCACAGTCCATGAAAAACGATGTGCTGAAAAGAAACGGGCGCGGACATACTGCAGAAGATGTGGAGCATGCGTCGCATTTGGTAAAAGAAGCCGGATTGTCTCTTGGGCTTCAAATGATGGTGGGACTTCCCGGGGATACGAAGCCGTCAGATGCATGGTTTACTGCCAAAAGGCTTCTGGCTTTGACGCCTGATACCATGCGGATTTATCCGGCTGTTATCCTGCCTCACACGAAACTTGCGGTATGGTATCAAAGCGGGGAATATGTACCAATGGATTTTGATACGGCCGTATCTGTCTGTGCGGGGCTTTTATGGCTTTTTCACCAAAATGGTATTCCGGTGATACGGCTGGGGCTGCACGATTCACCTGAGGTAGCTGTACAGCATGTCGGAGGAATTTATCATCCTGCGTTCCGGGAATTATGTGAAAACGCGCTTTATTTAGGGCGTGCCGAAAAAGCTCTTTTAGGAAAAGTCTATGGCCATTATATAGCTGAGGTTGGACCGGGATGTATCTCGAAGATGGTTGGACAAAACCGAAAAAATCTCTTGGATTTGGAACAAAAAGGCTACTATCTGCATGTCAGAGAAAATCCGGGATTGAAAAAATATGAAATTATGATGAAAGGGGGAGAAAAATAATGTTATTAAAATATTTGGAGCTTTCCGGATTTAAATCGTTCCCGGACAGGACCCGTGTTGAATTCGGTAAAGGGCTTACCGCTGTTGTCGGGCCGAATGGAAGCGGAAAGAGCAATATCAGCGATGCGGTGCGATGGGTCTTAGGCGAACAATCCTCTAAGACGCTGCGGGGAGAAAAGATGGAGGACGTTGTCTTTTCGGGGACAAAAACGAGAAAAGCGCAAGGCTTTGCGGAGGTATCGCTGGTTATTGACAATACCGACCGTACACTTGAAGTAGATTCTGATGAGGTAATTGTGACTAGGCGGTACGACCGCTCCGGTGAAAGCGAGTATTTGCTGAACCGATCGGTTGTGCGCTTGCGTGATATACAAGAAATTTTTATGGACACCGGGCTTGGCAAAGACGGCTACTCTCTGGTGGGGCAGGGCCGGATAGCAGAAATTGTACAATCCAAAAGCACGCAGCGGCGCGAGATCTTCGAAGAAGCCGCAGGCATTGCAAAGTTCCGTTACAGAAAAAATGAAGCGGAACGAAATCTTGCCAAAGCGGAAGAGAATTTGGCGCGGCTGCGTGACATTTTATCAGAACTTGAATCCAGACTTGCGCCTTTAAAAGAGCAGTCTGAAAAAGCGAAGCTGTTTATTGAACTGGCAGAGCAGAAAAAATCACTGGAGATTTCCATTTGGGTACAAACAATCGAGCAATCCAACCGCGCGTTGAAAGATCATTCCGATAAGCTGTTGATTTGTACACAGAAACGTGAAAGTTTGGATACGCAGATTGAGGAAGCTGAACGGAAGATCAACGCTGCTTTTGAGCGTATGCAATCCTGTCTTGTTGAGATGGAGGCGCTGCGCAATGAGCGTTCCTCTTTGACGGAAACGGTTTCGGAGCACAATGCAAGTATTGCTGTTTGTGAGAATGATATTCGGCACAATGAAGAGCGCATAAAGCAAATGGAGCAGGAAATCGCGCTTTTAAATGAAAACACGGATGCTGCGCGCAGCATGCTGCTACAAAAACAAGCTGCTGCGGATGCGTTGGAACAGGAAGCGGCTGCGCTTACAGAAAAGGCCCGCCATTTTGAAGCATCTTATACTGAGCTGACCGGACAAGTACAAAAACTGCAAGCGGCTGAAAGCGATGGCTTATCAGCACTGCAAGCTTTAAATGTAGAAAAAACAACGGCACATATGGAGGCCGTTGCGGCTGCCGATTCGCTTTCACAGCTTTTAGCAGACACAGAGAGGCGGAGAAATGCGGCTGCGGCCCTTCAAGAGGATGTCAAGCAGTACAAAAGCCAGATAGGTACAGCACAGGCGCTAATTGAAACGATAAACGACAAGATGCTTTCCATGAAAAACATTCAAGATGGGCTGCGGTTAAAGCTGGAGGGAAGAGAAAAAAAGCTCTCGGCATTGGCGCAGGAAGAAGCAAAATTGTCATCTCAAATTTCAGAACGGACGCAAAAGCAAAAATTGCTGTCTGCGATGGAACAAAGCCTTGACGGGTATGCTTATAGCGTAAAAGAGATTTTAAAACGGGCAAAATCAGGTGTTCTTTCTGGAATTTGTGGTACGGTGTCACAGATTATCCGTACAGATGACGTATATGCAACGGCTATTGAAACAGCTCTTGCATCGTCTATGCAAAATCTTGTTACAGAGACGGAGGCGGACGCCAAAGCCGCTATTCGTTTGCTGCAAAAAGAGAATCTTGGACGGGCGACTTTTTTGCCGATATCATCCGTAAAGGGTACGCGGCTTTCCGGCGATGGTTTCGAGCAATACGCAGGATATGTTGGCCTTGCGGCGGAGCTTGTTTCCTTCGATGCACCGTATCGGGGAATTGTTGATTTTCTGCTTGGCAGGGTCGTTGTGGCAGAGGATCTGGATGCAGCAGTGCAGATCGCCAAAAGATTCCAATATAAATTTCGGGTTGTCACATTGGACGGTCAGGTGGTCAATGCGGGTGGATCCATGACAGGCGGTTCCCGCAATAAAAGTGCCGGCCTGCTAAGCAGGAAAAATGAGATATCGGTGCTTTCCCGAAAAATAGTGGCGCTGACACAAGAAAAGGCAGTGCTTGCTTCATCCATACAGAGTATCCGGCAGGATACTGCACGGCTTCAGGCAGAATTGACAGCGTCTGATGCCGAGCTTATCACCATGAATGAAGATAAGATCCGGGCAGAGAGTGAAAAACAGCGGCTTCAGGAGCTCTTGGCCAAAACAGATGGACAGATAGCGGATGTACAGGCGGATGAGTCAAGGCGTACTGTACGAGAAAGGTCTTTAAAAGAATCGATTGCTTCAGCACAAGAAAACGAGAAAACGGTTTCAGAGAAGATTGCGCAAAGGGAGGAGACGCTTTCCGAAGTGCGGCGGCAGCAGCAAGAGATATCTAACCGCCGGATGGAGGCCGATCAGCTTATCCGTGCACTGTCCGACCAGCGTGCTGCTCTGTCCCAAAAACAGGCTTTGCTTTCCCAGGAAATGCAGATGGTGAAAGAGCGGGTAGAATCCGGATCGGGAGATGCTATAAAACGTCAGGAGGGTTGTACGGCGCTGAAGAAGCAGAATACGCAAATCTATGTGCAGATTGATTCTTTGAAAGCGGACGTCCAGCATATGCAGGAGCGGTTTGACGCTATAGCGGCAGAACTGGAATCCCTCGCACAGCGGCGGAGAAACGCCGAAGCCGAAAGTGAGGCGTGCCGCCGCGAAGAACGTGTGCTTTCCGAGCAGCGCGAACGCATTATGAGCGAAGCGGCCCGTCTTGAGGAGCGCTGCGCACAATTGCAGCGCTCGTACGATGAACGGATCGCAAAACTTTGGGAAGAATATGAATTGACAAAGAGTGAAGCGATGAAGCTGGCAAAGCCGATAGAAGATCTCACCCGAGCCAATAGCGCTTTGATGACGCTGCGGACAAAAATACGGGCTCTTGGCAGCGTCAATGTTGATGCGATTGAAGAGTACCGCGAGGTGTCCGACCGGTATACATTTTTAACGCGTCAGACGAAAGATGCAGAGCAGTCCCGTGCAGAGCTCCTGCGTCTGATAGATGATCTGACTTCCCAGATGCAGAGTATTTTCGCAGAGAATTTTGAGCAGATCAACACCCATTTTAAGCGTATTTTTGTCGAATTGTTTGGCGGAGGACACGCAGAACTCAAAATGACGGATCCAAGCGATGTGCTGGAAACAGGAATAGAAATTTTTGTTGAGCCGCCGGGAAAAGTTATCAAAAATCTTTCTGCGCTTTCAGGCGGAGAGCAGGCCTTTGTGGCTATCGCCATTTATTTTGCCATCATAAAAGTCCATCCAGCGCCGTTTTGCATATTGGATGAGATTGAAGCGGCGCTTGACGATGTCAATGTGGACAAATATGCAGCTTATCTGCGTAGTTTAAGTGACAAGACACAGTTTATCGCGATTACGCATCGCCGCGGCACAATGGAGGCGGCTGACGTATTGTATGGTGTTACGATGCAGGAGGAAGGAGTCTCTAAACTTCTAAAAATGCAGGTCAACGATACAGGAGTAGCAAACCTGCTCGAACAGAGACAATGAATTTGCTGGGAGGATCGGTATGGGTTTTTTTGAAAAAATCAAAAGCGGATTGAAGAAGACAAAGGATTCGATGATCCGGCAGGTCGAGGCGGTTATCAATTCCTTTACAAAAATTGATGAGGATTTTTTTGAAGAGCTGGAGGAAACGCTGATCCTTTGTGATATCGGCGTCCAGACCTCGGTGAAAATTTGTGACGAACTCCGAAACCGGATTAAAAAAACTGGAGAAAAAGAACCTGCGCAGATTAAAACCATGATGAAGGATATCATTATGGAAATGCTTTCCGGGTCTGATGAACTGAATATCCATACAAAGCCGTCCATAATTTTGGTGATCGGTGTAAATGGTGTCGGAAAGACAACAACAATAGGAAAGCTTGCAGCCAATCTGAAGGCGCAGGGCAAAAAGGTGATTTTGGGAGCGGCGGATACGTTTCGGGCGGCCGCAGCAGATCAGCTCCAAATATGGGCGGAACGCGCAGGTGTAGAGCTGATACGGCATGCCGAAGGAGCGGATCCTGCGGCTGTAGTCTTCGATACTATTTCTGCAGGAAAGGCCCGCGGCTGTGACGTCATTATTTGCGATACGGCCGGCCGCCTCCACAACAAAAAAAATCTCATGGATGAGCTTTCTAAAATTTCACGGGTGATTGACCGGGAAGCGGCAGACTGTGATCGGGAAGTCTTGCTGGTCATCGATGCAACCACCGGGCAAAACGGCGTCAATCAGGCACGGGAGTTTAAGCAAGCGGCGGGCATTACCGGCATTGTGCTGACAAAGCTTGACGGAACGGCAAAAGGCGGGATTGTGATTGCAATTAAGGATGAATTGAACCTTCCTGTTAAGTTTGTCGGCGTAGGCGAGCAGATAGATGATCTTCAGCCGTTTGTAGCAGAAGATTTTGTAAATGCGCTGTTTGAATGAGAGGATAATAACATGAAATTGATTGCAGCAACCAATAATACACATAAAGTCATAGAATTCAAACGCATTTTAGAGCCGCTTGGCTACACTGTCCTTTCGCAGAAGGAAGCCGGGATTCATATTGAGGTGGAAGAAACTGGCGAAACATTTGAAGAGAACGCCTATTTAAAAGCCAAATCTGTTTATGAGGCAAGCGGCCTTCCAACTGTTGCAGATGATTCTGGAATTGCGGTCGATGCGCTGAACGGCGCGCCAGGGGTATATTCCGCACGGTATGGCGGCCCTGCTTTGGATGATGTCGGCCGATATGAAAAGCTTCTTGCTGAAATGGAAAATGTACCAGATTCTAACCGTACGGCGCGGTTTGTCTGTGCGATTTCCTTGATTCTTTCTAACGAGAAGGTATATAGCTTTACCGGTGTGTGTGAGGGGAAAATCGGATACGCCCCGCGTGGTGAAAACGGATTCGGATACGATCCTATATTTATGGTGGGGGATAAAAGTACAGCTGAGCTTTCCCCAGCGGAAAAGGATAAAATTAGCCATCGGGGACAAGCTCTCCGCAAAATGGAGAAATTGCTCCGCAAAATGCAGAATGGAGAATCGGACGAATGATAACAACAAAACAGCGCGCTGCGCTTCGCAAATATGCTAACGGAATTGAAGTGATTTTGATAATTGGGAAAAATGGCGTAACCCCAACCGTGCTCAAGCAGCTTAACGACGCTTTTCCTTCACGCGAGCTTGTCAAAGGTAAGGTGCTGGAAAACAGCATGTATACGGCAAAAGAAGCAGCACAGGAGCTGGCAAAAGCGGCGGAATGCGATATCGTGCAGGTAATCGGTTCAAAATTTGTGCTTTACAAACGCAATGCCAAAGAACCGATTTATGATCTTGATGTCTGATGGGCAGGATCGGGATATTTGGTGGCACCTTCAATCCGGTGCATAAGGGACATGTCCGGCTGTGCAGACAATGCATGCAGCAGCTTTCTCTTGATTCCATGCTGATTGTCCCAGCAAAAATACCGCCGCATAAAGACGCCCCAATGCTCGCGCCGAGCAGGGAACGAATTGAAATGTTGAAGCTCGCCTTTTCTGGAATGCCGGTTGAGGTCAGCGATATTGAATGCCGCCTTCCCGGAAAAAGCTATACAGTTCGTACATTGCGGCTTTTAAAAGAACAATATCCGGATGATACGTTTTATCTTTTGATCGGTTCGGATATGCTCTATACTTTTGAACAGTGGCGGGAATATGAAGAAATTCTAAAATTAGCCTGTGTTGTTGTGGGGGCGCGCCAAGAGGAGGAATACCGGGCACTCTGCCAAAAAAGGCTGTCGTTCGGCGCTTTATCCGATAGAATTTTGATCCTGCGTATTGAAGTGACAGAGGTCTCTTCAACTGAGATCCGGGCACAGATTGCAGCTGGATATAGCCCGGACGAAGACTGGATCCCGAAAGAGGTGCTTTCCTATATTATGGAAAAAGGATTGTATCAGCCATTTTCTGAAGCGGCGCTTTGTTCCTATGAACAGTCTGCCCGCCGGGCACTTCGGGATAAACGCTTTTATCATACGCAGTGTGTGGCAAAGCTGGCAGGGGAACTTGCCGTGTGCTATGGTGCAGACGAACGGAAAGCCAGAGCGGCAGGCTTTTTACATGATATCACAAAAGAAATGCCGGTTCCGGATCAGTTGAAAATGATGCAGGAGTCTGCTATAATAACAGACAAATCGGTTTTTGCAAATGCAAATGTTTATCACTCTGTAACTGCTGCAATAACAGCACGGAATCGCTTTGGCATAGAGGACACAGAAGTGCTTCATGCTATCCGTTACCATACAACGGGACGCGCCGGTATGTGCTTGCTGGAGAAAATCATTTATACAGCAGATGCCGTTTCCTATGACCGGACGTATAAGGGTGTGCAGTTGCTAAGGGAAGAGGCCTTTCAGGATCTTGACCGTGTGATGTTTGAAGTAGTGCAGTTTACCCTAAAAAAGCTTGTAAAGGACAGCGTGCCGATTGCGGTAGATACTGTTTCCTGCTACAATGAATTTTGCTTGCAGAAGGAAAAATAATACGGATAGATTTATTTCCCGAGAGCTAAAGGAGGACATATGGATTCTTTGGAACTGACTAAGCGCGCAGTTTTGGCGTTGGATAATAAAAAAGCAGCCAATATTGAAGTACTTCGTGTGGACGATGTGACGATATTAGGGGATTATTTTATCATAGCCTCTGCAGATAATACAACGCATGTCCGCGCGCTTGCTGATGAACTTGAATATCAGCTCAAAAATGCTGGGGCGGTGCCGCGGAGCATTGAAGGCTATCAAAGTGCAAATTGGATTGTATTGGATTATCGCGACGTTATTGTCCATATTTTTCACGAGCAGGCGAGGAACTACTATAACCTTGAAAAACTTTGGTCAGACGGGATACGTGTGGATGTCCATGCCATCATTGCGGAAGCTAATAAAACGAAGGAGCAGGTAAAGTGAAATACGATTTTAAAGCGATTGAAGCCAAATGGCAGAAAATCTGGGATGAGAATAAAACCTTTCATGCAGTTAACGATTATTCGAAGCCCAAGTATTACGCATTGGTCGAATTCCCTTATCCGTCGGGGCAGGGGCTGCACGTGGGCCATCCCCGCCCGTATACAGCGCTTGATATTGTCAGCCGGAAGCGCCGCCTTGAGGGGTATAACGTCCTTTATCCGATGGGATGGGACGCATTTGGCCTTCCGACGGAAAATTATGCAATGAAAAATCATATCCATCCAGAAGTTGTTACAGCAAAAAATGTTGCGCATTTTAAAGAACAGATCAAATCGCTTGGACTGTCGTTTGACTGGGATCGTGAAATCAATACAACTGATCCGGCTTATTATAAGTGGACACAATGGATTTTCCTTCAGCTCTTCAAGCATGGTTTGGCCTACAAAAGCGAAATGAACGTCAATTGGTGCACTTCCTGTAAAGTTGTTTTGGCCAATGAAGAAGTGGTCAACGGGGTATGCGAACGCTGCGGCGGGGAAGTCATCCACAAGGTTAAAAGCCAGTGGATGTTAAAAATTACCGAGTATGCACAGCGCTTGATTGACGATTTGGACGATGTTGACTACATTGAGCGGGTGAAAGTGTCGCAAAAGAACTGGATTGGGCGCTCCACCGGTGCGGAGGTGAACTTTAAAACCACAGCCGGAGACACGCTTACCGTTTACACTACCCGTCCGGACACGTTGTACGGCGCAACTTACATGGTTATTTCTCCCGAGCATCCGATGATCCGTGAAAAATCTGAGTTGATCCAAAATATGCCGGAGATTACGGCGTATCAGGAAGCCGCCGCAAGGAAATCCGATTTTGAACGCAGTGAGATTGCAAAAGATAAGACCGGTGTAGAGTTGAAAGGAATCCGTGCGGTCAATCCGGTCAACGGGAAAGAAATCCCGATTTATATTTCTGACTACGTACTGATGAGCTATGGCACCGGCGCTATTATGGCAGTGCCGGCACATGATACACGCGATTATGATTTTGCAAAGGCATTCGGCCTTCCGATTGTCGAAGTTGTTTCAGGCGGAAATATTGAAAAAGAAGCGTTTACCGACTGTGAAACGGGTACAATGGTCAATTCTGGCATATTAAACGGTTTGACCGTCGAAGAGGCAAAAAAGAAAATTATTGAATGGTTAGAAGAAAACGGTGTAGGACATCCGAAGGTAAATTACAAGCTCAGAGACTGGGTGTTTTCCAGACAGCGCTATTGGGGCGAACCGATTCCGATTGTGTACTGTGAAAAGTGCGGCTATGTGCCGATACCGGAAGAGGAGCTGCCGCTTATGCTTCCCGAGCTTGAATCGTTTGAACCGACTGACGATGGGCAGTCTCCACTTTCTAAGCTGGAAAGCTTTGTCAACACAACTTGCCCGCACTGCGGCGGCCCTGCAAAACGCGAAACTGATACCATGCCGCAGTGGGCGGGTTCATCTTGGTATTTTCTGCGATACTGCGATCCGCATAATGTAAATGCGCTTGCTGCAAAAGAAGCGCTTGATTACTGGCTGCCAGTTGACTGGTATAACGGGGGTATGGAGCATACGACACTCCACTTGCTGTATTCCCGTTTTTGGCATAAGTTCCTCTACGATATCGGTGTTGTCAGCTGTAAAGAACCGTACGCCAAGCGGACCAGCCATGGTATGATATTGGGTGAAAATGGGGAGAAAATGAGCAAATCCCGCGGTAACGTTGTCAATCCGGATGATGTTGTAAATCAGTATGGCGCGGATACCATGCGGCTTTATGAGATGTTTATCGGTGATTTTGAAAAGTCCGCTCCTTGGAAGGATACAAGCCTGCGCGGATGCAAGCGTTTTCTGGACCGTATCTGGAATTTGCAGGAGATTGTAGCGGAAGGGGATACATACTCTGCAAAGCTGGAAGCCTCGATCCATAAAACGATTAAAAAGGTTAGTGAAGATATCGAAAACTTGAAGTTTAATACAGCGATTGCCGCGATGATGGCTCTGCTGAACGAGATCACGGATATCGGTTCACTGACAAAAGCGGACTACCGTACGCTCCTTATACTGCTGAATCCGTTTGCTCCGCACATTACGGAAGAATTATATCAGCAGATGGGATTTGAAGGAATGCTGAACCAACAGAGCTGGCCGGTATATGACGAGGAAAAATGCCGGGCTGACGTTGTGGAAATTGTGGTGCAGATTAATGGGAAAATCCGGGCAAAACTTAAAGTGGCATCCGGTGCGGATAAGGAGAGCATGCTTGCCGCAGCAAAAAATGATGCGAAAGTAGCGCAGGAAATTGCGGGAAAACAGCTGGTAAAAGAAATCGTTGTTCCCGGGAAACTTGTCAATCTTGTCGTAAAATAAACTTTCCGATGTTCGGATGCATAAAATGGTCTTGACAATTCTATTGCAGCTTTGCTATAATAAATTATGTTGCAATATAGAAATTGTAAACCTCTGCCTATGTGGCAAAGGGAGGGAATAAAGTGTCAGAAGTTCGCGTAAAGGAAAATGAGTCTCTCGACAGCGCACTCAGAAGATTTAAAAGATCTTGCGCAAAATCCGGTGTACTGGCTGAGGTTCGTAAAAGAGAACACTATGAAAAGCCTTCTGTCAGACGGAAGAAAAAGTCTGAGGCTGCACGCAAACGCAAATATAGATAAAGTGTTTCCAAGAGAAAAGGCGGGCATGTTGGCTCGCTTTTTCCTTTATCCGGTTTTATAAGGAGAAGCGCCATGTCTGTTTTTCAGCCTAATCTGATTTTAAAAGATGTTACGCGGATTGACCGTGCCCTGCTTCGCGCGAACGGTCTTCGCGGCCTGATACTTGACGTCGACAATACGTTGACACTGCATGATAGCCAGATGCTGCGCGGGGATGTACGTGCTTGGATTGAATCGATGCGCGCGGCGGACATTCAAATGATTATTGTATCCAATAATTATTATGACCGTGTAAAGCCATTTGCGGACAGTTTGTCGTTAGATTTCGTGTCAATGGGTATGAAGCCGCTGACAATCGGCTTTACAAAGGCACAAAAGCAAATGCAGCTCCCTGTGCAGGAGATCGCAGTGGTAGGCGATCAGATCTATACGGATATCGTCGGCGGGAATTTAAAAGGGATGTTTACGATTCTGGTACAGCCGATGCTTTTGGAAAACGGATGGACATTTAAGATTCGAAGGAATCTTGAGACTATTCATATCCGAACTTACTACCGGAAGCGCTCTCCGGCGCGTGAAGAAAAGCCGGAACCACATTCGATACGGAGATGACAACGATGAAAGAATCACTTAAAAAGCTGATGGACCTGCTTCCCGATGATGCGGATGGCGCCATTATCACTTCTGACTTAAACCGCCGCTATTTGACGGATATGAAATCCTCCGCAGGAACCCTTGTGTTCACAAGGACAGCGGCTGCCTTTATCATTGATTTTCGTTATATTGAAAAGGCGCGTTCGGTTATAACGGATTATCCGGTTATTTTGCAGGATGGTCTGTTCACACAGATTGCGTCGTTTTTTGCAGAGCAGAAGGCGTCGCGCATTTCAATTGAAGCAGATACGATGACTATGTCGGAATACCATAGTTTTTGTGAAAAGATGCCGTCCCTTACGCTTTTATCGGACAATCGCCTAAGCGATACGGTCAATAAGCTGCGTGCACATAAGACGCCGGAAGAAATTTCTTTTATCCAGTCTGCTCAGGACATTACGGATAAAACTTTTTCGCATATTCTGGATTTTATCAAACCCGGCGTCACGGAACGGGAAGTTGCCGTTGAAATGGAGTATTTTATGCGCAAGAACGGCGCGTCTTCCTTGGCGTTTGATAGTATCGTGGTATCCGGTGTCAACAGCTCGCTTCCTCATGGAGTGCCGTCCGATAAAAAAATCGAAAACGGCGATTTCGTCACAATGGATTTTGGCGCGGCATACAACGGTTATTGCAGCGATATGACACGTACTGTTGCAGTCGGAAAAATCAGCGAAGAGCAAAAACATGTCTATGATACGGTTTTGACAGCGCATCTGATGGCGGCGGAAGCAGTCCTTCCTGGAAAACGGTATTGCGACATTGATAAGGTTGCGCGCGACTATATTTATCAAAACGGCTATGAGGGATGCTTTGGACACGGACTCGGGCATTCTTTGGGATTATTTATCCATGAGGAGCCCCGTTTCAGCATGACATGTGATGAAATAATAGAACCCGGTGTAATTGAGACGATCGAACCTGGGATTTATCTTGAAGGAAAATTCGGCGTACGCATCGAAGATACTGTTTTGATTACAGAAAACGGGATTAAAAGCTTTGCACACAGCGAAAAAAAGCTTATAACCCTGTAAAATTTAAAGCCTAGATATATTTTGCAGCAGGTATTTGTCTGCCAAACCGTTTGTCTTACGGCTAATTTTTATTTCGCTATTGAAATTTTACAATTTTTACGGTACACTATATATAGAGATTCTTTCGATCATTTTATTCGTAAGCTGGAGGTAACTTATGGTAACAGCAGGAGATTTCAGAAATGGCATGACGTTTGATATGGACGGGGACGTCTATCAAATTATTGAATTTCAGCATGTAAAACCGGGCAAAGGCGCAGCGTTTGTCCGTACAAAGATCCGGAATGTGATCAGCGGCGCGGTGGTCGACAAAACGTTCAACCCGACAGATAAATTCCCGACGGCTTATATAGAGCGCCGTGAAATGCAGTATCTGTATCAGGATGGCGACCTTTATTATTTCATGGATAATGAAACTTATGAGCAGGAGCCGATTGACTCTCATAAACTTGGCGATACCTTTAAATTTGTCAAAGAAAATATGGAGTGCAAAATCCTTTCTTATAAAGGAAACATCTTTGGCGTAGAGCCGCCGACGTTTGTTGAGCTTGCGGTTACTGCAACGGAGCCGGGTGTAAAAGGTGATACGGCCACAAATGCGACGAAGCCTGCAACTCTGGAGACAGGCGCTGAAATCCGCGTCCCACTGTTTATCAATGAGGGGGATGTCATTCGTATTGACACCAGAACGGGCGAATACATGGAGCGTGCATAATTCTCCAAGGAAAACCGCTTGGGTTTAGCCGGATATGCGGCGGAAAGGATGAAGAAACAATGAGCATGATGGAAAGTGTATCTTATTTAAAAGGCCTCGCAGAGGGTCTTGGCATTGATGACACTACAAAAGAGGGAAAATTGCTTTCTGCCATTGTAGATGTATTGGACAATATGGCAGCGGAAATTGCTGAAATAGAAGAAACTGCGGATGAGCAGGCAGAGCTTTTGGATATTATCGATGAGGATCTTGGCAACCTTGAAGAAGATTTTTATGGCGCGGAAGAAGACGAAGATGACTGCGGCGACGATGATCTCTATGAAGTGACTTGCCCTAACTGTGGTGATCAAATCTATTTGGATGAAGATATGCTGCTGGAAGGGGATACTGTCTGCCCCAATTGTGGCCAAACTTTGGAATTTGACTTTGACGGCTGCGCGGATGACAATTGCGAGTGCGGCTGTGGCCACGACCACGAATAATTTTTGTTATATTTTCGTATAGGATAATCTGTTTCAGGGCGGAGTGAAAGTCTCCACTGGCGGTAATCGCTGGATGATCAGCGGAGTCCGCGAGCGCTGTTTGCGCATGATCCGGTGAGATCCCGGAACCAACGGTATAGTCCGGATAAAAGAAACATGCAAACCTCTTTTGCACAAAAACGCCCGTAATTTTTGCGGGCGTTTTTCTGTTTTTGCAGGCTTGTTTCCCAAAAGACAGACTCTTCTATAAATATTTTTAGGAGGTTCTCTTCATGGAACAAAACACAAGGCCAAAAACAGTTACTAAAAACAAGATGCAGCTGAAAACAATCGCTAAAGTTGGTGTATTAGGCGCAGTTGCAGCAATCCTCATGCTGTTTGAAATACCGCTTTTTTTTGCACCAAGCTTTTACGAGATCGACTTAAGCGAAGTTGTCGTTATGATTGGCGCTTTTGCCCTGGGGGTGATACCAGGAATTTGCATTGAGTTAGTGAAGGTCATATTGAACCTTTTATTAAACGGCACGATGACAGCCGGTGTGGGGGAACTTGCAAACTTTGTTATTGGCTGTGCGTATATCATACCTGCTGCTCTATTTTATCGGCATAGAAAATCGTTGAAAAATGCTGTAATTGGAATGTCTGTCGGAACACTTTCTATGACGCTGGTGGGAGCGCTGATGAATTTGTATGTTCTCCTTCCGGCTTATGTTGCATTGGCTAATTTCCCAATGGACGCCGTAATCGAAATGGGCAACCAGGTAAACCCGGCAATTAACAGTTTTGAAACGCTTGTCTTGTTTGCAACCGTTCCCTTTAATCTGTTAAAGGGGATTTTGACGTCGGTTTTAGTCGGGCTTTTGTATAAGCGGCTGTCGCCGATACTGCACAAGTAAAATGTAGTGTTACTATACGCCGTTAAGTGCGTAACTTGTGGTATAAAATAGCGAAAATAAGACTATCATCCTTATAGATGATAGTCTTACTTTTTATAATGTGCTACATGGAAATCTTTGGATGTTCATCGGGGCAAATTTCTGTCTGTCTGAAATCTGGAACTGGTATGGATCATGCACATCTATAAATCATGTATGTAGGGTGTATAGATTCGTTTAAGGTTGAAGCAAACAAAAAACAGAAAAGGGAGGACTAAAAAATTAAAATTTTCCATTTAGGTATATGCTGTTTAGTGTAAATACACCATAAACTACAGAAAAAAACAATATGGATCGACCCTGTAAGGGTTTTTTTATGATCAGGGAGTGATGGGGTTGTTACGGCATAACAAACGAAGTTTTCTCTATGGCTCAGCTGTTTTAATGCTTTCTATGGCAGTGGTTAAGCTATTAGGCGCATTGTTTAAAATACCGCTTGCGTCTTTGCTGCGGGAAACGGGAATGGGCTATTTTACCTCTGCATATACGATATATACGGCGGTATATGCTTTAGCGGTCAGTGGGCTTTCCGCCGCAACAGCTCGAATGACCTCATCTTGCCTTTCGAAAGGAAAGCCGGCAGGCCGAATATTGAAGGCTTCGATGCTTTTGTTTATAGGAATCGGCGTCATGGGGAGCGCTGCGGCCGCATTGCTTGCAAAGCCTTTTTCAGGATGGGTAAACAGCCCGCAGACAGTATGGTCTGTTTTAGCACTGTCGCCTGCTATTCTATTCTGTTGTATAATGGCAGCGTTCCGCGGTTATTATGAAGGCTGTTCTGATATGCGCCCTACGGCTATGGTACAGGTAATAGAAGCCGCAGTGAAAGCGTTGGGTGGATTATTGTTTGCCTATTTTGCCATACAGAAGGGAATGCAGGATTTTGATGCGGGTGGACTTGTGTATGGTACCTATTGCGAAACAAGGGATGCCGCAATCCAAGCAGCAATCCCATTTGCATCAGCCGCAGCGATGGTTGGTGTTACACTAAGTACGGCTGCTGGAAGCATTTATCTTTTCCTGTTTCACAAAAAACAGAAGCATCATAAAGCGGGAAAAACACCTTACCGCAAAATCTGCAAAGAGCTCTTACATACTGCTGTACCGATTGCGCTGTCTGCTGCTGTTATGCAGCTGTCCACCATGATTGATACTGTAACGATCCAGCACCAGCTGCAAGCGGCGTTAACGGCCGAAAGCCCGGCTTCCCGTTATTCGGTTTATTTATCTTCAGGTGAATCTCTGTCAACCTTTTTATACGGTGTCTTTATGAGCTGTATGACGCTGTTCCATATTGTTCCTGCCTTTTCCGCTGTATTTGGAAAAAGTGCGCTGCCTGGCATAACGGCAGCATGGGCTTCTAAAAGAGAGTATGAGCTCGCGGCGCAAGTGACCAAGACCTTGAAAATAACGGTTTTAATGGCCGCACCTATGTCGCTTGGGTTAGCAGCTGTTACGACGCCTGCCCTCCGGATTTTGTACCCTTCTCTGCCCGGCATGCAGGCAGTGGGTTCTGTAATTCTACCAATTTTAGCGATTTCATCTTTCTTTTTTGCCTTTTTAGCTCCATATCAATCGATTATGCAAGGAATTGGCCGAGCCGACCTTCCGTTTAAAGCTGTAATATGCGGTGCGGCTATCAAGCTGTTTGCCAATCTCACGCTGATCCGGCTGCCATCTATCCACATTATTGGCGCTGCTATTGGTACGCTGCTGTGTTATTTGTCTATTTCTATTTTTTCCTTTATTTCGCTGCGCAAAGTGCTTCCCATCGGCCTGTCTGTCACCGGAATTTTGTTAAAACCGCTTTTGAGCGCGCTTTTGTCGGCTTTTTCTGCGTTTCTTGTGCAGAAAGCTTTGACAAACACCGTCTCCGATAGTATAATAGCTATAGTCAGTATCGCGGTCGGTGCGCTTGCCTATGTGGCTGCGCTTTTCCTCTTTCGAGTTGTCCGGCGATCAGATTTTTCCTTTGTCCGGCATAAGAAAAACACTTGAAAAAACGGAAGCGATGCGTTACAATAAGCAGGCGGTATCAGGAAAAAGGAGCGTTTTATGGATTTTGTGCGTAAGGAACGCTATTCAATCGACGATCTGTGCGCGATTATGCGGATTTTGCGCGGAGAAAATGGTTGTCCGTGGGATCGTGTGCAGACGCATGAATCTATCCGGAAAAATTTAATTGAAGAAACTTATGAGGCCGTTGAAGCTATCGATTGCCATGATCCATCCATGCTGAAAGAAGAACTGGGGGATGTTTTGCTTCAAGTGGTGTTCCACGCGCAGATAGAGGAAGAAAATAATAGCTTTTCTTTTGCTGATGTGACAGATGAAATCTGCCGAAAGCTTATTGTCCGGCATCCGCATGTTTTTTCTGATGTTAGAGCAGAAAATGCGGAAGAGGCTTTGGATAATTGGAATCAAATTAAGAAGATAACAAAAGGGCAAAAAACTGCCGCAGAAACATTGAACGCAGTCCCCAAACAGCTGCCCGCTTTGATGCGCAGTGAAAAAGTACAGTCTCGTGCACGGAAAGCAGGTTTGGATTATACGGACGCGTCTTCGGCGTTCCGAGATCTTCAAAGCGAGATAGCGGAGCTTGGTTCAGCTATGGACGAGAAAAATACCGCTCATATTGCGGAAGAAATCGGTGATACTTTGTTTGCAGCGGTCAATGTGGCTCGTCTTTATGATATGGATCCCGAAGAGCTTTTGACGCGAGCGTGCGAAAAGTTTATTTCCCGTTTCACAAAGGTAGAGAAAATGGCCGATAAGGAACAGATTGATTTACTGCACACAGATAGTAGCGTACTCGATCGTTTATGGAATGAGGCAAAAAAATAATCTTGTCATTCAAGGGGACTCCCCTCTGAATATATCATTATTTTATCAAACAGAAAACTGTTTGTAGGAGGTACAACAATGACGAAAGTTGAATTGGTTGCCGCTGTAGCGGAAAAAGCAGAACTTTCCAAAAAAGACGCTGAAAAAGCGGTGAACGCAACACTTCAGGCAATTGCGGAAGGTATGAAAAACGACGGCAAAGTTCAGCTCGTAGGTTTCGGCACATTCGAAGTCCGCGACCGTGCTGCAAGAAAAGGTTTGAATCCGGCGACCGGCGAAAGCATTGATATCGCTGCTTGCAAAGTTCCGGCTTTTAAAGCTGGTAAAAGCTTAAAGGATCTCGTGAAATAATTTGCGCGAGAGCCGATAGATCGTCCGGTTGCCGGGCGGTCTATTTTGTTTTTTAAAGGAGTAATTTATGCGTCTGGATAAATATTTAAAAATAACGCGGCTGATTAAGCGCAGGACGATTGCGAATGAGGCTTGTGATGCCGGTAAAATTACAGTTAACGGCACAGTTGCGAAAGCTTCTTACAATGTGAAAATAGGGGATATTATCGAGATTTCTATGGGCGCCCGGTATACTAAAGTAAGGGTTACGGCGCTAAATGAGCAGACAACTAAGGAAAGCGCTCTTTCAAATTATGAAGTAGTGGAGTCATAAAAAGCATTTTTTCTCCATACGTTTTAATTAACCTACAGTATGGAGGGATATTTATGGCCAATGGAACAATGCAGCTACCGCGTGCGCATCATTTAATTTTAGAGGACTGCAAGCGGCTTTCCATTTCGGGCGTAAACGATATCGACAGTTTTGACGAGCGTGCTGTGTTGCTGCATACGGAAAATGGTGTGCTGGAGATTCGAGGAGAAAATTTACATATCGGACTTTTAGATGTGGAAAGCGGAGAACTGACGATGGATGGGGTTGTACGTGCCATGATCTATCAAGAGGAAGAGAAGCATAAAAAACAACAGTCCTTCTGGTCGCGCCTTTTTCGATAAGCGGTGAATCTATATGCAAAACAGTGCAAAGGCTTTTCTTTGTTTCTGCGCCGCCGGAATTTTGCCGGGCCTTTTATTTGACGGTTTTCGCTTGATCCGATATTTTATCCCGCATCACCGCGCGGCTGTGATTGTAGAAGATGTATTCTGGGGAATCGGGACGTTTTTTGTTTCTTTTTTCTGCGTGATCACTTATGCAGGCGGCGTGGTGCGTTGGTTTTTCTTATTTGGCATGTTTATGGGGTGTGTGCTTTATTTTCTTTTACTCAGCCCCATTGTCTTGCGTATACTGAAAGCAGCCATCGGGTTTCTTATACGGATTGTCCGTATCTTATTTCATCCGCTCTATCTGTTATGCGCTTTTGTATGGCGGAAGTTAAGGCGTGTATGTTTCCGGCTGAAAGTTTTTTTTAGAAAACGACGGAATTCGCTTGAAAATACAAAATAAAATATTGTATAATAATGATACCTGAATATACGTTTCGATTTGTACTGGAGGGGAAAACGTGACGCGGAAAACAAAATCAAAAAAGCACACGATTCTTCGTGTCGCGTTTCTGGCATTTACCGTTTATGTGGTTGTTTCGTTTACTGTGATGCAAATGGATATTGCAAAACGGAAAGAAGAACTCGCTTCTGTGCAGAACGAATTGAAAGAGCAGGAGTATATCAATAGTGAGATCACGGATATTCTGAATTCGGGAGAAAATACCGAGTATATAATGAGGATTGCGCGTGAAAAGCTTGGGTTTGCTTTTCCGGATGAAGAGGTTTTTGTTGATCCCAATCGGAAAGAATAGCTTGCAGGAGGATTGTTTGGTTATATGCCGCATGAAGTAGGTTCGATTATTGAGGGAAAGGTCACAGGCATTACAAAATTTGGTGCATTTATTGAGTTGGATGACGGTGCAGTAGGGATGGTACATATATCGGAAATTTCGCATGCATACGTCAGCGACATATCTGAGTATCTCAAAGAGGGGCAGGTCGTTAAAGTTAAAGTCCTAAGTGTTGGCGATAACGGGAAAATCAGCCTTTCTATCAAGCGTGCACTTCCCCAAGAGGGATCGGCTTCATTTAAACGGGAGCGTGGGGAACGCGCTGGCTCGGCATCTGCCGGAGGCAGGCCGCAGCAGGGCGGCCGGCAAAATAATTTCCGTGCCGGAAATGGTAATAACACCAATAGACGCTTTTATGATCAAAAAAGTACACAGCAGGCTCGCGGGCCGGCATCTTTTGAAGATATGTTGGCAAAGTTCATGTCTTCAAGTGATGAAAAATTTTCGGATATGAAGCAGCCGGAACGCAGAAGGCGCCCTCGGAAAAATTATAATGACTATGATTGATCCTGATACATAAGCAGGAATAGGTAAAGCCCGCAGATTACCCTGCGGGCTTTCTTGTTTTTAGGAAATAATTTTATGCGGCAATTCGACAGGTGATGATATAGTGGCCGGTATTGTCGGATGAGATATGGATATTTGATGCATTCTGCGGGATATGCAGTGAATCCCCTTCTTTTTGCCGGCTGATCAGGTATCCACAGGAGCTATAAAATTTCCCAGGTTCCAATGCATGAATATATTCTTCCAATGTCAGATTGTTTTGATACATGATATACGCATGCGGTCTTCCAACATAGCGAATATGCCATGGCTCAAATGGAATCCCGGTTATACTGTTTTTTCCAAGAGGATACCGAAGGATAAAGCCATAGCGCCAGCCGTACTCGTAAACATATTGTCCGGCGGCGGATTTCAAAAAAGCGCTTCCGGCAAAACCATCTGTACAGATATCAACAGCAAGGCCGCTTTCATGTTCGCTTTCTCCGGGATCGGCGGCAGTGTCGGGCTGCTCTTCTTTGATTTCCACTTGTTCACGATAGGTACGCGCTGCGCTGGTTATATAAAGCGTGCCCCCTGTTTTTGCCGAAACAGCTGCTGAAAGCGCCTCAAACTGTTTAACCATACAACTGTTTAATTGATATCCGGTATCCTGATATGCCGAGAGGGAGGGAGAAAAGTTTTCCTTTAGCGGATAATCTTCATTGATAAGCATAAGCGATTGGTCGTATGCGGTCAAAGATTCCGTATCCTGCAGCTCTTCAATCGAGATGCTGCGCAAGGAAGAATCCGGAACGGCTGTTTGAGCAAGCCGAACATTCCGGAATGGCGTTTGAAGGGCTTGTACGGTTAAGAAACGCAGATCCGGCCGCAGCGCATATAAAGCTGCTACAGCGGTGATGATAAGCGCAAAAAACGAAAACAAGATCCATTTTTTCTTCTTCATATGAATAGCCTCCTCTTAAATCCTTATGGATAGTGTAAGGCTGCCGTATGACATCTGTATGACAAGAAGGCTTACAAATTTGTCATAAAAATTTTGACATATAAACATTACGGATATTTCACGATGACCGAGAAAAGAATTTGCGTTAAAGCGTGCGATATGGTATACTGAAACCAATTATTGAGAGAATAACAGGAGGAGATCAGATGCTTTCGGATATTAAGATTGCGCAGCAGGCTTCAATGCAGCCGATAGCAGATATTGCAGCTGGGCTTGGAATTGACGAATCTTATATTGAACCGTACGGAAAGTATAAATGTAAGCTGGATCATGCTTTATACCGCTCGCTTTCCGGCCGTCCGGACGGAAAACTGATTTTGGTTACAGCGATTAATCCAACGCCGGCTGGGGAAGGGAAAACCACAACTTCGGTCGGACTGGGTGAAGCGATGAAACAAATCGGGAAGAAAGCGATCATTGCTTTGCGTGAGCCGTCTTTGGGACCGGTTTTTGGCATAAAAGGGGGAGCGGCCGGCGGCGGATATGCACAGGTCGTCCCGATGGAGGATATCAATCTGCATTTTACCGGCGATATGCACGCTATTACCTCTGCTAATAACTTGCTGTCCGCTTTGATTGATAATCATTTGCAGCAGGGAAACGCATTGGGAATTGATCCAAGACGGATTTTATTCAAACGTTGTCTTGACATGAATGACCGTGCGCTGCGTTTTATTAACGTTGGTTTAGGCGGAAAAATGAACGGCGTTCCACGGGAAGAGGGCTTTCAGATAACAGTTGCGACAGAAATTATGGCCATTTTGTGTTTGGCATCTGGTTTGCAAGATCTGAAAGATCGGTTGGCTTCTATTCTCATAGGATATACATATGACAACCGGCCGGTATTTGCAAGAGATTTGCATGCGCAAGGGGCAATGGCAGCTTTATTGAAGGATGCATTAAAACCAAATTTAGTGCAAACATTAGAAAATACACCTGTCATCATGCATGGCGGGCCTTTTGCAAATATTGCCCATGGGTGTAATTCTATTATTGCAACACGGCTTGCCTTGAAATTAGCGGATTATACCATTACGGAAGCTGGCTTTGGATCCGATCTGGGAGCAGAAAAATTTTTAGATATAAAGTGCCGCATTGGCGGTTTTCAGCCGTCTTGCATTGTCATTGTTGCAACTATTCGCGCCCTAAAATACAATGGCGGCGTTCCGAAAGAAAAGCTTGCAGAAGAAAATCTGGATGCTTTGAAAAACGGTATAGCCAATTTGGGGGCGCATATTGACAATATGCGCCTGTATGGTGTGCCGGTTGTCGTGGCAATGAACCACTTTGATACGGATACGGAGGCGGAAATTGCATTGGTTTCCGCATACTGTGATCAAAAGGGAACGCCTCATGCTTATTCCGATGTTTTCGCAAAAGGCGGGGCCGGTGGAATTGAGCTGGCGAAAACGGTATGCGATGTAATTGAAAAAAATGAAGGAGCAACACGGTTTGCGCCAATATATGATACAGATTCTTCTATTGAAGAAAAAATCCAGATTGTTGCTGAGAAAATTTACCATGCAGGGCATGTCGCCTATACTTCTGCTGCGAAAAAAGCAATCCGTGATATTGAAGCGCTCGGCATGGACAAACTGCCGATCTGTGTAGCAAAAACGCAGTATTCGCTTTCAGACGATCCAAAGCTGCTTGGAGCGCCAAGCGGGTTTACCATAACGGTTAAGGATGTTCGCGTGAGCGCAGGCGCTCGGTTTATTGTTGTGTATACGGGTGCGATCATGACAATGCCGGGATTGCCGAAAGTACCGGCTGCAGAGCGTATTGATGTTGATGAAAACGGTGTGATTGACGGATTATTCTGATTGTATAGTTTATCTGTCATGGGAGGAAAGGAGCATACATGCATTCGTTTTTTGAAAAGACGAGGGGATTTATAAAATCGCTGGATATGGTTACGTTGGGAATCTGCCTGATTTGTTCCGCTATCAGTATGAGCTGCCTGTTTTCCTTTTATTATACCGGACAGAGGCAGTTAAAAGTGCTGGTTGTGCAAGGGGCTGCCATCTTGATCGGCGTTATTGTGGCGCTGTTTTTGTCGGCGATGGATTATGAGGCAATGATGAAGTTGTGGAAATTGCATGCGCCGCTTACAGTAGGGCTTGTCCTTTTAACCTTTGTAATCGGTGTAGCGCCTAATCCTGATGCGCCTACAGACCGGGCATGGCTCAGCTTAGGAGTGACAACGTTCCAGCCTTCTGAGCTTTTAAAGCTTTCCTTTATCTTGACATTTTCTATGCATCTTTCTTATGTAGGAAACCGGATTAATCATTTAAAGGAATTCTTGCTTTTGTGCCTGCATGCGATGTTCCCTGTTGCTTTGATTGTGATCCAGAGTGATTATGGCACCGCGATGGTTTTTTTGATGATTTTTCTTGTTATGATGTTTACAGCTGGGCTATCCTTGCGATTAATAGCGGTTGGATTGGTAAGTCTTGTCGCGGCGGCTCCGCTTGTATGGCAGTTTCTTTTGCCGGAATTCTTAAAAGAACGCTTTTTGGCAGCACAGCATCCGGAACAATATTTAAGCGGTTCAGGAAGAGGATGGCAGCAATATCTGGGACGGAATGCACTGGGTTCAGGACAGTTATTTGGCCGTGGGTTGTTTTCAGACGAAAATCTGGTTTCTGTACCGGAAGCGCATAATGACTTTATCTTTTCTTATATCGGTCAAACAATGGGATTTGTCGGATGCCTGCTGGTTCTGTTGCTTCTTACGGCATTATGTGTTAGAATATTAATGGTTGCGAGAATGTCGAAGGATACGGCGGGAACGTTAATCTGTTCTGGCGTATTTGCTATGTTGTTTTTCCAAATTGTTGTTAATATTGGAATGGTTCTGTGTGTACTTCCTGTTATTGGCGTAACGCTTCCGTTTTTCAGTGCCGGCGGTACTTCTGCGGTAGTGAGCTATGTGGCAATCGGCCTTGTCTTAAGTGTATATCGGAAAAATAAAAAGACACTGATGTTTGATTAGGGGGAGCTATGCGAGTTATTACTGGAGCGGCAAAAGGCCGTGTTCTGAAGACATTGGATGGAGTGGATGTACGTCCGACGACAGAAAAAGTTAAAGAGGCAGTTTTCAGTGCAATACAGTTTGAAATAGAGGGAGCACGGGTCTTAGACTTGTTTTGCGGTTCCGGACAGATGGGAATTGAAGCGCTCTCCCGTGGCGCATCCTTTTGTGTATTTGTAGACCATGCCCGCCGTTCGCAGGATATTACGAAACAGAACCTCAACATAAGCGGCCTTTTTTCGCTGGCACGGGTGGCTGCTATGGATTATCAGGACTTTTTAAAAACAACAAAAGAGCGATTTGATATTGCTTTTTTGGACCCGCCTTATTCCAAAGGATATGCGCAGGCCGCACTTCTCTTGTTGCCGGGTGTGATGACCGATTCCGGTGTGATTCTGTGTGAGCATGAACGTTCAGACAGCCTTCCAGAAGAGGTCATGGGGTTTGTCCGGACGCGGGAGTACCGATATGGAAGGATTTCGGTATCAGCGTACCGGAAAAGTGAAAGCAGATAAAAAACTTTTGGAGGATCGGAAGCAGAATGAGAGTTGCGGTTTGTCCCGGCAGTTTTGACCCGGTGACCAAAGGACATTTAGATATTATTACACGTGCATGTGGACTATTTGATAAAGTAATTGTGGCGGTAAGCGTGAATGCCGATAAGTCACCAAGCTTTACATTGGAAGAGCGGGTTGCGCTAATCCGGGCATGCACAGGCCATCTGCCGAATTTAAAAGTAGATGTAATGAATGAATTGCTTGCAAATTATGTGCGGCGGGTTGGTGCGTGTGCAATCGTAAAGGGACTGCGTGCTGTTTCTGATTTTGAATATGAATTTCAGATGGCACTTGCAAATAAAAAACTGAATCCGGATGCAGAGACGGTGTTTCTGACGACACGAGATCAGAACATGTATTTAAGCTCCAGTTTGGTGAAGCAGATAGCCGGCTTTGGCGGGGATATCAGCGATTTTGTTCCTGCGGAAATACTGGATATTGTGTCTAGACGATTTGACCGCAGTGCGGAAAGTCAGGGAGGTATGTAAGGATGACAATACGTGAAAATCTTGATTTAATTGATGATATTCTGGATACGGCTTTATCTGTTCCGCTGTCAAGAGGGAAAAGCATTGTAGATATTGATAAAATTCGTGATGCGCTGGATGATATTCGTCTCAACATGCCTTCCGAACTGAAACAGGCAAAAATGATCGTTGAAGACAGAAAAACCATTATTGACGATGCACGCAAGGAAGCGGATTCCATTGTCAAAATTGCAGAAGAACGCGCTAAAAAATTGGTGGATACAAGTGAAATTGTGAAACAAAGCCAAGAGAGGGCCAAAGAGATTATTACGCAGACAAATGCGCAGAACCGCGAATTGAAACGGGCTGCGAACGAATATGTTGAGACGATGCTCAAAAAAGCGGAAGAGTTGCTTGCCAATTCTTTGCAGGAATTAAAAGCAACGAGGCAGGCTGTGCGTGCTCCGCGTTCGGGCGGCGCCCAGCCTTCTGCAGTTGCTGCAGAACAGCAGGCAAATACACAAAAAAAAGAGGAAGAAGCGAAAGAAGCAAATTGATGTGGCCTTATACAAAAAGCACCTTGATATTTTATATCAGGGTGCTTTTTGTATAAGAACAATGGCAGTATAGACAAAAGCAGGATGGGAAGGTGGATAAGCCGGTACAACACAGATTGCAAGCTTAAGCTTTTCGATTTCCCATATAAATAGGCAAAAAGGATACGCCCTTGAAAGCGGCGTATCGCAGTTGGCAGATGTATAAAAAAGGATCAAAGTTTTTTATCGGAAAGCTTTGGGAAGGAAGAGGGAATGGTCAAAAGAGGGGCTGTTTCTGTTTCCTTTTCCTGAAATTCGGTCATGCATGCCCAGAAACGCTTAGGCATATGCGTCATACGGCAGCGCGGGTTTTTACGCTGCTTAATAGCAATCGCATCATAATACTCCTGCCAAAGGCGGCGAAATTGGCGTTCAGGGCAGGACGTTTCCGATGGTGGTTCAAATGAATCAACAAGAATGATACGGGAAGTATAGGGGCGGTAAAGAAGAGCCATTTTGTGACTTTGATCGAATATTATAAAATATTCTTCCGGGTATCGCTCGGCAAAATGCCGTTTTAATAAAGGCAGTACATAATGCTTTGGCTGAATTGTGCCAAGCAATGCGCCGTGATAATCAGAAAATCGGAGAAAGCCTTTTAAAAGATGCGCTTCATTTAATACGGCTTTTTCCATATCATATACCGCCGCTGTTTCCTTGCGTCCAAGCATGTTGAGTGCTGCTTTTCCATGCACCAAGCTAAAGCGGATAAAGCGCAGCAATGCTTTTTCTTTTCCAGGGAGCCCATATAAGAAAGCGCACCGAATCAGACGAAGGCCATTTTTCCCCAGAATGTCGTTTAGTTTATGGAGAACACGTTCGGCGTGCCCGCCGTCTGTTTCGATTTGCCGTGTTCCCCAGAGAACTTCCTGCACAAATAGATGATCCGGGATGATATCATCCGGTATTTCGTGGGTTGCATAGCTTTCGAATACACAGCAGAGAAAGCCGTCAAAACTGCCGTCGTAAAGATATATTATATTTGTCCAGTCAGGCATTGCTGTACGTCCTCTCTGGTTGGAATGTCGGGGGAAAATAAAGAAAGCTGAACGGCGCTTTCTGCATGTTCGGAAAAAGAAAATCCTGTTTTTTCAGAAATCAATGCACGTAAAATGCCATTTTCCGTTACGCGCAGTCCTTCAGCAATCCGTCCTTTACAGGTAAGAAAATACTGGGCACGCTTCAGCACCACGCCAATCCGTTTTAAATCAGGGAAATCGAGAGATCCTGTCCGCCTTGCCGAAACAATACGTTTAGCACTTTTAACGCCGATACCCGGTACGCGCAAAAGCATTTCATAAGAAGTACGGTTGACCTCTACCGGGAATAATTCCATATGATTGATTGCCCAATTGCATTTGGGATCCAGTATGGGATTAAAATTAGGATGTGCGTCGTCCAACAGTTCATCGGCATCGAATCCATAGAAGCGCAGAAGCCAATCCGCTTGATACAAGCGGTGCTCGCGCAGCAGAGGCGGCTTTGTATCAAGAGAAGGAAGAAGTGCATGGCTTTGCATAGGGATATACGCCGAAAAAAACACACGCTTCAATTCATATTTCCGATATAGCGATTGGGTAAGCCTCAAGATTTTCAAATCGTTATCGGGTGTTGCTCCTATAATCATTTGCGTGCTGTGTCCGGCTGGCACAAACTTTGGGGCATGACGATAGCGTATAATATCCGTTGTGTTTTCGCGGATCCCAGAGGTAATCAGTCCCATTGGATGTAGAATGGATTTTTTAGATTTGTCAGGAGCCAGTGCGGAAAGCCCCTCTTTTGAGGGCAATTCAATATTAACGCTCATGCGATCCGCGAGAAGCCCGAGCTTTTGTATTAATAGATCGTCTGCACCAGGGATTGCCTTAACATGGATATATCCACGAAACTGATATTCCGACCGCAGGATAGAAAGCGTTTCAATCAGTTGTTCACAGGTATAATCCGGGTTTCGCAAGACGCCGGAGCTTAAGAAAAGTCCTTCAATATAGTTTCGGCGATAAAAACCAATTGTCAGATCTGCAAGCTCACGCGGAGTAAAGGATGTGCGCTTAATATCATTTGAACGCCGATTGATACAGTATTTGCAGTCATATACACAAGCGTTACTCATTAAAACTTTTAAAAGGGAGATACAGCGGCCATCGGCAGCAAAACTGTGACAAATCCCGCAGGCCTGAGCGCTGCCAATGCCGCCTTTTGAACCCGTGCGATCTACCCCGCTGGATGTGCAGGCCACATCGTATTTTGCTGCATCCGTTAAAATCCTTAATTTTTCGTATACATCCATATATGATCCACCTCAGAACAAGAACATTTGTTCTTGTTTGATTATAAAATTTTTTATACGCTTTGTCAAGCATCTTTTTTCGGAAAAGTGAAAAGCATACTTGACGGTTATCCGTACGTTTTGTATGATGGAACAAAAGGAGGGAGTTTTCATGCATCCTGCAAATATAGGACTTCATTTTTCATTTGATGGTGCGATTTCGGAAGAGGTGCTTCGCCGCTATCTTTCGCGTGCCATGACACTTCATTGTTTAAATACGGATGATTTCCTGCCGGAAAAAGAGGTGTATCGGCTGCGCTGCCGCCAATTGATCCGTGAGTGCGGCGTTAAATATGTCGGACGCGCAAATTGTGCATGGATACCGAATATTTCAGAAGCAGCTGCTTATCCGGCAATTCAGAAGGAAATACAGGATATTCATGAAGAAGATCCGGACATTATTTTCGAAGCCTGCATTTTTGAAACTGCATATCACTGTTTTTCCGATTTTGAAATACCTGAATTTGTGTGCAAAGCGTTTGACGAACCGTATACTGGACGCCATTTTTCCTATGAAAAAATGCTTTTTTCGGATGGGACATATGTGGATCATTGGGAAAAAGGCGGAAGCATACCGGATATGAATCAGAAAGAAACACAAATGTGGTTCTTTTTTCGGGGATGCCTATATATTGATTTGGGATTTGAAGCTTTGCACTATGGACAGGTACTGCTGATAGGAGAACAGGATGAAGGGTATCGGAATTGGTCGAAAGTTTTGAATCAGATCCGTATGTATGCAAAGCAGCATGCACGCCGCCATTTTGTTTTATTAAACGCACATACACATGGGATTTTGGATGAAAGCGGGCGGTTGATGTTTGATTTTCATTGTTATCCGATCCGCCCAGTTGCCATTGCAGAAGATAAACCGTATCATGCGCCGGACGGTGTACGCCCACAGCGGTGCAGATTGGTGTTGGGATGGGGAAATTCTATTTTCGGACGCAGTATGGGCGGTCTAACGTATAGTGGATGGGAAACAAAAAGCTTACCTTATTTTGTGGAAATTGATAACTATGGATGCCAGCCTCCGGAATACTTGAACACACCGGTCGACTATTATCCATGGGGATATGATGAATGCAGCTGGTTTGCGCAGCAACCAAAGGCGTATCGTGCAGAATGGCTTCAGTATGCGCATGATTGGATCCGTAGGAACGATCCGGCAGGTGCACTTGAGATGCTTGGGACGCGCGGAATCAGCTGCTACGACCAAACAGCAGAAGGGAATCTTCGTCGGGCGGTGTATTTTATTGCAGATCCTGCATTTGATGATTGTGATGCCGTGTGCGAAATTTGGTGCAGGGAACGTGAAGAAGAGATCCGGGCGTCTACCGGCGGGAATGAAAAAGAAATTCCATGATCAAACGACTGTGGCAACACAATTTGTCAGGGAGTACTTTGTTCCATTTTCCAATAGGCATTCTGCTGCGTTTTATAGTGTTGGAAAAGGCAGGGGCGTACGTTGATCCTCAACAATAAAATGAGGCGGAAATAGAAGGACAGCTGTTTGCATTTAATCGCGATTGTCGCTGTGCTAGCTATCAAACTGATATCCTATTTGAGAGGTGCAAAAATGGCAGACTGGAATTCAAGTCAATATTTGAAATTTAAGAATCAAAGAACACAGCCAGCTGTAGATTTAGCAATGCGTATGATAAACCGCAAGCCGAAAAAAATCGCGGACATTGGCTGTGGACCGGGAAACAGCACTTCAGTGCTTAAGTCTGTTTTCCCTGAATCTGATATTATCGGAATCGACAACTCACCGAATATGATTGAAAAAGCACGGAACCTGCATCCGGATATGAAATTCGGCCTTTGCGGGGCATTGGAGCTGGAAGGGACATATGATATGCTTTTTTCCAATGCTTGTTTACAATGGATCCCAGACCATGAAACTTTGATCCCAGCTTTGATGAATAAACTGAATGACGGAGGTGTTTTAGCCGTCCAGATTCCCATGAATGGAGAAGAACCATTGTTTCAGCTTATAAAAGAAACGGCAGCCGAGCCCAAATGGGGGCTTGAAAAAGTCAAACTGCAGCCCAATGAAACGCTTACACCGCTTGCCTATTTTGATATTTTAGCAGACTGCTCAACTTCTTTTGAAATCTGGGAAACAAAGTACTATCATTGTCTTGAAGATCACAAAGCCTTGGTAGAATGGGTGAAGGGGACAAGGCTGCGTCCGTATTTGGATTTTTTAGGAGAAACGCGTGGAAACGAATTTGAGCATGAAATTGTAGAAGGAGCAAAGAAAATTTATCCGATCAGGAAAAACGGCGGTGTAATATTAGGTTTTCGCAGGTTTTTCTTTACAGCTGAAAAGTGATAGTGATAAAACAAAGCAAAGCGGTATGGACAGAGGGAGTGGCCGATACGGAACAGCTAAAGCGGGATTTGTATTCTTTATTGACGGAGAAAGGGGCAGCTCTGATGGGCGTTGCAGATTTATCCGGTGTTTTGGATGGAGAGATGAAAACTGGGGTTTCCGTTGCGGTTCCGATTCCTCAAGACATTGTTCTGGATTTACAGACTTTCCCTACGAAAGCGTACTATGATGCATATCATTCGCTGAATGCGAAGCTGGATGACATTGTCCTGTGTGGAACAGCGTACTTAAGAAAACACGGATATTGCGCTTTTGCCAACACTACAAAAGCAGTGAAACAGGATATAAACTGGTGTACGCCGCTTCCGCACAAGACTGTGGCAACACGGGCTGGATTAGGATGGATCGGGAAAAATTGTCTGCTTGTTACGAAAAAGTACGGAAGTGCGGTCCGTCTCTCCAGTTTTATTACCAATGCGCCATTATCACCTGATTCCCCAATTGATGAAAGCCAATGTGGCGATTGTAGAGTTTGTGTGGAGCATTGCCCGGCAGATGCGTTAACCGGAAAATTGTGGGATGTCAAAATGAAGCGGGAGGAACTATTTCATAAAGAAGCATGTAAAAAAATGCAAATTGAACGGATGAAGCAAGCTACCGGAATTGAAACAGATCTCTGCGGATTGTGTTTTGCTGTATGCGCTTATACACAAAGCTATTTAAAGCGGGAAGAGATTTAAAACGGTTTTTGATTTATCGGTGCCATCCTGGTGCCGCTGATTGGGTATCTGCAATTTGAGGCGTTATTATGTTAGTATCCCAATTTAAATGTGTGCTAGTTTTGCGATGAAGGCGAATAAGGCTTTCTAATAGTTTCTTGAGAATGCGGGCTTACCCTGCTACCTATTATGAACCTGCATGCCTTCATTAGGAAGGATGTTTTCTTTATATATAAAGAAGTGGCAGCAAGAAACCGTACAAAATACCTCTTTTTGATCGAAAGAGGATTTGTAAACTTTTTTTATTTTGCTTGACACTGCTTTACCGGCCAATATAATTAAACTGCATGGGAAAGCACAATGCAGAATTGTGCTTTCCTTCAATTTCGAATAAGGAGACTGCTTATGAGCTTTTTTTCCCGTTCCCGCAGCAAAGGATATTATCCAAATGCCAATCGTGGCCAATCGTATTATAAAAGGCGTGGCTTTTTTGGACGGTTTGTATCAGGTTCCTCCAGTGGACGAATGTATCCTCCCTATCCTCAACAGGGGTATCAGGATACGATGGCTGCGCAGAATTATGCCGCCCAATCCAATTTTTCATCGCAGAATACGGCTGTGACGGTTTGCCCAAAATGCGGTACCAGTATTCCTGCAAATTCGAAATTCTGCCTATCCTGCGGAGAAAGAATCAATACGGCGATGTTTTGCCCTGAATGCGGCAAGCAGATTCCAGCTGGTTCTAAATTCTGTCTGGAATGCGGGCACAAAATAGGGTGAAGAGGGCTCTGACCCTGCGAAAGATAGGGGACTATGCCGTCTACACACGGCTTGGAAGCGGCCGTTATGGCGTTTGCTTTTTGGCGAAAAGCCCGCAAGGCGATTGGGTTGTGCTGAAACGTTTTCGACGTCGGATATGGAAGAAAAATAGAAGGAAAAATCACTATGAAGCTGTAATCCTTTCTTCTGCCTCTCATCCTGCAATACCGGAATTCTTAGGTGTTGTCAATCATTTAAGCAAAGGGTATTTTTTTATTTTGGAATATAAAAAGGGAAAAACGCTCGAAAAGCTGCTGTTTCAAAAGAAAAAGAAATTTTCTGATGTGGAAATATACCGAATAGGCTCTCAGCTTTTAGAGGTTATGGAATATCTCCATAATCGGGGAATTGTCCATCGGGATATCAGCATATCCAATGTACTTGATACAGGAAAGGAAATTTCTTTGATCGATTATGGTTTGGCGCGTTATATAAAGACGGAAGATGGGTATACCCCTTATCTCGACTACTTTTGTTTTGGAAATGTACTTTTGTATTTACTCTATTCCGGATATAAGGAAACAGGGAAAAAGAAAGCGTGGTATCATGAACTTCCGCTGGCTGAACCCCAAAAAACATATCTCATGCGCCTGATGGGATTGGCAGAACCGTTTCAGAGTACGGAAGAGGTGCGGCGCCTTTTCATCATAAAAATGTTTTGCACAGCGCATATAAAGAAAGTTTCTTAACCATCTTGACAATAGGTTTACTATATGCTAAAATAATATCGTTATCTACGGAGGAATGGTCAAAAATCATCCGTAATAGAGAGAAGATAAGGTATTTGAGAAACAAAACTCCTGTGCAGTTCTGCACAGGAGTTTTGTTGTCAATATCATATAAATTCCATAGCCCCAAGCGGATCTGTTGTTTCAGCGGATTTTGCGCGCTTCACAATAAAATCGTTTGTCACAAGCTTCACCCATCGAAAAAGTTTTTCGGGGAAGCGCGCCGTCAACAATAACAGTAGGAAACAAATCTGCTTTTTTCAAAGGTTCCAAAAGGAAACCGATCGCATCTTTTTGATCAGAAAGGCTGCGTACAACATTTTCCCCGTGAATGTAATCCACTTCACCGCCATTTTCTGCGACATACGAGTCAAGAAATTCCTGAAGGCTTCCGACAGCTAAATTTTTAGTTGGATTCAGCAGGTAAACTGTCTTTGTATCGTTGCCTTTTACCAAATCAATTTTCTGAGAATTGGGCATTGCATGATCAGAAAATTCGTATTTTTTAAATAGGGCGCTGCAAACATGTTCAGGAGAAACGCCGAACAAAACACGATGAATTGCTTCAAAGCTCAAAGACGCATCATGGAGATTGACGAGCTCAACGAGTGCATAGCGTGCCGGATGAGACATTGCAGCAGTTTCCCCGATTCTCTTTTTCAAGTCCTGATAACATCTCTTGGCTGTTGCCAGAGAGTGGTTGCCGTCGCCGACAGCGTATTGCAGGACAGGCACACCTTTTATTTTATAGCGGTTATAGAAAACCTCCGGGTCGCCAAAAGTATGCAGCTTATGTATTACGCTTTCCTGCGTCTTTTCATCTAAAAGCCAGCCGGTTAAATGCCCGCTTTGCTGCATAAGATCAAAATCATATAGTTTGCGGAAAACATCTCTTTTGAAAGAAAGCGGCTCAATAACGGACTGTTCCGGATCATCGACCAACAACATAACATGGGGCAGTTCAAGAGGTGCTTTCCTGCGGATTTTAACCCGCGGCGGAAGGCGTTCCAATACGGTTCCCTCAGTTGCACGGACTGCGCTATGGGAACCGCTGCTGTAGTCATAAGCTTCAAGATCGATACGGCCGACTAATCCGCGGCGGAGCATACCATTTCTTAATACCCGTTCGACGTAAATTAAAGAATTGTGGTAGGTTTTGAAAATATCCTTTTCCAGATATTGTGTCATCGTATGATTGATAGAGTAAATTGTCTGATCGAAATCTGCCGTTTTAAAATCAGCCTCGGGAAAAATCATATGAAGCGTACTGGGGGAATCCTTTACAAGAGTTCGGACGGCTTGCCAGTAATCCGGCTCAGAGGTATACTGGTCGCAGGCAACAACGCTGAATTTCGTCATATCCACATTTTGGGGAAGCAAAATATCGGCTGGTAAAAAAGCAGTATGATTCATGTTATCCTCCGTTTTTATAGGGTCCCATCTACGGAAATTTCGGATATGGCGTCATCAATAAAAGTAAGATAAACCGCAGCACTTTCATTCCGCTCTCCGGGCCATCCATAAATATAATAGGTTTTTCCATAGGCATTCTCGCCGCTGTCAACTAAATTGCCGTCTCCGCCTATAATGGCACTGGCCTGTGCATAAGACATGCCGACAGATAGTTTTTGATATTCTTCAGAGCTGACACCCTCCCGCGCGGCATTCATTTCCGAGGAGGCTTCCAGCGGAAGGGTGGAATAAGAGGAAAGGGAAAAACGCAGCAGCATGATAAACAGCAGAATCAGCACAGCTGCGCCGGCGGCAATACTGACAATAATGGAAGCTGTATGGCCTTTCGATTTGACTGCGCTTGGAGCTGGTGGAACGAAAATCAGCGGAGCACTTGGTACGGATGGTGTTTGAGATGCGGTTGGAAAGCCGCAGATAGAGCAAAAACGGCCGCGAACCGGAGATCCGCATCGGGAACAGTATATTTCGTGCGGCTCATTGGGAATGCTGGAAGGATTATTAGGTAAATTTGGGGCGTTTGGTTCCATATTAAAATCCTTTCTATAAAAAATCAATGAAGATGTCTGGTATCCGTTTGTATGTATGGTTTGCATCGATCTACAAAATCGAAAACAAACCTCCAATTAACACGAATAAGATCAATTTAAATGAAACTATTATTTATTATAGCGCAGAATTCTTTCCCTGTCACCTGCCAACTGTGAAAGAAATGCAAAAAGCATCGTATAAAATTGTGGGTCTGTCCGGCGTGTTTGATAATCCTAACACTATGACAGTACTTATTGTGCTTCGTGTTTAGCAGGAGTACACTATATTTTACCGCGTGCCGGTGAAAGCCATGCTTTGTAGATTGCTTATACGTACAAAACTGCCTTTTGCCTTCGATATGGTTGCTATGGAGACCGTTACAAATTCTGATTGTTATGCATTGGATGAAGAAACCGGGATGTATGTAGATTTGCGTGAAACCGATGCCGGGCTAAAATATCTTTATGATAATGGGATTAGCTTAAAAGTTTCCGGTATTATACGCCCGAAAGAAGATGCTGTTTCCACTATGCTAAGCGGATCAATTGGATATACCAGCGCATTGACGGAATATATTATTGAGCAGTCCAAAGATTCTGCCGCAGTAGAGGCTCAGTTAAAGGATCCCTCCACTGATATCTTTACAGGGCTTCCATTTCAGGAAAGTACAGCTGATTTAACAGACACACAGAAAGAAACAGCATTTAGAGAGTATATTTCCGGGTTGGACGAAAACGGCAAAGCGGAAGCCTATGTGCAGATTATGAGCATTCCAACTCAGGAACAGATAGATGAGGCAGTCTCTCAGTCGGTAGAATCCATGACCCGTGCTGATATGGAAGAGATGCTGTATCAAGGCCTCAGCCAACAGGCTGGGCTGAGTGAATCAGAGATACGGGAGTATGTTTCTGCCATGAGCGACAATGATTTGTCCAAACTATTTACGCAGATAGCCCAAGAGCAGTTCCGGACGCAGTATGCAGCCCAGGTGCAAGAGGAAATGAATTCTATGAGCACCCAGCAGCTGTCGGCAGCTTTAGATATGATGATGGAACGCTATACGACAGAGCAGTGCGCTTCATATTACGATGAAGTCCTTATTTTTTCTGAATCCAGCTACGAGGATAACCTGCAAAAGCTGGGATATGTAGACTTAGACAATCCATCATCTATCAATATCTACGCATCCTCCTTTGAAAATAAAGAAGTGATTGAACAGGCAATTGCCGATTACAATGCGGAGGCTGATGATTTAGAGCAAATCCAATATACGGATTATGTAGGGCTGATGATGTCATCGGTTACCTCTATCATAAACGCGATTACTTATGTACTGATTGCATTTGTAGCTGTTTCTCTGATTGTTTCTTCTATTATGATCGGGGTCATCACCTTGATTTCTGTGCAGGAGAGAACCAAGGAGATCGGCATCCTTCGCGCTATCGGTGCTTCGAAACGGAATGTTTCCTCCATGTTTAACGCGGAAACGCTGATTATCGGGTTTACGTCCGGAACCCTTGGTGTCTTGATTACTTACCTTCTGTGTATCCCCATTAATATGATCCTGCATCACTTTACAGGTATCAACGCGCTTAACGCTTATCTTCCGCCGGGGATAGCGGTTGTTTTGATTTTGATTAGTATGGCGCTTACCTTATTCTCTGGTATTATTCCTTCCAGAAGCGCAGCGAAAAAGGATCCTGTAGTAGCGCTACGCACAGAATAAGGTTTGGACCAATATTCTGCCGTCGGTTGTCCGGAAATAGGACAGCGGGTGTAACCGCGCTTGCAAAGCCGGTGCCAGAGTTCCACCATCCCCAGTGTCGGATTCTGTCTTCGCATATCCCGGATAAGCTTCCGTTCTGCCTCTGTATGCTGGTTTGGATGGTGGTGTGGGCGTCTGGACTGGCAGGCAAGGGAAGCTGTACTTCCACCCCAGCGAGCCTTCCAGAAGTAGATATACGAGCGGGCTTTGTTGTACTTCCGGCTCGCACGGCTTACACCATATTTGGCTGCATACTGCATTAGGGATTGTCGAAAGCGCATGTCTTGTGTTATGCTATTACGCATGAGGGACAGAGCTCCTTTTTGGATTATTTGGTGTCGTAACTTAACGATACCCTATGAAGGCTCTGTCCTTCTCCTTTTTTGTTCGCTTTTCTTGCCCTGCTGTCCAATATGTATTGTAGCTCTACACACATGTAAAAAGTCTCATATAAAATCGACTTGCCAGCTTTTTTAAAAGATGGTATGATAGAAAATAATAAAAACGCGGATTCAGGTTTCTGTCCGCAAATGGTAGGAGAAGGGTGAAAAAGTGGCGGAATTTGGTTTTGACAATGCATTGTATGTAAAAAAACAGGCGGAAAACATTAAAAAACGTATTGAACAATTTGACAACAAGCTGTATTTAGAGTTTGGCGGGAAATTGTTTGACGACTATCACGCTTCGCGTGTGCTGCCTGGATTTGATCCCAGTGCAAAAGTAAAACTTTTGACAGAATTTAAAGACGAAGCAGAAATCATTTTTTGTATCAACGCAGGAGATATCGAAAAAAAGAAGATACGTGCCGATTTTGGTATTACATACGATTTGGATTTGCTTCGGGTAATCGACAATCTTCGGAATATGGGGCTTCTGGTAAGCAGTGTTGTGATTACGCGTTATTGTGAACAACCGGCTGCAGATATTTTTAGGCAGAAGTTAGAATCAAGAGGATTGCGGACCTATCTTCACCGCCCGACGCCCGGATATCCAACAGATGTAGATCAAATTGTAAGCGATACCGGCTTTGGGGCGAATCCTTGTATTGAGACAACACGTCCTTTGGTTGTTGTAACAGCGCCAGGACCTTGCAGCGGAAAGCTGGCGACCTGTCTTTCTCAGTTGTACCATGAATATAAACGCGGAGTGAAGGCCGGCTATGCTAAATTTGAAACTTTTCCGATCTGGAGTATTCCGTTGAAACATCCTGTTAATCTCGCTTATGAAGCGGCAACAGCCGATTTGAAGGATGTCAATATGATTGACCCATTCCATCTTGAAGCATACGGGAAAACGGCGGTAAACTATAATCGCGATATCGAAGTATTCCCTATTGTACGCGCCATTTTAGAGAGGATCACCGGACGGGATGACATTTATCGCTCCCCAACTGATATGGGGGTTAACATGGCCGGTTTTGCCATTTCTAATGATGATGTGACGCGTGCAGCGGCAAAACAAGAAATCATTCGCCGTTACTATAAAGCGCGTTGCGATGTGCGGCAGGGAACAGCGGATGAAGAAACTGCCGGCCGCATTGAGCTGATCTTAAAGCAGCTTTCTCTTACCGATGCCGATCGGCCGGTGATTGCTGCAGCCAAAGAAAAAAGTGCAGCATGTGGTGTGCCGGTAATGGCGGTAATGCTGGAAAACGGGAAAATCGTAACGGGAAAACAATCTGTTTTAATGAGCGCCGCTGCTGCTGCTGTGTTAAACTGTATCAAGGTGCTGGCGAAATTGCCTGACGAGCTGCACTTGATCTCCCCTAATGTAATAGAGCCGATTATTGGGCTAAAAGGGAATACGCTTAATATGAAGCATACAATGCTTAGTTTAAATGAGATTTTGCTGGCGCTTGCTGTAAGCGCCGCCTCAAATGATGTTGTGGCTTATGCCATGTCAAAACTTTCTCAACTTAAGGGATGTGAGGCACATTGTACACATATGGTGGGGCAAGAGGATGAGTCAGCTTTATTGAAATTGCGTATCAATTTGACTTGCGGGCCTCACTTCCCGTCTAAAGATCTGTTCTATCAATAAAAATCGCTTTCAAAAAACAGGCCAATATAGGCCTGTTTTTTTATATGCCGTCATACTTCTGAAGAAGAACAGTCATTCGCGTTTTGTTCACAGTTTACGCTTGAACTATTTACAGTTACACGGTATCATGTTAAGATATAAAGGTATAAATGGAGGGAAAACAGACAATGAGAGAAAAAACAAAACGGATAGCTGCGCTGGTTATGGCGGGAATTATCCTTTTGGGAACCATTTCGACCGCTTGTCTGATGTTCTTTTCATAGATGGAGGAATTGTAAGATGTCTGATGAGAACTTGACGATGCGGCGCGCTCTGCCAGAGGATGCACCGCTTCTTTTTGATATGATCGGTGAATTGGCTGAATATGAAAAAATGCAGTCGGATGTAACAGGTACTGCGCAGATGCTTTGTGATAATATAAAAAGCGGTTTGGTACATGCGTTGATTGCGGAATACGGCGGCCTCACTGCTGGTTTTGCGCTGTATTTTTTCAATTATTCCACTTTTAAGTCGAAACGTGGCTTGTATCTTGAAGATCTTTTTGTAAGGCCATCTTTCCGAAAAAAAGGGATAGGGAAGGCTTTGTTTTTACAGCTTGCTGATTTGGCGTCTGCATCCGGGTGTGGACGAATGGAGTGGAGCTGTCTGAATTGGAATGCACCGTCAATTGCCTTTTATCGGCATATGGGAGCAAGGCCTTTGGAGGAATGGACAACTTGGCGTCTGGATGAAGCGGATTTGAAGGCGCTTTGTGCAAATGGAAAGGATGAGTGAGATATGGATCAGGAAAAAAACACACGGGCAGTTCAGGCAATGCCTACGTTGGCACTGCGGGGATTGGTTGCGTTTCCTGGTGTAACCATGCATTTTGATGTAAAACGGCCGAAATCGATTCTTGCAATCAAGGCGGCTATGGATTTAAATCGCGATCTTTTTATTGTAACACAGGAAAATATCGAAGCAGAGGATCCGGAGGAACAGGATCTCTATCAAGTCGGGGTAGTCTGTACCATTAAGCAGCTATTGAAAGCGGACGACAACGCAATTCGGGTTTTGATCGAAGGAAAGTATCGTGCAAAACTTGTACGTATTTTAAGTACAACGCCGTTTATTCTGTCGGATATAAAGCGCATGCCGCGCTCTTCACGGAAAAAGCACACGGCAGAAGAAACAGAAGGATTAATGCGCTTTGTCAAAACCTTGTTTCAGAATTATTGCGCTGCATTGCCGAATGTCTCGCGTGAGCTGGTATCGCGTGTACTCTCCAAAGACGACCCTGAAGAATTGTTCACCGCGATTGTACCAAATCTTCTGTGCTCTTATGAGGACAAGCAGGCGCTGCTTGAAAAAAATGGTGCGTACGCTGCACTGGAAGAGTTGGCAGAAGTGTTGGATCATGAGTGCACGCTTTTGGAAATTGAACACGGTATTTATGAGCGGGTAAAAGAGCGCATGGATAAAAACCAGCGTGATTATTTCCTGCGTGAACAGATGCGCGTTATTCAAGATGAATTAGGTGAAACTGAAAGCGAGCAGGATGAAGCGAACGACATGGCAGAAAGAATCCGGGCCATTCAGAATATTTCTGATGAGTCGCGCGAAAAGCTTTTGAAGGAGTGCGAGCGTCTTGCCCGGTTGCCTATTCAATCTCAGGAGGCCAATGTCATCCAATCTTATTTAGAGGTTTGCCTTGATCTTCCGTGGGATTCCTTTACCAAAGATACGTTGGATGTTAAAAAAGCGCGTGCACAGCTTGATCGGGATCACTATGGATTGGATAAAGTCAAAGAGCGGATATTGGAGCTTTTAAGTGTGCGGAAGCTGGCGCCCGAAATAAAGGGGCAGATTATCTGCCTTGTAGGGCCTCCCGGTGTAGGGAAAACTTCGATTGCGGCGTCGGTCGCAAAAACACTCGGAAGAAAATATGTCCGGGTCTCTTTGGGCGGCGTGACAGATGAAAGCGAAATACGCGGGCATCGCAAAACATACTTGGGTTCGATGCCGGGGCGTATCATCAATGCATTTCGTCAGGCCAAAACAAACAATCCGTTGATCTTGCTTGACGAGATTGATAAATTAGGAAATGACTATCGTGGGGATCCGGCATCTGCCATGCTTGAAACGCTTGATCCGGAACAAAATGTGGCATTTGTCGACCGCTATGTTGAGATTCCGTTTGACTTAAGCCATGCACTTTTTATTACGACGGCGAACAATGCACAAAACATACCGGGCCCGCTTTATGACCGTATGGAAATCATTGAGCTTCCAAGCTATACAAGAGAGGAAAAATTCCAAATCGCCAAACGTCATTTAGTCAAAAAGCAAATGGACAAAAACGGATTGTCCGGACGCATGCTCTCGATCCGGGATGACGCATTGTATGAGCTTGTGGATGGATACACAAGGGAAGCGGGTGTGCGGACACTGGAAAGACAGATTGGTTCGGTTTGCCGTAAGGCCGCCAAACGTATTGTAGCGGGAGAGGCCAAACGTGTAACTGTCACAAAGCAGAATCTTTCAGATTTAATTGGACCGGCAAAATTCCGCCGGTCCGAGGCGGAAGCATCCGATCAGGTTGGTGTCGTAAACGGGCTTGCATGGACCAGCGTAGGCGGAGAAATGTTAGAAATCGAATGTGCTGTTATGACAGGATCTGGAAAATTGAAACTGACGGGAAGTCTGGGCGATGTCATGAGAGAATCTGCAGATATAGCAGTAAGCTATGTTCGGACCATCGCTGAGCAATATCATATTGATCCGGATTTTTATAAGACAAAAGATCTGCACATCCATGCTCCGGAGGGCGCGGTGCCAAAAGATGGCCCGTCCGCAGGGGTAACGATGGTTACCGCTGTTGTTTCTGCTCTGTCTGGGATACCGGTGCGTGGGGATGTCGCTATGACAGGGGAAATTTCATTGCGAGGAAGAGTAATGCCGATTGGCGGCCTTCGTGAAAAATCAATGGCGGCATACCGTGAAAACAAAAAAATCGTTATTATTCCGAAAGAGAACGAACCGGATCTCTATGAGGTTGATCCTGTTGTAAAAGAATCGGTTGTGTTTAAGCCGGTAGAAAGAATTGAAGAAGTTTTGGAGCTTGCGCTGGTGCAACCGCCGAAGACAGAAGAAAGTAAAGTTTTGGATGCATGGTGTGAACCGAAATCTACATCTGTCACCGGCGATTCGGTACGGATCTGAGGAATTTAAAATGAATTACAATAAAGCTTCGTTTTTTTGTTCTTATGGTATATCAAGCCAAATTCCTCCTTCTGATCGGATTGAAATTGCATTTGCAGGACGATCAAATGTCGGGAAATCTACAGCAATCAATAAAATTTTTAATCGGAAAAATTTGGCGCGGGTCAGTGCCGTTCCTGGGAAAACAGCAACGATCAATTTTTATCAGGTGGAAAATGTGCATTTTGTCGATTTGCCGGGATACGGATATGCAAAAGTTGCAAAATCGGAGAAGCATCGTTGGTCAGAACTAATTGAAGGCTATTTTTCACAGGATCGCGATTTGCGTTTGGTTGTTGAATTGATTGATATGCGGCATCCTCCGACGGTACTTGACGTGCAGATGGTGGAGTTTTTAATTGCACATTCCCTTCCTTTTGTCGTTTTACTGACAAAATATGATAAGCTAAATAAAAAAGAACGTACGGAACGGCTATCCAAAATAAAAGAGGAGCTTCCTTACGGAGATCAGATCACGATTATTCCATTTTCAGGGGAAACCGGCGAGGGAGCAGATAAGCTGCGGGCAATTTTTGATGAAATCCAGAAGGATGGACAGTAAAGGCCGTATTCCCCTTTTATGCGCTTCCGTTTTCTGCGTTTTACTCCACTGCCAATTTCAAAAAAAGAGCCACCGCTTCATATGAAGGCACACTCTGCGTTTTCGCTTTGATACGGCAATATGCCGTCGTGCTTTTGTGGTAGGAAATGTGAAAATGATATAAATCCCTTCTGTTTTGGAATTGAACAGCACCCCATTTGTTAGACAGTATGATATACTATCTAACAGATGGGGTGATTTATTATGCCAAAAGGAAGATCTAACAAACGATATACGCCGGAATTCAAGCGAACGGTAGTAGAGACAATGCGAGAGGAACACCTGAGTATACGCGAAGTAATGCGAAGGTTTGAAATCAATGACCATGGCATCATTGAACGCTGGGAACGAATCTATCTTGAAGAAGGGCCGGAAGGCTTAGCGGTAGAACGGCAATCGCAGAATCAAGGCAAAGTTAAAGGGCCTGCCGCCTGCACTCCACAGACAACAAGCCCTTTCGGTTGCTTGAACTTTTTCTACTGCAAAATATTGTCTAACTTTTTGGGGTCACTTCAAATGCATAATAGAGGGGATTTTTTTATGAAGAAAAAGGTACTTGCCCAAGCGAGGATAGAAAATCAGTGGTTTGGTAAGCCCATTCTATTTCAGCGAAATGAAATATATCGGATAATATGTAAAGAAAAATCAATTGCATACCATATTATTGAAAAGGGCATACTTTCTGCATAAGCAGAAAGGACGGGATAATGTGGCTTACGGAAAAGTTGAAATTTGCGGCATCAATACGGCAAAGTTAAAAACATTGCGTGAAAGCGAAAAAGCGGAACTGTTAAAAAAAGTAAAACAAGGGGATATGAAAGCCAGAGAAGCCTTGATTTGCGGAAATTTGCGTCTGGTATTGAGCGTAATACAGCGCTTTGTCAATCGGGGTGAGAATTTAGATGATCTTTTCCAAATCGGGTGTATCGGTTTGATGAAAGCCATTGATCATTTTGATATATCGCAGGATGTCCGTTTTTCGACGTATGCCGTTCCAATGATACAAGGAGAAATCCGGCGATATTTGCGCGACTCCAATACGATGCGTGTAAGCCGCTCCCTTAAGGATATTGCATATCGTGCAATGCAGGCAAAAGAGCGCCTAACCGGCGAGAATGACTGTGAACCAACAATTGAACAAATCGCGAAAGAAATCGGCCTGCCCAAAGAACGCGTTGTCCTCGCGTTGGAGGCAATCGTAGAACCGGTATCTTTATATGAACCGGTTTATTCTGACGGAGGGGATACGATTTATGTTATGGATCAGGTGGGGGATCAAAACAGCGATGAAAACTGGTTAAGCGAGATTGTCATGCGAGAGGCATTGCACAATTTGAATGAAAGGGAAAAGCGAATTTTAAATTTGCGCTTTTTTTGCGGAAAGACACAGGTAGAAGTCGCGAATGAAATTGGAATCAGTCAAGCGCAGGTTTCAAGATTGGAAAAAGGGGCGCTGCAAAAAATCAAAAAGGAACTGTAATTCAGAAAAGCTGCGATATACCGCTGAATTAAACCGAAAGAGCCGTCACAATCCTTTTCCTTCTTTGGGGTTAACCAAATAATCAGTCCATGCCTTTCTTTTTGCAATCATATGAGCATCCAATATAAAAACCGGAGCGGCGTAGCTTTGCTACGCCGCTCCGTCTGAATATCAACACTTCTTATACACAAGGACTTTTTTGTGCCGTCTAAACAATCCAGCCAGTTTTCCTACAGCAGTTTTTCTGTTGCATCACTCAGAGGCCGAATTTAGCAATTAAATTTTCTTTTGTGGTGTAACCAACCAGCTTATCAACAACCTGACCGTCTTTAAAAAGGATTACGGTCGGAATGCTCATGATAGAAAAAGCACCGGCGGTTTCCGGAGAATCGTCAACATTAACTTTAACGACAGTGAGCGAATCGGCTTTTTCTTCAGCCAATTCCTCAAGAATCGGCGCCAGCATCTTACAAGGGCCACACCAATCTGCGTAAAAATCAACCAGTGCTATGGGTGCAGCTGCAATAACATCTTTAAATTTCTGATCATCTGTATGAATCAATGCCATTTTGATTACCCCTTTCGGTATTTTTTATTATATTGACGGACATGCAATCTTTTGGATTGCTGTATTGATCTTTTTTGCTCTTTTTTAGAAGAAAATTGGTTGAAAAATAAAAACGGCAGTGCAGAGCATTACTCTACAGGCGTATCGCAATATTCGCAAAAAGTAGCCTGTCCATCGGAAAGGAAGGAAGGAGAAAGGTACGTCTCAATATTGGTAATACAATGTGGGTTAGGGCAGCGACGGTCTTTATCCGCGTCCCCTTTTAAGATTTCCTCTTTTGAGGCAGACTCCAATAATGTGATGATTAATGCCATTCTGGCATATACACCGTACTTTGCCTGCTTGAAATATAAAGCGCGCGGATCATGATCGACATCCGTCGTAATTTCGTCAACACGAGGCAGAGGATGCAAGATTTTTAAATCTGGACGGGCCAATTTCAGTTTTTCTGTATCCAGAACATAGACATCTTTTTGCGATTGATAAAGCGCCTCGCTTGAAAAGCGTTCCCTTTGGATGCGCGTCATATACAAAACATCGAGTGATCCGATAGCTTTTTCCAAAGAATAGATCTCTTCATATGTACAGCCGCTCGCTGTAATAACATTTTTAAACCGTTGTGGTAGAGTTAATTCATCAGTTGAAATAAGTACGAAATGCGTTTTTTCATAATAGCTTAACGCTTTAATTAAAGAGTGTACTGTCCGTCCGTTTTTGAGATCTCCGCAAAATCCAATGGTAATATGGTTTAAATCGCCAAGTTCATTTGCAAGTGTGACAAGATCGGTCAGCGTTTGTGTCGGATGCAGATGTCCGCCGTCGCCGGCATTGATTAGCGGGCAAGAAGAATATTGGGCGCCGGCCAGTGCCGCCCCTTCAACAGGATGGCGCATTGCAATGATGTCAGCATAGCTGCTCATAATCCGGATAGTATCGGCCAATGTCTCGCCTTTGGAAACAGAACTGTTTTGCGGATTGTCAAAGCCAATAATACTGCCGCCAAGGCGAAGCATGGCCGTTTGAAAAGAATTCTGTGTACGAGTCGACGGCTCAAAAAAGAGCGTCGCCATAATTTTGTTTTTGCAATGCTCGGTATATTTTTCCGGGCTTTTGCTGATTCGGATTGCAAGTTCGACAATTTGTTCCCATTGTGCTTTTGAAAGGTCATCTAAATCGATCAGGTGATTTTGTCTCATGATATGCCTCCAATCTGTCTTGCACTATTATAGCGTTTTTTGTTTGAATCTGCAACCATACAAAAGGATTTTAGCCGGAATAAAAGGAGAATAAAAAGACGCACGTATTATGCAAATTTGCATATACTGCCGTATAAGGCGGTGGATTGCATGCAGAGTAGAACATTTTGCCGTTTAAAGAAAAGACGCGGACTGTGGAAAGGCCTTATGCGCTTGGTTTTAATCATTGTCATCTTTATCTTAATATCAGATCTTTTATTTGGCAGGGCAGTCCGCCGCACTATTGCAATGCAGGGAGATATTCTGGCATCAAAAGCATTGTCAGAGTCTGTGTTGGATGTTATTGAAAAAAATGATTTTTCATATGATACATTATGCAGGGTGTCGTATGATGAAAATGGAGACATTACGTCCATTATATACGATACCGTCCTTCTCAATCAATTGATATCTTTGCTGGAACTTACCGCTACGGAATCGCTTTCTGGAAAAGGAAACACTGTATCTTTGCCGCTTGGGACCTTGATTGGAACAGAATTTCTTTCAGGAAGAGGGCCTGATATCCCGCTGCAGGTTTCCTCGCTTGGTTTTGTACGGGCGGAATACAGAAGCGATTTTTCCTCTGCCGGGGTGAATCAGACACGACATAGGATCATCATTATGATGACAGCTACGGTTAATGTATATGTGCCGTTTTATGCGGCCGATTTTACTGTAACAAGGGATTTTCTGATTGCTGAAACAATTCTTGTGGGCGAGGTTCCGGAAGCGCTGATAGGAAACAATACATAACAAGTATAATTGGAAATATTTTGGTATTTGTACTGTTCTGCTGTTTGACAATGGACGGAAAACTGATATAATAAAAACATATCTATGCGAACAACTGTACACAGATCGTTTTATCATAGCAGCCGTATATGTACTCTTTCTGTGGTGATACTACTGAAAAATAAAAGGAGTGTCACTATATGGATAAAAATGAAGAACGCACCGCTGAGGAAATCGGCGCCTCACAGGAAGAACAGCCGCTGGCAGACGAACTGCAGTCTATTATGCAAACTGGCTCCGTTACGACCTATGGAAAACATATTATCCACTGTCTAACAATTATCGGGCAGATTGAAGGGCATTATATCCTTCCTTCACAAAATAAAACGACAAAGTATGAGCACGTTATGCCTCAACTCGTTGCAATTGAACAGGATAAAGATATAAAAGGGCTCATGATCCTGATTAATACGGTGGGGGGCGATGTGGAAGCAGGCCTTGCGATTGCTGAACTGATTGCCGGGATGTCAAAACCGACGGTTTCTATTGTTTTGGGCGGCGGGCATTCTATCGGCGTACCGCTTGCTGTCAGTGCTAAAAAATCTTTTATTGTGCCGTCGGCAACCATGACAATCCATCCTGTTCGTATGAACGGTCTGGTTTTAGGCGTGCCGCAGACACTCTCTTATTTTGAAAAAATGCAGGACCGGATAGTCCGGTTTGTGACGGAAAATGCGAAAATCAGCGGGGAACGTTTCCGCGAACTGATGATGACGACGGGGGAGCTGGTGATGGACGTCGGTACAGTATTAAACGGTGAGGATGCCGTAAAAGAAGGGCTGATTGATGAGCTCGGCGGCCTTTCTGACGCGGTTTCCTGCCTTTACCGTATGATTGATGAAAAGGAGGCGGCTGTCTGTGATTCTTCATACAATCATTGATGCTGCCGATATCTTTTATAAAGCGCCGTCTACGTACACGGCGCGCCGCGTACAGGATGTGCTGCTTTATGGAACAGAAGAGGCAGATGGGTTTCATGTTGCAAGGATCGTTAGTACGGATTTAAAGGATTATTTAAAATATGGGGCTGTAGTTGGAAAAGTGATACCATAATACAGTAATACAGTTCTATGTGGAAAAGGACGGGACGGCATGGCACAGACAAAACGGAAATCTACAGCAAATACCACCAAAAAGAAAACCAATACTTCTCATGGGAAAAAACAAACTGCTGGTAAAAGGACGCAGGAAACAGCCAATTATAAGGCGGAATATGAAAAACGTCGCCAAAGCAGGAGGCAGATGAATGCTGTCCTGCTTTTTACGTTTGGCATTTTGATTGCGGCGGTTGCCTTCATTCCGGGAACGAATTTTTGGCGTTGGTGCCACGATTTTCTTTTAGGGTTATGTGGGCTTACTATTATTGCTGTACCGGTCTTTTTGATTTATATTGCGATTATGACAACGCTGGATAAGTCTGCGGGAGAGATCCACAATAAAGTGTGGCAATCCATTGTCCTGGTCGTTTTGATTTGTTCTCTTGTAGAGGTTTGCCAGTCCGCGCCTTTTTCCGGAGATGGCTTTTTTACGGTTTTGATCCGGCTGTATGACAATGGCACACAGCTTACCGGAGGCGGGCTTTTAAGTGCACTGATTGGTTGGCCACTGTATGCAGGATGCGGCAGAATTGGCGCAATTATTATTTTGGCACTTGTGCTGTTTGCTTTTTTGATGCTGTTAACCGGAAGTACGCTGATCGGATTGTTCCGCAGTATGGCAAAACCGGTAAAAAAAATAGAGGAAACGTATGCAGCGAAGCGGGAGGAAAATGAGCGTGCGGCAGCCGCTAAATTCAATATCGATGTCGACTTAGGGCCGGCTTCCGGGCAAGGGGCAGATCCTCTTGCGAATTCTGTCCCCAAACCTGCGATTCAAGAGCTTTTGGAGGCGGAAAAAGCACGTGCGGAGCAAGAAATCCAAGAGGTAAAAGCAGCCAGAAAACAGCGCGCAGAAAAAAGGACGCAAGACAGTACCCCTTCTGTTGAAACAGCAGAGGCTGCTGATTTAACCGCGCAATCATCCGCATCGAATTCTTTTTTTCATTATACAGATTCCGTACAGCGCCGGGAAGCGGAGGCGCTTGTTGAACAGGCGCTCTTTGGGCAAAGCACCGGCAAACCTTTGGATGGCTCTGACACGCCGGAAGCAGCGGCAGAGGGGCAGACACGCCTGTTTCCAGAAGAAAGTGCAGCCGATACATATATAAAACCGCCGATCGGACTTCTGCGCGCACCACGGGCCAACGCTAATATTGACGTAAGCGCGGAACAGAATAAAAATGCGCAGCTTCTGGTAGAAACACTGAAAAGCTTTGGCGTACAGGTGCGGATTTTAAATATTAGCCGCGGTCCATCTGTGACGCGCTACGAATTACAGCCTTCTGCCGGGGTGAAAATCAGTAGGATTACAGGGCTTGCAGACGATATTGCCTTAAACCTGGCGGCTTCAGGTGTGCGCATTGAAGCGCCGATCCCCGGAAAGCCTGCGGTTGGAATTGAAGTACCGAATCAACAGACAGACATTGTCACAATGCGGGAGATCATTGATACAGTAGAGTTTGACCGTGCAAAGAGTAAGCTTTCTATTGCGCTTGGGCGTGATATCGCTGGAAACTGTGTCATTGCGGATATTGCAAAGATGCCGCATATGCTGATTGCAGGTGCCACTGGTTCCGGAAAATCTGTTTGCATCAATTCTATCATTATCAGCCTGCTGTATAAAGCTTCGCCGGCTGAGGTCCGGTTTCTGATGGTGGATCCGAAGGTAGTTGAGCTTGGTGTATACAATGGGATTCCGCACTTGCTGGTGCCGGTTGTAACGGATCCGCGGAAGGCGGCCGGCGCACTCGGATGGGCGGTTACGGAAATGCTGAAGCGTTACAGCGCTTTTGCAGAAAACAATGTCCGTGATTTAGAGGGGTATAATGCGCTTGCAAAAGACAAAGAAGAACTTGTGCCAATGCCGCAGATTGTTATTATTATTGATGAATTGTCCGATTTAATGATGGCGGCCCCAAATGAAGTAGAGGATTCAATTTGCCGTTTGGCTCAGATGGCGCGTGCGGCAGGCATGCATTTGATTATTGCGACCCAGCGTCCTTCTGTTGACGTTGTGACCGGCCTTATAAAAGCTAATGTGCCTTCTCGTATCGCATTTGCGGTTTCATCGCAAATTGATTCCCGCACTATTTTAGACAGCAGCGGTGCGGAGAAACTTTTGGGACGAGGCGACATGCTTTTTGCACCGGTAGGGACACCAAAACCGCTGCGTGTGCAGGGCTGTTATGTCAGCGACAAAGAAGTTGAGCAGGTTGTGGCTTTTGTAAAAAATAAAGAGACAGCGGACTATGATGACAATATCATAGAAGAAATTGAAAAACAAGCGGTCGCTGAAAAAAAGCAGAACGGAAGTGACGGCGGCGGTTTTGACGACAGTGATGCTTTATTAAACGATGCCATCCAATGCGTTGTGGAGGCAGGCCAAGCTTCCACCTCTTTTATCCAGCGTAAGCTGCGCGTAGGTTATGCCAGAGCGGCAAGGCTTGTGGATGAAATGGAGGAAAAGGGAATTGTAGGGCCGCCGGACGGCAGTAAACCGCGTCAAGTCCTGATTTCAAGGCAGCAATGGATCGAAATGCGGATGAACGAGGACGAAGGAGAGGTTTTCCATGAGTGACTTTCTTCCTATATCCAAAAAGGATATGTACAAGCTTGGAATAAAACAGCTTGATTATATCTGTGTAACAGGGGACAGTTATGTCGACCATCCGACGTTCGGAACGGCTATTATTTCCCGTGTGATTGAAGCGGAGGGCTTTTCGGTTGGCATTATTGCACAACCCGGATGGAAGAACCCAAACGATATGATGCGTCTTGGTGCGCCGAAACATGCGTTTTTTGTGAATTCCGGAAATATCGATTCCATGGTAGCGCATTATACCGCTGCTAAAAGAAAGCGGAGTGACGACGCATATACTGCGGGAGGAAAGTCCGGACGTCGGCCTGACCGGGCGCTTACGGTATACTGCAAGCTTATTCGGCAGGCTTATCCGGATATTCCCATTGTTATCGGCGGTTTAGAAGCCTCCCTCCGTCGCTTTGCACATTATGATTACTGGGATGATTGTGTATATCCTTCTATTTTACTGGATACAGGGGCGGATCTTCTAAGTTATGGAATGGGAGAAAAACAGACCGCAGAGATTGTGCGTCGTCTGGCAAGAGGCGAGCCTGTCTCTTCCCTGACGGATATCAGGGGGACCTGCTATCTGACCCAACCTGTCAACACGCCGTGGGGCGGCGTACAATGCCCTGATTTTGAAACTGTTTGCAACGATAAAAAGGCGTACGCAAAGGCAACGCGAATTCAAATGGAAGAACAGGATGAGGTGCGTGGCAGGATCGTTCTCCAGCGGCATGGAAGCCGGATGCTGGTGCAGAATCCGCCGATGCAGGCGCTCAACACAGAAGAACTTGACCGTATATACGAGCTTCCATACATGCGGACATACCACCCGGTTTATGAATCGGAAGGGGGCGTGCCGGCTATCAAGGAGGTAGAGTTCTCTATAACGCATAACCGCGGCTGTTTTGGCGCATGCAATTTTTGTTCCATTGCTTTTCATCAGGGGCGTAAGGTTACGGTCCGCAGTGAGGAATCTGTGCTGCGTGAAGCAAAGCAGTTTCTTTCCAATCCTAATTTTAAAGGATACATCAGTGATGTCGGCGGTCCAACCGCCAATTTCCGCAGGCCGTCCTGTGCACAACAAGAAGAATACGGCTTATGCAAAGGACGCAAATGCCTTGCCCCGCGTCCCTGTCCCAATTTGGTAGCAGATCATTCCGATTATCTGCACCTGCTTCGTGCGCTGCGGGAAATAAAAGGGATTAAAAAGGTTTTTATCCGATCGGGTATTCGATATGATTACATATTAGAGGACCATGATCTTTCATTTTTTAGGGAACTGGTGCGATATCATGTCAGCGGGCAGTTGCGTGTAGCTCCTGAACATTGCAGCAACGCAGTACTCGATCAGATGGGAAAGCCTCATATTGAAGCGTATCGGCGTTTTCAAAAAATGTACGAGGCGGAGACCAAAAATCTTGGGAAGCAGCAATATCTGGTCCCTTATCTTATGTCGTCTCATCCAGGAAGCACGCTTTCAGATGCTATTGCATTGGCTAAATTTTTGAAAGAAGCGCATATCCATCCGGATCAGGTTCAAGATTTTTACCCAACGCCCGGTACGGTTTCTACCTGTATGTACCATACAGGTATCAACCCTATGACAGGGGAAACGGTTTATGTTCCTAAAACGCCGGAGGAAAAGGCGATGCAGCGTGCCTTGCTGCAATACTATAAGCCGGAGAATCGCGAGACGGTAAGAAAAGCATTGATTTTGGTCGGCCGGCGTGATTTGATCGGAAGCGGCTCCGGTTGCCTGATCCCGGATGAAAGAAATCGGGCCATATCCGGGAAGCCTGTAAAACAGAAAGGAAAAGCAACATGGCAAAACGGAAAAGTAAAAAATCGGCGAAGAAAGTAAGCGTTTCGGTTTCAGTTATATTGGCGTTGTTTCTCTCCTTTTTCGTATTGCGCGCAGTCGATAACTGGTTAGAGCTTGGTATATTCGATACTGTGAAAAAATGGGTGTCGGATACAGTACAGCAAAATAACGGGACAACGGAAGAGGAAAGCCCTTCGGAAAGTGCGGATTTTCAGGTACACTTTATTGACGTAGGCCAAGGCGACAGTATCCTGATCCGATCGGATGGTCACAATATTTTAATTGATGCAGGAGAAAATGATAAAGGGCGTACCGTTGTTTCTTATCTTGAGGCATTGGGTGTCGATTCTCTTGATCTTGTAATTGGAACGCATCCGCATTCCGACCATATTGGTGGGCTTGATGTCGTGATCAGCGAAATAGATGTCAAACAGGTATTGATGCCAAAAGTAAAAAAGAGTATAGTGCCGACAACCAAAACCTATCAGGACTTGCTGGCGGCTATTCAAGATCAAAATATAACTGCTGCGATTTCAGAGCCAGGACAGACATATGCATTTGGAAAGGGACTGCTGACGGTACTTGGCCCCGTCCAAGAGTATGACGATTTGAATGATTCCTCGTTAGTGGCACGATTTGATTACGGAAGCTTCAGTTTTTTATTTACCGGGGATATGGAAGCAGGAGCAGAACAGGATTTGCTGGATTCCGGTGCGGATGTATCGGCTAATGTTCTAAAATTGGGGCATCACGGAAGTGCTACCTCAAGCAGTGAAGACTTTTTGCAAGCAGTTGGCCCCGGTTATTGCGTTGCTTCATGCGGGGAGGATAACGAATATGGACATCCGCATAAAGAAACGCTGCAAAGGGTGGAACAGGCCGGTGCTTCGTTGTATCGGACAGATTATCAAGGGGACATTGTATTTATGCTTCAAAATGAGGAACTTGTGGTATCGGCTCAGAAAGGATGATAGGCTTTGCTGATTATCGATCGATTGGAAGGGACATTTGCTGTCTGTGAATGGGAAGGCGGGAGTATGAAGCCTTTTCCTAAAAGTAAATTCCTTCCGGATGCGATAGAGGGGGGATGTTATCGAAAGGACGGTGATTTTTTTCTTTTAGATGAAGCCGAAACTGCACGCCGGAGAAAAGAAAACGCAGCTTTATTCGATAAAGTGTTTGGAAAAGCAAAATAGAATAATAAGATATACAGTCAGGAAGTGCCGTGGAAAAAACAAGGCACTTCCTGTTATATGTTTTTCATGATTTTGCAAACGAACTGTAAACATTTTGATGGGAAAAGGCGCGGATATCCGTTTTTCTTGCGTGCTTAACGGATGTATGATATAATTATACGGATATACGGACGGTGGAAAGAACATGAAAATTATTGGGATTGACCCGGGATATGCGACAATCGGATATGGTATAGTGGATTATCGGAACACACGGTTTACAACACTTGATTATGGTGCAGTTATCACAACGCCGGATCATCCGTTTCCTGAGCGGCTGCTGCAAATATATGAAGAAATCTGTGCAATTATGGAGCGCCACCGGCCGGAGGCTGCCGCGATAGAAAAATTGTTTTTTTCCAATAATAAAACTACAGGTATTGATGTTGCACAGGCAAGAGGGGTTATTTTGCTTGCTTGCCAGCAAAATGGGGTGGCTTGTTATGAATACACGCCGATGCAGGTAAAACAAGCCGTTGTCGGATATGGAAAAGCGGCAAAACCGCAGGTTATGGATATGACAAGGCGGCTTTTGCATCTTGAGAAACTGCCGAAACCGGATGATACAGCTGATGCGCTTGCAGTGGCCATATGTCATGCACATGCGGCTCCCTCCAGGCTTACCATGAAGATTGAGCAGCTTTCATCCAAACGCTGATGGAGGAAAAGGAATGATTTACAGTATAAACGGAATACTTGAGATGGTTGAGCCGTATCATATTGTTGTAGAGTGTGGCGGGATCGGCTATTCTATAAAGACTTCAATGACGACAATTTCCAAACTTCCGCAAAGCGGCGAGAAAATTCACCTTTTTACACATTTGGTGATAAAAGAGGACGCGTTAGAATTGTATGGCTTTTCGGAAATGGCAGAACTCCAGACGTTCAAAATGATGATTTCGGTATCCGGCGTTGGTCCCAAAGCTGCTGTTTCGATTTTGTCCAATTTGTCTCCGGAGCGTTTCGCACTTTGTGTGGCATCAGGGGATGCGAAATCCCTCCGTGCACCCGGGGTAGGGCCGAAAACTTCGGAGCGCATTGTGCTGGAATTAAAAGATAAAGTTTCAAAAGCACAGATCGCCAGCGGAATCGCATCAACAGACAGCCCGGCCGTTTATGAAAAAGGCGGGAATGCGGCGGAAGCTATCAGCGCATTAGAGGTCCTTGGATATACGCGTGGAGAGGCAGCCGGCGCTGTAGGGAAGCTGGATGCTTCTATGTCAGTGGAAGAAATGATTAAGTCAGCACTTAAAATGCTTGCGGGAAAGGTGTAGAGCATGTTTGACGAGGAAAATGAATATGGTTTTGAAGAACGCCTGAGCGCGCCGGAATTTACCTCAAGTGATGTCGATACGGAATATTCGCTTCGGCCGAAAACGCTTTCTGAATATATCGGGCAGGATAAAGTAAAGGAAAATCTGTCTGTGTATATAGAAGCGGCGAAGTCGCGCGGTGAAGCGCTTGACCACGTTCTGCTTTACGGGCCGCCCGGGTTAGGAAAAACAACGCTTTCAGCCATTATTGCCAATGAATTAAATGTGAATTTACGGATTACTTCCGGTCCGGCAATTGAAAAGCCGGGCGATTTAGCAGCGCTTTTAACAAACCTGAGTCCCAATGATGTGTTGTTTGTCGATGAAATCCACCGGCTTTCGCGTGCAGTGGAAGAGGTTTTATATCCGGCTATGGAAGACTATGCGCTTGATATTATCATCGGGAAAGGGCCATCGGCGCGGTCTATTCGGATCGATCTTCCGAAATTTACCCTTATTGGTGCGACGACACGGGCCGGCCAACTAACAGCGCCGCTGCGCGATCGATTCGGCGTATTGTTCCGATTGGAACTATATACGCCGGAACAACTCTGTGAAATTATTTTGCGGAGTGCGACCATTTTAGATATCCCCTGTAACCGCGATGGGGCGCTTGAGCTTGCACGGCGTTCCAGAGGGACACCGCGTATTGCAAACCGTCTTTTGAAGCGGGTAAGGGATTTTGCTCAGGTATTAGGGGATGGGACGATCACAAAAGATATTGTGGATACTGCGCTTGATAAATTGGAAATCGACGCGCTTGGGTTGGATACCATTGATCGCCGGATGCTCTTTATGATTATTAAAAACTATCGGGGCGGGCCGGTTGGGCTTGAGACACTTGCTGCCGCGCTTGGAGAAGAAGCGGTTACTTTAGAAGACGTGTATGAGCCGTATTTGATGCAGATTGGTTTTTTAGCGCGGACACCGCGCGGACGCTGCGCAACGGCACTCGCTTATGAGCATCTTGGAATTGCAAGGGAAGAGGATGGACAGATGCGCCTCTCCTAAAACGAAGAACCATTTTAATTTTGAGAAAGCAGGGATCCAAATGGGAAGATTGTTTGGTACAGATGGTGCACGTGGCGTTGCAAATACGGAGCTTACCTGTGAACTTGCCATGCAGATTGGCCGTGCAGCTGCTGTTGTTTTAACAAAAGAGACGGCGCATAAACCGAAAATTGTGATTGCCCGGGATACTAGAATTTCTTCGGAAATGTTGGAAGCCGCTTTAGCTGCGGGAATTTGTTCTGTCGGAGCTGACGCAGTTTTGCTTGGTGTGATTCCGACACCCGCTGCCTCCTTTCTTGTTTCAAAGTATCACGCGGATGCTGGTGTAATGATTTCTGCCTCTCATAATCCTGTGGAATTTAATGGGATCAAACTCTTTGCTTCAACTGGATATAAACTTCCTGATGTTTTAGAAGAACAAATCGAAGAATTGATTTTAGATACACCAGAAAACATTTCTTTAAAATCTGGTACGGATTTGGGGCGAATTGTTAGCCGGTATACAGCAGCAGAGGATTATATAAGACATCTCCTCTCTACGATGGATACAGATCTTTCCGGTATTTCCGTTGCGCTTGACTGTGCGAACGGCAGCGCTTCCGCAACGGCCCAAGCTGTTTTTACACGCCTTGGCGCCAAGGTATATATGCTGCACGATACACCGGATGGAACCAATATCAATAAAAATTGCGGATCTACCCATATGGAATCTTTGATGCGCTATGTGGAAGCACATCCAGGCCTTGTAGGTGGTTTTGCTTTTGACGGAGATGCCGACCGCTGCCTTGCAGTTGATGCAAGCGGCAGGAAAATAGACGGGGATCAAATTATTGCTGCGTTCGCAAAACATATGAAAGAAGAAAATCGTCTATCGTCGGATACAGCTGTTGTAACCGTAATGTCCAATTTTGGGATGCGCGATTTTGGAAAGCGGGAAAATATCCAAATTGTGCAGACTGCTGTCGGAGATCGTTATGTGCTTGAAGAAATGCTGGAGCACGGCTATAATTTGGGAGGAGAAGATTCAGGGCATATTATCCTTTCCGATTATGCAAATACCGGCGATGGTCAGCTGACAGCATTACAGCTGCTTCGTATCTGTAAAAAGACGGGAAAGACGCTGTCTGAATTGGCAGAAACGATGCAAAAGTCTCCGCAGGTGCTTCATTCTGTTTATGCCACAGCAGAGGATAAAAAACGCTATATGCAGATCCCTGCAATCCAAAATGCATTGAAAGAAGCAGCGGATATTTTGGGAGAAAACGGACGGGTGTTGGTACGGGCGTCCGGAACAGAGCCGCTGATTCGCGTAATGCTGGAAGGAAGCGACGCTGTACAAATTCAATCGCTTTGCGAAAAAATATGCAGGACAATTGAGGAGAATATCGGCTGATGCGTTTTGCCAGAGATTTGATAGAATATGAAATGTTGGATACAAGCGGCGGTGAAAAGTTAGAACGATGGGGAGACCGGATTTTAATCCGGCCTGACCCCCAGATTATTTGGGATACACCGCGTGAACATCCGCTTTGGAATAAAGCCGATGCGCGTTATTTCAGATCAAGCAAGGGTGGCGGGAAGTGGGAAGTCTACAAAAAAATGCCCGAAAGCTGGATACTGTCATACCGCAGCCTTCGGTTCCGTATCCAGCCGACGGGATTTAAGCATACCGGGCTTTTTCCTGAACAGGCAGTCAATTGGGCCTATTTTATGGATATCATTCAAAAGCAAAAAAAACCGGTACGAGTACTCAACCTTTTTGCTTATACAGGAGGGGCGACGCTTGCATGTGCATCGGCCGGCGCTGAGGTTTGCCATGTGGACGCCTCTAAAGGAATGGTGTCTTGGGCGCGGGAAAATGCCGCCCTTTCAGGGCTTTCACAGCGGCCAATCCGTTGGATCGTAGAGGACTGCGAAAAATTTGTTGCAAGGGAAATCAAACGCGGCAGACGTTATGACGTTATTATCATGGATCCGCCTTCGTACGGCAGAGGCCCCGGCGGAGAGGTTTGGAAATTAGAAGAACAGATTTATCGCTTGGTGGATTTGTGTGTCGGCGTGCTGTCGGAGACTCCGCTGCTTTTTGTACTAAATTCCTATACGACAGGATTATCTCCTTCTGTTATGCAATACTTATTGGGTGTGACAGTGGCGAACCGTTTTGGCGGAAGGGTTTCAGCGGAAGAAATCGGATTGCCTGTAACGCAAAGCGGACAGATCCTCCCGTGCGGTTCTACTGCAATATGGACAAGCGATACAATAATAACATAAGGAATATGGTAGTATAAATGGATAAATTGATACAGTTTCAGCATGTTTCATTTGAATATACGGGTGATGAAGAAGGAAAAGCCTCGGTTCCAGTTCTTCATCATGTGGATCTTGCAATTCGGCAGGGGGAATTTGTTGCCGTATTGGGGCACAACGGATCAGGAAAATCAACATTAGCCAAGCACATCAATGCTATTTTGCGGCCCACTGACGGAGTAGTCTATGTGGAAGGAATAGATACGTCGGATGATGAAATGGTTTTTGAGATTCGTCAGCGTGTGGGGATGGTTTTTCAAAACCCGGACAACCAGCTGGTGGCAACTGTAGTAGAAGAAGATGTTGCTTTTGGATTGGAAAATCTGGGGATTGCCCCTGCTGAGATCCGCCGCCGGGTGGATGGGGCGCTTCACGATGTGGGAATGTATGACTTTCGGGAACATGCGCCGCATCAGCTTTCCGGCGGACAGAAACAGCGCGTCGCCATTGCCGGAATCATTGCGATGAATCCCAAATGCATTGTTTTGGATGAGCCGACAGCGATGCTGGATCCGCGCGGCCGTCAGGAAGTTTTAAAAACAATTCGGCGGCTGAATCAAGAACATGGAACAACGGTTGTATTCATTACGCACTTTATGGATGAAGCAGTTTCAGCCGATCGGGTCATTGTGGTGGATGATGGAAAAATACTGATGGACAGTACGCCGCAAGAAGTATTTCGCCATGTTGAAAAACTGAAGGCAGTCGGCCTTGATGTCCCGCAAGTCACAGAACTGGCATATAAATTGCGAAAAAATGGAATTCCAATTTCAGACGATATTTTAACAGTGCCTGATTTTGTACAGGCCTTTCAAAAAATCATGGAGGCGTGAATAAGTGGCAATTATTAAAACGGAACATCTTACACACTGCTATAGCCACGGGACGCCTTTTGAAAAAACCGCTGTAAAAGATATCAATTTAGAAATAGACGAAGGCGAGCTGGTCGGCGTAATTGGCCATACCGGATCAGGAAAATCAACATTAATACAGCATTTAAACGGCTTACTGAAACCGGATAGCGGCAAGGTCTATATTGATGGGACCGATATTTTTGAGAGTAAGGAAATCTTACAAAAAACTCGATTTAAAGTCGGGTTGGTTTTTCAATATCCTGAATATCAGCTTTTTGAAGAAACAGTTGAAAAGGATATTGCTTTTGGACCGCGAAATCTTGGTATGAGCGAGGATGAAATAAAGGCGGCAGTAACACACGCGATGGAGAGCGTCGGGTTGTCGGATAAATATCGGCACAAGAGCCCGTTTGAACTTTCCGGCGGGCAAAAGCGCCGTGTCGCGATTGCCGGTGTGATTGCAATGCGCCCAAAGGTCTTAATTTTGGACGAACCAACTGCAGGGCTTGATCCCAAAGGGCGTGACAGGATTTTGTCCCTGATAGAATCTTATCATCGTTCGGAAAAGAATACAGTCCTGCTCGTTTCACACAGTATGGAAGATATCGCAAAATATGCATCAAAAGTATTGGTGATGAATCAAGGAACAGTTTTTTCTTATGGCACAGTAGAAGAAACTTTTTCCCGTGCGGAAGAAATTGAAAAGATTGGGCTGTCTGTCCCGCAAGTAACAAAGCTTTTTGATATGCTGTCAAAGTCCGGCTATGAAATAAACGAACATGTGTACGATTTGGATCGTGCCGAGAAGTTACTGATGCAGTTGATTTCCCAGAAAGGGGGGAAGCGTCGTGCTGAGTGATATCACGATTGGACAGTTTTTCCCGGGGAAATCAGTTGTCCACCGGATGGATCCAAGAATGAAGCTGATTCTTATTGTGGCGTTTATCGTTGTGCTTTTTGTGGTACGCAATGCCTTTTCTTTTCTGTTGCTTACATTGTGTCTCGGCATCATTTTTGCAATAGCCAAAATTCCGGGAAAAGCAATATGGCGGGGAGTTAAGCCGATCTTGCCGCTTATTTTATTTACCGCTATTTTGAATATTTTTTTTGTTGATGGAAATACACTGGTTTCCTTTTGGATTTTTCGCATTACAGATGCGGGTTTAAAAACAGCCGCATTGATGGCGATCCGAATCGTTTTGCTGATAGTTGGATCTTCCCTTTTGACGTACACCACCTCGCCAATTGCTCTGACAGATGCTATTGAGCGCTTGTTTAAGCCTTTAAAAGTAATACATTTTCCAGTGCATGAAATGGCAATGATGATGACAATCGCACTGCGCTTTATTCCGACACTTTTAGAAGAGACAGATAAAATTATGTCAGCACAAAAAGCACGTGGCGCTGATTTGGAAACGGGAGGTATTTTAAAACGGGCCAAAGCGTTGATCCCGATCCTAATCCCTCTTTTTGTATCAGCATTTCGAAGGGCGGAAGAGCTTGCCTTGGCAATGGAATGCCGCTGCTATCGCGGCGGAGAAGGACGTACGCGAATGAAACAACTGCACCTTTCTACGCTCGATTGGATTTCCGGAAGTATAGTCGCTTTGGTGTTCGTTATTGCTATAATCATGAACCTTTTCCTTCCTGGTACACTTTGAAAACGGGGAAACGCTAAATTTATGAAAAATTTGTTAGTTGAAATTGCCTATCGCGGGACGGCCTATCACGGATTTCAGTTTCAAAAGAACGCCCGTACTGTGGCGGAAGTTATACAGGATAAGATAGAGCAGGTGTTCAAGCGGCGGGAACCAATTGTAGGATGTTCGCGTACGGATGCAGGCGTACATGCAAATAGTTGTTTTTTTCATATGAAAACGGATGTTCCATTCCCAACGGAAAAATTTTCAGAAGTATTTAATCGGATTTTACCACCGGATATTGTCGTTTTGTCCTGTAAAGAGGTTCCCCTTGACTTTCATGCACGCTATTCGTGCAAGGGTAAAGAATATCTTTATCGAATATGGAACCATCCGATAAAAGATCCGTTCTTGTCGGATCTTGCACTCTACCACAAAAAACCTATAGATGTGCAGCTGCTCAACCGAGAAGCACTGCCATTAGTCGGAAGACATGATTTCACCTCCTTTTGCAATCCAAACCATAAAGAAGGGATGTCTACTGTGAGGACGGTGGACAGCCTCTCGTTTAAAAGAGAGGGGGATATGGTGACGATGTCTATCCATGCAGATGGTTTTTTATACAATATGGTGAGGATTATTGTGGGGACGCTTCTCGAAGTAAATGACGGAATGCTTCCGTTAAATAGTATCTTGCCGATATTGATGGCGAAAAACCGCTCTTTAGCAGGACGGACAGCACCGCCATATGGTTTGTATTTAAATCGTGTGGATTACTAAAGGAGGGTACCGTGGCACATTATCAGGATATTGAGGAATACAGAAAAAAGAAGCTTGCACAAAGGAAAAAGCGCCTGATTATGGGCTTCGGGCTTCTTGTAGCAGCATTGGCTGTATTTCTTACCGTTTTTTTTCTCGTCAGAAGCAACCGCAAGTCTGGAATCAGCCATGACTCTACTTTTCCTCTATTGATTCATGGAGAGCAATTAGAAGATATCTATGCGGTTGGAAATCAATTAGCTGTTTTAACGCAGTCGGGCCTTTATATATATGATGTGAACGGCACTGAGACATACAGTGTCTCACATGGCTGTTCTAATGCTGCTGTTTATGAAGCGGGGGACAGATTGCTGACTTTTGATCGGGGAGGAACAAAGCTGCGTGTAGATGACGTAAAAGGCAACTGCGGTGAGCTGACAATGGAAAACCCCATCCTTTGCGCTCAAATCGCAGATGACGGCACTGTTTTGGCTATCACTTCACATGAGCAATATGCGTCGTATCTACAGGTGTATGACGACAAGATGAACCTGCGGTATCGTTATGGATCTGCTTCTGAAAGCTTTAGTATGGCTGCTTTCTCTCCGGATCAAACACATATTGCGGCTTGTGCGATTGAATCGTCGAATGGGTCATTTATGGCAAGTATTTCTGTATTCGATTATACCTCAGAGCAAACAGCGCAGACATATCAGATTCCAGATATCCTTCCGCTGTATATGACGTATACTTCTTCATCCGGTTTAATTGTAGTAGGAACGGATCGTATTGCTTTTTTGAATACGGATACCGGAGAATCTTCTGTTACAGAATATGAAGGGACACTCCAGCAGTTTGTATGCGGCAGCAGCGATGTGACGGCGATTGTTACAGATAACCCGCTAAATGGCGCGTCTGCTTTGACGCTGTTTGACCAAGACGGAATAGAGATAGAAACAACCGCTGTTTCAGATTCGCCCATAGATCTTTGCCTTACCAATAATCGTATTTTGCTTTTAGGAAGAAAGATGGTTTACCACTACAATCTCTCTCTTGAATTACAAGAGGAGATTCCATTGGAGAGCAGTGCGCAGAAAATTACGTATACGGGTGGTTCCATGTTCCTTTTGGGGGCTGATACCATTTCGAAATACAGTATACGCTGATACAGCGGGGAGGTTGACTGTGACGGTATTTTCTATTATTTTAGACCTGATCGCATTAGCTGTTTTTGTATCGTGGGTGATAAGCGGATACAAAAAGGGTTTCTTAAAAACGATCGTTTTAGCTGTCGGAACTTTTGTTGCGCTTTTGGCCGCATTTTGGTTAAGCGGTTGGCTTGCTGATTTGATCTTTGCCAATCTTATTCGCGGCCCTGTTCTGCAAAATATCACAGATACGCTTTCTGGCTTATCAGATACAACGTCGGTTTCGGCTGCCATTCCCATAGTGGTTGCAGCACTCCCATCTTTTATTTTGAATCCGATGCTGGCACAATACGGATCGCAGGAAGCAATGATTTCAGAAATACAAAAAAATGCAGGAGAAACGTTGAGCAGTGTCGGTGTAACAATTACAGATACTGTGGTTGCACCAGTTGTGACGATGCTCTTGCAGCTGGTTTTGTGCTTGTTAATCTTTATTGTTTGCGTTATAATAATAAAAATCATAGCAAAAGCAATGGGAGCAGTGCGCAAGATTCCGCTTGTTGGAACAGTAAATGCTGTTTTAGGAGCTGTAGTCGGCGCTTTACAAGGAATATTGGTGCTTCTTTTGCTGGGGCTTGTCGGAAATATTATTATCTCTTTGTCCGGCAATGCGCTTGGATGGTTTAATACAGAAATTATTGGGAAGAGTTTTATCTATCAGTTTTTCTTTCAGTTTTTCTGATTTTGTAAGGGAGTGAATTTTTATGACAATTCCAAATATTCTGTCCTGTTTTCGTATCATATTAATTCCTGTTTTTATTGTGTGCTATTTGAACACGCCGGCAGAGGGAATTGCGATTTGGCCGGTTTTGGTTTTGTTGTTGTCCGGTTTGACTGATGTTTTGGATGGTTTTATTGCGCGTCATTTCAATATGATATCCGATCTTGGAAAGATGCTTGACCCGGTGGCAGATAAACTGACACAGGCTGCGGTTATTGGATGTCTTACGGTGCGTTTTCCGGAGCTGCTTATTTTGTTTATCGTTTATGTCATTAAAGAAATCAGTATTCTCTCGGGCGGATTAATCATGTTAAAAGGGAAAAAGAAACAAGTTCCTTATGCGAGATGGTATGGAAAGCTTTCGACTTTTGAAATGTATGCGGCGATGGCTATTTTGTTGATTTTTCCGTCCGTCGGGAAAAACCCGATTGGGATATGGACTATTATCTGTGTTTCAATGGCTTTGATTTTATTTGCTTTTATTATGTACATAATAACGTTTTTAAAGACCCCAGTTAAAGAAGGAGATAATAAATGATTTGCAGCAAGTGTAAAAAACGTCCGGCTGTTCTGTTCGTGCAGCGCATGGAAAATGGAAAAGCCGTTAACGAAGGGCTTTGCTGGGTTTGTGCGAAGGAAGCAGGACTTCCGCAAATCTCACAGATTATGAATCAGATGGGAATTTCCGAAGAAGAGATGGAAGCTATGAGCCAACAGCTCATGGAATTAGCAGATGGAGATTCCTTCGAGCCTGGCGGTGCAGGTACAATGCCGAATTTCCTTCAAAATTTATTCGGTGGTGAAACACCGGCGATTCGGGAGGAAGAGAAAAAAACACCGGAAGAAAAGAAAAATATCAAGAAAAAAGAAAAACCTAAATATAAATTTTTGGATGCTTATTGTACAAATCTTTGCCAGAAAGCAAAAGACGGATTGCTCGACCGCATTATTGGGCGCGAAAATGAAATTTATCGTGTGGTGCAAATTTTGAGCCGCCGGACGAAAAATAACCCTTGTCTGATTGGCGAACCTGGCGTTGGAAAAACAGCTATTGCCGAGGGGATTGCACAGCGCATTGTTTCAGGTGAGGTTCCGTTCCGTCTGCTTGATAAAGAGATCTGGCTTCTTGATATGACGGCTTTAGTTGCGGGAACACAGTTCCGCGGGCAGTTCGAAAGCCGCGTAAAGGGCTTGATCGATGATATCAAAGCTGCCGGAAACGTGATTTTGTTTATTGACGAAGTGCATACTTTAATCGGTACGGGTGATTCAGAAGGTTCAATGAGTGCTGCGAATATTATGAAACCGGCGCTTTCCCGAGGTGAAATTCAGGTTATTGGGGCCACAACCTTTAATGAGTACCGCAAAAATATTGAGAAAGACTCGGCTTTGGAACGCCGGTTTCAGCCAGTTACAGTTAAAGAGCCGTCTGTTTCAGATTCTATTGAAGTGCTTCGCGGGATCAAGCAGTATTATGAACATCATCATCATGTCATTGTCAGCGATGAGATTATTAAATTAGCCGTTCTTTGGTCAGAACGATATATTTCTGATCGTTTTCTTCCAGATAAGGCAATTGATTTGCTTGATGAAGCCTGTGCCTGCGCTTCTTTGGCAAGCAAGGAACTTACGGAAAACGCCAAATTGAACCAGCAGCTGAAAAAGCTAACCGACGAGGAAACAGCGTTGAGCGAAGCAACAGAGAATCCAGATTTTGAACGCATTGCAGAGGTCAAAGCGGAGATGCTTCGCGTTCGGGAAGAGCTTAAGGAATTAGAACCAAAGGTGAGCCATGTTGAAGTAACGCTTGACGATTTGGCTAAGGTGATTGAGCTGAGCACAGGGATTCCTGCCAATAAGGTGGCGCAGGATGACTATCAAAAAATTATTCATTTGGAGTCGGAACTAAACCGTCGTATCATTGGACAGCCGGAAGCTGTTTCAAAGGTTGTCCGCGCAATTAAGCGCAGCCGTTTACAGCTTTCTACAAAACGGCGGCCGGCATCTTTTATTTTTGTAGGTCCGACCGGTGTGGGAAAAACAGAGTTGGTTAAAGTACTGTCTTCTGCTTTGTTTGATTCTGTAGATCCGGTAATTCGTTTTGATATGTCTGAATTTATGGAGAAACATACGGTAGCAAGGCTAATAGGCTCTCCTCCCGGATATGTTGGGTACGATGATGCAGGCCAGCTGACAGAAAAGATACGCCGCAGACCGTATTCTGTTGTTTTATTTGACGAAATTGAAAAAGCGCATCCGGATGTGATGAATATTCTGCTTCAGATTTTAGATGAAGGCAAAGTGACAGATGCACATGGAAGGGAAGTCAATTTTGAAAATACGGTAATTGTTATGACATCGAATGCAGGATCAAATGACACGTCTTCTATTGTTGGATTTAACCGTACGGCTGGGGAAATCGACAAAGAAAAAGCGATGCATGCTTTATCCGCTTTCCTCCGTCCGGAATTTTTAGCGCGTGTGGATGAAATCGTTGTCTTCAACCGGCTGTCTAAAGAGGATTTAGCGCAAATTTCCGGAATTTTACTTGGCGAATTGTCTGAAGCGCTGCGTGAGAAACATATTAAATTGTGTTATACTAAGAAGGCTCAGGAAAAGATTGCAGAATTGGCTGGCGGAGGGAAATATAATGCGCGCGATTTGCGCAAAGTAATCCGTGATGAAGTGGAAGATCCTATTGCACAGTATTTGATCGATCATTTTGATCAGCAAGTAAGCGCAGTTTCCTTGGATGCCAGCGAAAAACTTGAACTGTCTTTTCTTTGAGTAAAATAAAAGGAAAGAAGGAGCTTCTGTTATGAAAAAAACACTTTCCGTGCTTTTTTCACTGTGCCTTTGTACTGCTGTTTTTACCGGCTGTAATGATACCAATGCGGCGTCGTTTCAAGACGGCACGTATAAAGCGGTATATGCACAGGCAGACGACCATGGCTGGACAGAATATCTTACACTCACAGTAGAAGACGGAAAAATTGTTTCTGCCGACTTTGACGCAGAAAATGATGATGGAGCAAAAAAGTCGGAAAATACAGAATACAATGAGGCAATGAAAAATGCCGGAAGTAAAACTTGGCCAAGTGCGTTTTATCCGGCACTTGAAAAATCACTGATAGAAAAACAGGATGGGAACGGGATAGACGCTGTTTCCGGAGCAACAACCTCTTCTGAATCCCTCAAAAAGCTGTATCAGGCACTTGTTCCGAATATGAAAAAGGGCGATACAACGGAAGTCAAAGTCAATAGCTGAATTAAAGAATCGATAGTGTATTTTTAGCTAAGGAACATTTATGCAGGATATGTATAAATGTTCCTTGCGTTTTATCATATTTTAGATATGCAGAATAGCGCCAAAGTTTAATTTTATATTATGTTTGTTAAAATTTTAAATTTTCTCTCTTCTATAATATAATAGCAGAATGATGCTGTAAAAAATGAAAAAACTGAAAGAAAGGAAATTTTGAGAGAAATACTGTTATAAAAGGATGATCCCTTTTATGTAAGGGCGTTTGCTTTGATATGAAGATGTAATGGATTTTTGCTTTTAAATTTTAAGGAAACGTATTCCTTTCTTTTTGTCAGGATTCTGTTAATGTGATTGAAAATATCTCCCTATTCGCTTATAATAAAGTAAGCGCTTAGCAGCTATAGCGTCTGTCTTGATATGATAGTAGGCACCTGTTCTATCGTACATCCAACCGTTATGTGATTGATGTTCCCGCATTTGAAGTGCAGCAACAGCAGTGATGATCCGTTGCTGTAATATAGATCTGGCTGATATCTTGATAAAAAGACAGATAATAGTTTTTACGATTTAAGGAGGTCAAAATGGCTATTGTAAGAGCAAAACGGCGGTTAGCCGGTGCGCATGTTCCGCATCATAAAAATACGGAACAGATGGAAACGCAGCGATGTCCTATCCCCCCGCGTGTTGTGATCCCTCTGCTTCAGCATATGGGGACTCCCTGTGATCCTCTTGTTAAAAAAGGGGATATGGTTTTGGTCGGACAAAAAATAGGGGATAGTTCGCATCCTTTTTCTGTTCCGATTCATGCAAGCTGTTCAGGAATTGTTGCAGAAATTGCAGAATACCGAAATGTGCTTGGTGTCAGTTGCAAAGCGGTAGTCATAGATACGGATGGTGAACAGAGAATAGATCCATCCATAGCTCCTCCCATTATACAGGATAGAGAATCCTTCTTGTCCGCAGTGCGGGAAAGTGGAGCTGTCGGTCTGGGCGGCGCCGGATTTCCGACACATATCAAGCTTGGGTATCAGGATATTGACCGTGTTGACAAGCTTGTTATTAATGCGGCGGAGTGTGAACCGTATATCACATCAGATTATCGGACATGCATAGAAGATACACAGGCAATTGCCGATGGAATACATTTAATTTGCCGTTATCTTGGCATTCAAAAGGTGTATATTGGGATTGAGGATAATAAGCCGCTTGCTATAGAAAGGCTTAATTCATTATTTTCTCCGGCAGAAGACGTATCGATCGTGTCCTTGAAATCGCTTTATCCACAAGGGGCGGAAAAATCCATTATCTATGCTACATGTGGAGTGATTGTTCCAAAAGGAAAGCTTCCAGCGGACTGCGGCGTATTGGTAATAAACGTATCTACTGTTGCGCATCTTGGCAATTATTTAAAAGCGGGCATGCCGCTTATAGCGAGACGGATTACTGTAGACGGCGATGCTGTGGGAAAACCTTCTAATTTGCATGTTTTGATCGGCACACCGATCCGTGCAGTGCTTGATTTTTGCAAGGTACCGGAAAATTCCTACGGAAAAGTTTTGATGGGCGGTCCAATGATGGGCACTGCTGTAGAAAGCGTGGAGATGCCGGTTATTAAAAATAACAATGCAATTCTTGCCTTTACAGAAAAGTCAGCACAGTTGCCACAAACAACAGCGTGTATTCGATGTGGTAAATGTATTGGTATTTGCCCGATGAAATTGATGCCAGCTCGACTTGAGAAGGCGTATGACACCAGAAATCCGGAACTTTTAATGAAGCTGCATGTGGACTTATGCATCAATTGCGGGTGCTGCTCCTTTATTTGTCCAGCTAAACGCCATTTGGCGCAGAAGAATCAGCTTGGAAAAGTTTTGCTGAAAGAATATCAGAGCAAAGGAGTATCGAATAAATGAAAAAATTGATTGTTTCTCCGTCTCCGCATTTGCTCAGCGGCAATTCAACCTCGAATATCATGTTTGATATGATTGTGGCGCTGTTTCCGGCTTTACTTGTTGGAATTTACGTGTTTGGGCCTCGTGCGTTAATTGTAACCTGCGTATGTGTTGCGACCTGTATGCTTTCTGAGTTTTTAATCCGGAAGCTTATGCGGCGAAGCAATACAATTTCAGATTTCAGCGCTATTGTTACAGGCATTTTGTTAGCGTTTAATCTTCCGCCGCAGATTCCGCTTTGGGTGGCGGTTATAGGTTCTGTTTTTGCTATCGTCGTAGTGAAACAGTTGTTTGGCGGAATTGGACAAAACTTTGCAAATCCTGCAATTGCCGCCCGCATTTTTCTTGTTGTTTCTTTTGGCACATACATGACATCATGGACAGAACCGTTTGCCTATCGTTACGGATTAGACGCAACAGCAAGCGCGACGCCTTTAACCGATTTAGCCAATACAAAAACATTGGATTTGCTTTTAGGGAATACCAGTGGATGTATCGGTGAAATCAGTGCACTGGCTCTATTGATCGGCGGCATATATTTGGTAATCCGTCGAGTAATCAATCCACTGGTCCCATTTACATTTATCGGAACTGTTTTTGTTTTCACATGGGTTTTGGGCGAAGATCCGGTTAAACAGATACTGGCAGGAGGATTAATGCTGGGTGCCATTTTTATGGCTACCGATTATTCGACAACTCCAGCCACTTTGAAAGGAAAAATCATTTTTGCTTTTGGCTGCGGCGTGATAACAACACTGATTCGTGTATTTGGTTCCTATCCAGAAGGGGTATCCTTTGCTATATTATTGATGAACCTTATTACACCGCTCATTGATCGTATTACAGCAACCAAGCCGGTAGGAACAGGAGGTACCAATCGTGTATAAAACAATTGTTAAGCCAACATTGGTATTGACTGTGATTTGTGTGGTGGTCAGCGGTTTGTTGGCTTTGACGTATAATCTTACGGGAGTAGGAGAGGCTTCTACTGGAATCGCACAGGATAAACTGGACGAATATGCAGAAACGGTACTTCCCGGTGCTTCATTTAAACAAACAGATCTTTCTGCTGAAACAGTGGTCGATGGCGTCACACTTTTGGGCGTATATCAAGACGAAAGAGGGAACGGCTGTGCACTAAACCTTTCTGCAAAAGGGTATTATGGGGAAAACAGCTTAAATTTATTTATTGCCTTTGATAATAACGGCGCGATTGCCGGTATATATCCCATTTCTACACAAGAAACACCAGGGCTTGGTTCAAAAGCGACAGAGGCCGATTATCTTCAGCAATATATTGGGAAAAGCGAACCAGTTACAGTTTCAAAAGATGGCAGTGGGGATATTGATGCCATTTCCGGCGCGACTGTTTCCTCTGAGTCTTTGGGAAATGCAGTAAATGCAGCTTTTACGTTTTACGCTGAAATTAAGGGAGGGTTGCAGGCATGAATTATTTAAAGGCCTTTACCAAAGGGTTGATAAAAGAAAATCCTGTACTGGTTATGCTGCTTGGAACCTGTCCAACACTTGCGGTAACAACACTTGCGATTAATGGACTTGGTATGGGATTGGCAACTACATTTGTATTGGTGTGTTCCAATGTTGTGATTTCACTGCTTAAAAGAGTCATTCCAAAGGAAGTGCGCCTTCCGTCTTTTATTGTAATTATTGCCGGGTTTGTAACTTTTGTAAGTTTTATGCTGCAAAGCTATCTTCCTGATTTGTATAACGCACTTGGCGTGTTTCTATCCCTGATTACAGTAAACTGCATTATTTTAGGCCGTGCTGAGATGTTTGCAAGCAAGAATAATGTTGCAGCTTCTGCGCTTGACGGGCTTGGAATGGGTTTGGGTTTTACCTTCGCTTTGCTTTGTATAGGGATTATCCGTGAAATATTAGGGAGCGGAAGTATATTCGGCTTTTCTTTGGGCGGATGGTTTGAACCAATTGGATTCTTTGTGACACCGGCCGGCGGCTTTTTCGTCTTTGGCGTCGTCATTGCTGTTGTCAATATTTTTTCTAATTATAAAATGTCATCAAAAAAATTCGGATGCCAAAACTGTCCAAATTCTGCAGCTTGCCAGGCTGATTCCAAAAAGGAGGCGCATGAGTCATGAAAGATTTGATGATCATTCTGTTCAGCGCAATCCTTGTAGAAAACTTTGTTCTAAATAAGTTTATGGGGATATGCCCTTTTCTTGGCGTTTCAAAGAAGATGAGTTCTGCACTTGGAATGAGTGCAGCTGTTACGTTTGTAATGCTAATGGCCACTGCCATTACTTATCCAATTTATCAATATCTTTTGACACCATTTGGGCTTGATTATCTGCGTGTTGTTGTCTTTATACTCATTATTGCACTTTTTGTTCAGATTGTAGAGATTATTTTAAAACGCTTTGTAAAACCGCTTTATGAGTCACTTGGTGTGTATCTGCCTTTAATTACAACAAACTGTGCAGTTTTAGGCGTAACAATCTTAAATGTCGACAATCACTACAATTTTATCCAATCAATGTTTAATTCATTAGGGGCAGGCTTAGGCTTCGCTTTGGCTTTGGTTATTTTTGCTGGGGTGCGGGAACGCATTGAATTGGCAGATATCCCAAAAGCGTTTAAAGGGGTTCCCGCCACATTGATTGCTGCATCGATTGTATCGCTGAGCTTTGTGGGATTTAGCGGCATTGTTGAAGGAATTTTTGGATAAGGCAGAAGGAGAGAAAAAATCATGTTATGGAATATTCTGACGCCTGTTTTGATTTTTATAGGTCTGGGTATTTTGGCTGGGCTGTTGCTTTCTGTTTTTTCAAAAATTTTTGCAGTTCCAACGGATGAAAAAGTAGAAAAGGTAAGGGCGGCCCTGCCGGGGCTGAATTGCGGTGTGTGCGGCTTCTCCGGATGTGACAATTATGCCAATGGAATTGTACACGAAGGGGCTCGTACAAACCGGTGTGTGCCCGGTGGAGACGAAACGGCCAAAAAAATAAGCGAGATTTTGGGGACAGATGCCGAAGACGTTAAAGAAACCGTTGCCTTTGTGGCTTGTGGAGGCTGTGTTCCGGAAATTACGGATGATGCTCTTGTATATGAGGGCGAGACGAGCTGTGCTGCGTGCAATCTTTACTATAAAGGGCGAGGCGTGTGCGATTATGCCTGTCTGGGATTTGGTGATTGTGTTAAGCAATGCAGCTTTGATGCAATTCATATTGAAAATCGAGTCGCTGTTGTCGCTGCGGAGAACTGCACAGGCTGTACGATGTGTGTAAAAGCCTGTCCAAAAGATCTGATCCATATCCGTGATCTCGCCAAAACAGCGGCTGTCACTTGTTCGAGCCATGATCCGGCGCGTGTTGTAATGCAGAAATGTAAACACGGATGTATTGGGTGCAGAAAATGCGAAAAGGTATGTCCAACAGAAGCAATAACAGTGGAACGCAATTTGGCATCCATTGATTATACGAAATGCATCAATTGCCATGCTTGTGTAAATGTGTGCCCTCGGGGATGTATCAATCTGCTTGGACAGGACTAATAGTCTTACTCCTTAATGCGTTGCTTGAATCCAGCCGATAAAAAATCAAGGCTTATCTACAAAGCTGGGCGAGATATCCCATCTTTGTATCGTATAAAATGAGGGGATCTGATTTTATTGAAATACGAAAATTTAACGCTTGATGAAGAGCGGGCGCTTTATGCCGTTCAAGATGCAGAAATTATTGGGTGTACCTTTTCGGGCCCTGCTGACGGAGAATCAGCACTTAAAGAATGCCGGAATATTCAGGTAAAAGGGTGTACTTTTCAATTGCGATATCCGTTTTGGCATGTTCGCCATGCAGTCGTTGAGCATTGCACAATGACGGAAACCTGCCGTGCGGCGCTTTGGTATGACAATAATATCACCTTGACGCATTGCACGCTTGGAGGAATCAAGGCACTGCGAGAATGTAAAGATATTGTTCTTGACAGTTGTGCTATAAATTCTACAGAGTTCGGTTGGTTTTGTGATCATCTACATATGACGAATTGTGAACTAAAAACCGAGTATCCTTTTTTAAAAAGTTGTAATATGGAATTAGATCATCTGTCTATGCAAGGAAAGTATTCGTTTCAATATGTCGAAAATGTTGTAATCCGAAATTCTAATTTAGATACAAAAGACGCGTTTTGGCATAGTAAAAATGTTACGGTGTATGACAGTATTATTAAAGGAGAATATTTAGCTTGGTATTCTGAAAATTTAAAGCTTGTACGTTGCAAAATCATTGGTACACAGCCGCTTTGTTATGCTAAGGGGCTGGTTTTAGAAGACTGTGAGATGGATGGAACGGATCTTGCTTTTGAATATAGTGACGTACATGCTGTGATAAACGGTTCCATTGAAAGCGTGAAAAATCCTAAAAGTGGGATTATTTCTGCCGATGGAATTGGCGAAGTTATTTTAGATGAACACCAGATACGCGATACACATTGTGAAATCTGTATTCGTTCTCATTGAGAAAAACTATTTATGGCTAAAAGTGTTTAAAATAAATGCGCTGTGTATGCTTTAAAGCACACACAGCGCATTTATTTTAAACACTGGATAATTTATTCTGTTCTTAGAGCCGTAACAGGATCTTTTTTCGCTGCCTTTTTCGAAGGAATCAACCCTCCGATTAAAGTTAAAAGCATGCTGAGTACAACTAAAATGACAGCACCGGATACAGGCAATACAGCATTTACGTCCGTAGAACCAGTCAATGCGTGGATGACTGCATTTCCTGGTATCAAAAGAAGCAATGTAACGCCAATACCGATCAGTCCGGAACACAGACCTATAATAAAGGTTTCAGCGTTAAATACTTGAGAAATATTCCTTTTGGATGCGCCGATAGCGCGTAAAATACCGATTTCTTTGGTTCGTTCTAAAACAGATATATACGTAATGATTCCGATCATAATGGAAGATACAATGAGAGAAACGGATACAAACGCAATCAAAACGTACGTAATAACGTTAATAATCGTCGTTACAGACGACATTAGCAACCCTACATAGTCAGTATAAGTAATCTGGTTTTCTTCCGAAGCGGAAGCATTATAATCTTCAATACACTCAGATATCGCATCTTTATCTTCAAAGCTGTCAGCATAAATACTGATAGAGGAAGGTGCATCTAAGCTGACAACGCCAAATGCACTCATGTTTTCATCATAGGTACCAGAAGAAATATAGGTATCATAAATCATAAGCAATGTCTGATCATCTGGATTTTGCAAATATGTATCAAGCGCGGCAGCTAATTGCGTTTCACTCTGTGTCATCATATAAGAAGCAGTTTCCGGGTCATCTGCATACATCGATTGTAAAATGTCTTTGCAGAGTTTTGCTTTATCAGAGACACCCAGATTGGAAAGATAAGTTTTAGTATCAGCAATTTTAATTTGATCGTCAGAAGGCGCAAAAGATATGCCGCTTAAAATGTTAATATTCGGATTATTTTTTTGCGCTTTTACGACAGCGCTGTTATCAGTATACTCTATTAAATAATCAGTTAAAGCCTTGGTATATCCTATGTTTGCTTGAATATCTGCATTCTGCGCATCTTCTGTAGGCCGCACAATCCCAGTGATTTTAAGACGTAACGCTGATTTCAGCAATTCTTCCATTTCCGTTTTATCGTCTGCTACACAGCGGAAGGTTCCGTTTTCATTTTTTAGATAAGTGTCAGATGCGGGGATCAGATATAATACTTGATCGCATAACTCTTCATAGCTGAAGCTTTTCGTTTCAAGTGAAACCGCTTCGCCGTTATTGATTTGTTCTGTCAGCTCTTTATACTCTGATGCAGGAAGGAAACCAAGTTCATATAGTACAGTCAATGGTATTTCGTTATTCTCATCAAGGATAAGAACTACCTCATTATATTCCTGGGGCCATTCGCCGTATACAACATCATAGCTGTCTGTTACAGCTGAACTTATGGATTTTCCATCCTGACCGGGAAGCAATTCTTCAAAATTAGGATTGTTATTATTCTGCATCATAGTCGGCATATTGTCCATGCTTAGCATGGTGCTGCCCGTAGTTTGTTCTTGGTTCAAGGTGCTTCCATCTGTATTTATAAATGTACCGTCCGGATCATATGTGTAGACACCGAATTTAGTGTTATATGAATAAAGAATTCCGTTTTCGCCGATATACTGATGAATTTCACTGCCTGGATTGTCCAGATATTTTTTAAATGCAGTTAAATTATTCTCTGTAATGCTGGTCGTAACGGTTGAGGCCATTTCAATATTTCGGTCATTTGAATAAACAGCGTTTAAATCATGATCCCGTTGCGAATTTCCTATCGAATAAGAAGAACTTCCGCTTAAGAGACTGCTTACATCAATCGTTTGTGCATCAATGGTAACCGGATAAGAAGTCATCGTGCTTTTTTGAATATTGGTGATATAATCATTGACACCTGTAGAAAGCGAAAGGATGAGTGCGATTCCAATAATACCAATAGAACCGGCAAAAGACGTCAGCAAAGTTCGCCCTTTTTTTGTTCGTAAATTATTAAAAGAAAGCGAAAGGGAAGTAAAAAAGGACATAGAGGACTTTCCCATTGTACGATGTTCGGGCTGTTTTAATTTAGTATCATCCACTTCATAAGGATTGGTATCATCCAGTATTTTGCCGTCGCGAAGTTTAACAATACGGGTTGCGTAAGATTCTGCCAATTCCGGATTATGTGTTACCATCACGACAAGGCGATCCTTCGCAACTTCTTTTAAAAGCTCCATTACCTGTACGCTGGTTTCCGTATCTAAAGCTCCAGTCGGCTCGTCTGCTAAAAGGATATCCGGATTATTGATTAAAGCGCGAGCAATCGCGACACGCTGCATCTGTCCGCCGGAAAGCTGGTTGGGCCTTTTATGTATTTGATCGCCAAGCCCGACTTTTTCTAATGCTTGGCGCGCCCGTTTTCGTCTCTCTGATCTTGACACACCGGATATTGTCAAAGCCAACTCAACATTCGCAAGAATTGTTTGGTGCGGGATCAAATTATAACTTTGAAAAACGAAACCGATCGTATGATTTCGATACGAGTCCCAATCACGGTCTTTATATTTTTTTGTCGAAATCCCATTAATGATAAGGTCGCCGCTATCATAACGGTCCAAGCCACCTATGATATTGAGAAGCGTTGTTTTTCCTGAACCGCTTGGCCCCAGAATCGCGACAAATTCACTGTCGCGCAGATTCAGGGAAACGTTGTTGAGAGCAGCTTGCTGTAGATCACCTGTTTGATAATTTTTACTGACATTTTGTATTTGCAGCATAAGTGAGTACTCCTTTTCCCATTGCGTTCCGGTTTATTTTAACCTATTTCGGGAACCAGATAAACATATATCATGCTCTGAAAGCTAAATAGTTTGTAAACATTTCATTTGAGGGGAGAATCAAATAATAACAGAATATAAGAGAAACCGGACTAAAATAAAAAACAAAAAGCGTACACTTTACTGTGTACGCTTTGTCTAAGCCACATGAAAAAGATATTTTCGACTTCTTGGAGGAGGGACTCAAACCCTCGTAACTTGTAAAAATTTGGTAACGACTGTGAGCCGTCGTGAGGACGTTTACAACCGAACAGGTGAGCCGAGCGAGACTTTTATAAAGCAGTCGGAGCAAGCGATATATCGCTTGCTCCGACATGGTGGACCAACAACGACCAAAAGACTTTACTTTTCGTCGGCAATTTCGCAGTGACGCGGTGGTTGTAGCGCCAAAAACAATGACTTTATACCTTTCTTACCGGTCTAATATACTTCCAGAACTGCTCTGGGTCGTGAAAAAAGTAAGCGACTCTACCGGGAGAGGTATCATAGCAATAGCCCGTATTTGAAAAATCAAAATTTGCAATTGCCTTATTCACCTTTTCTTCTACGCTGCAATTTTCTTGTTCATAGTCGAACGGTCCATGCTCAAAAACAATATATTCGGCTTCTGGTACATCGATCAAAAGCATTTGAGGTGGAACTTCGCCGTCATAATCGGATGGAAGCCGGACGCCGTAACATTCAGCACGGGGGATGCCATAACAGAAGGGCTGTCCTTTGGGATCATGTATATACGCCATGATCTGGCCGCTGCCGCAGTTGGATTCACTGCCGCCTTTGTCATCCAGTTTGCCCTTGATACTGTCGAGCAGACCGCAAATGGTATCGCAATCCTGTCCAGGGATAGCATTCTGCTTTTGCCAAAAATCCCAATACCCATTACTTTCATAATTTTTAATATGTAAAAACTTGTGTGCGGGAATGGTTACAAAATAAATCTGGACTTCCTCTGTAGATTTTTTCATGCCGATCTCTCCAATTCCTAAAAAGTAGCGGTCAAAAGGAATGATTTTTGTACGAAGAACGATAGATACAGACTTTTTACGATACATACTTGGCGTGATGCCATATGTTGTTTTAAATGCTCTTGTAAACGCCTCGTGGGAGGAAAAACCGTAGTCAAAAGCAATATTCAAGATGCTTTTTTTACTGTCTCGCAGCTCTTTCAGCGCAAAAGCCAATCTTCTTTTCCGCAGATAATCCTTGAACTGCATACCCGAAATTTCCTTAAATTTCCTTGTAACATAAAATTCAGAATAGCCCAGCTTACGAGAAAGACACCGCAGCGTAAGGTCTTCATCATCATGACGCATAATGCATTTGTCAATTTCGTCAATGACTATTTGAATTCGCTCGTTCCACTCGTACATTTTCTGTTCACCTCTACCGCTCTATTACCATTATAGAATCACAATCATTTTCATGTTTGATTATACTTGCGAAAAAGAGAGTATTTTGGGCTCTTTTACCAATACAATGACTTTTACAACCTCATAATAGAAAAAACTGTGGTCGTAAATTGCTGACCGCAGGTCTGTATAACTGCTACAAAATCGATATCCGCTGAAACATTGTAAAACAACGAAAAAAGCTACATTCTGATCTCTCAAAATGTAGCTTTTAACTTGTCTAAGGACTATAAAAAAGATATTTTGGCGATTTCATCGTAGGGATTCGAACTCTTACACAGGACAAGATGAACAACGCCAGTAACCAAGAGTTTTGAGCAGCGAGAGGAAAGTAGATGAGGGGGTCTGATTACAATGGTGTTTTCTTCTTTTTTGCAGTTAGAATTTAACCCACACCAACAATCGTGCTTATGAGTTTAAGCGATAAATCACTTTTTTCTTGCCCAAATTATGGCTCTATTTGTCATTTCGCTAATAGGACTTCTGCTATAATCACCATATTCTTCTTCTACTATGAAGCCAGCAACTTCAAGCCATTTATGTATTTGTTCAAGAGTTGCAAAGTGCTTAGTAGACGGTATGTCTTGTTTTATTTCAGTGCCATCAGATAACAATAATTCAAATCTGCGTACAAACTTATTGAGTCCTGTTTTGGAGTCAAAAGAACTGTTCAATAAAGTCATTTTTCCTGTATTGCCATTACTGTCAGTTCCTTGCCAAACAACATTTTCATTAGCATTCCCGAACCAATTTTCAGGGTGTAATGTGTATCCGTAATCAATGTAAATATGACCGTCAGAAACAAGAGCATTGGATGATTTTTGAATTACAAGCATCTGTGCTTTGGCATAATCAATGTCTGCAATAATATTAAATAGGAAATTGGCAGCTAACATTACAACGTCATATCCTTTTCCCCAATCTTCTTTTATAACATCAGATTTCTGCCAAGTAATATTTTTCATTCCTTTAGCTCTTGCAGATATTTTGTCAAGCATATACTCGTCAAAATCAAGACCTGTTACACTATGTCCTGCTTTTGCCAATGGCACAAGAATACGACCGCTGCCACAAGCGACTTCAAGAACACGTTTTGGTTTTTCTCCGATAATGGACAACGCAAATTCCACATCACTAATATCAGTTTGATCCATATCGTACATATCGGAAATCCATTTTGAAATAATTGTTTCTTCGTTATACAATGCTTTTTCCTCCATTTGCTATTAGGAGGGTTAAAGTACAGTTACCCTCCTGTTATATGTTTGGGCAAACAATGTTATATATTTCATATCACTCATTCCTTTCAATAAAATATTTATTATAACGCTTAAGCGATATAAACAAGATTGTGTGAACAATTCCACTTTAAGTATACCATATAAAAAGAAAAAAGTATAGTTTAAAAAATTTCTTAAACAATACTTTTTCTTGTCTAAAGGTTATACAAAAATGTTTTTAACATTTCCACAAAGACATTCGAACTCTTGTGCAAAACAAGACAATCACAAAGTACAAGATAGACAACGCTGGTAGCTAAGCGCTTTTGACGGAAGATACAAATTAGACACAGGGGTTCAAAACTCTCCGTTTTATTTTTTTCATTCGTCATTTTGAGTATTTTGGATTTAGTGTCCAGTTTGAATTTAAAAACGGATAACCTACGAGCCCGCATAAATATAGGATTTATAACAAAAGCACCATTGTTGTCCAAACCTTAGGGGTTCAGATTCCAATGGTGTCTTCTTTTTGGTGGAGACGAAGAGGATCGAACTCTCGACCTTACGGATGCGAACCGTACGCTCTCCCAGCTGAGCTACGCCCCCATGACTTTTTTTATTATAACACGCCACATAAAAAAGTCAATACCTAATTTTATAATACAGTTTGTCATACGGATGTCAAACAAATAAAGGCCAATTGGTTTCTATGTTATGGTAAGCGTTTTATGTACGCAAAATTTCAAAAATGCGTGGCGGCTTTCCTGTAGCTATGCGCATATTAGACAAACTTTTAGGCTCTTGAAGATTTTTTACTTATTTGTACTTTACACAGTGTCAATCTTCCAGTATAATACAATTGTATTCGAGTATTGAATACAATACAGGCCGATCAATACTATTGTTGATCAAATAAAGCAAATCCCCTTATTATTGCCATTCTATGCACTTCCTTTATTAAAAGGAGGTGCTCTTTTTTATGATTTTACGTATGTATGTCCTTATCGTTGTTGTGATTGTAAACAGTATTATTATCTTGTCTGTTAAGCCGGTTTATATATTGTGATGGAGTGAGTCCGGTTTCCTTTTTAAAACGACGTGAGAAATAGCTGAGATCATGGAAGCCGACTTCAAACACAATATCAGAGACAGAAAGCTCAGAAACCCCTTGCGCTGAATGCATCGCATTTATTGCCTGCTGAATCCGATACGTTTGAATATATTTTTGCGGTGTTACACCCAGCAGAAATTTGAACACGCGGATAAAATGATTGGTGCTGATATGTAAAGAACCAGCTATCCGGCTTACGGAAATATCTTTGGAATAGTTTTGATGGATGTAGATCAAAGCTTTTTTGATAAATTCATTTTTTGTCATAGAATTATCTTGCATAAGAATATATGCTTTATTGATCTTTATTTGATTGAAAATAGAAAGCAAAGCAATTTGGATAGACAGAGCATTTTTGAGAGGCTGCAGGCTTAATTCTTCAAGTCTGCTTGCATACTGCAATATTTCTTTTTGCCAGTCGAATTCACCTGTTATAAGCTGGGACAACGAAACTTTTTGGGGAGACATCTCATCGTAAAATTGTTCGGAAATATAACTGGATGAAGATGGGAATATAAATTTTCTTCCAAATAAATAACTGATATATTCACCATTGCAGTGGTTTTGGAAGTCGGGAAACATGTGTATGGCATACTGGTCTATTAATAAGGCTTGGCCTTCCTTTACATGAAAATATTGACCATTTATTAGAAAATGAAAATTGCCTTTTTTTACATATACCAGTTCATATTCTTCGTGCCAGTGAGGGGTAAAGGCATATCCATAATGCTGTGGTCCGTGTTTATAGACTGCATAATTAAAAGAAGCCGTTCCATGCTGTATATTTTCAAGGGCTATATTTTTCATCAGAATTTGAACCTCACTGCCTTTCTATTGGTTTTTGGTTTTATTATAGTGCGTTCAATCTAATATTGCAAAGTTCTTTTTGGAATATGCCAATGGATTTAGCTTTATGGCGCTGGTTTAGGTGATTTCGTACTAATAATAGTTGATATTATTCTAACAGACAGGCTGAAAAATGTGATACTATATAGTAGCAAATACAAGCTTGGCTGCTGCATAGGTTTATCAAAAAGGATGGATTTAAAAATGGTTTATACAGTACAAAACAAAATAATAAGAGAATATGACGGCGAAAAAATGCAAATTGAAGCTTTTGGGAAAAACAGCCTTCGGGTTAGGATTACGCGTTTATGTTCTTTTCCGGATGAAGACTGGGCCTTACTTCCGCAAGAGGAACAGCCCGTACAGATTGAAATAATAGAAAACAAGGCAAACGAAGAAAAACAAAAGGTAAATTCAGAAGAGCAGATTATTGGTGATGGTGCCGTAATGATAAACGGAAAAATTAAAGTGATCGTCAATAAAGCAGGAAAGCTTATTTTTAAAAATAAAAAAGGAAACATTTTTCTGCGAGAGTTAGAAAGCGGCCGTCATACCAGTTTGGGAATCCGCACAAGAGAGTTAAAAAACCAATTTGGTGGGAATTTTAAAGCGAGTATGAAATTTGAGTCCGATCCTGAAGAAAAACTTTTTGGTATGGGACAATATCAAACCGGCATTTTTAATTTAAAGGGCAGCTTCCTTGAATTGGCGCAAAGAAATTCTCAATCCTCTGTCCCTTTCGTTTACTCCAATTTGGGTTATGGATTTTTTTGGAACAATCCTGCTGTCGGAAGAGCATCCTTTGGCAAGAATATAACAGAATGGGAAGCTGAAAGCACAAAAGTGATTGATTTTTGGATTACAACAGGGGATGCACCTGCCGAAATCTTGTCCCGATATATGGAAGTAACAGGAAAGCCGCCTATGATGCCGGAGTATGGATTGGGCTTTTGGCAATGCAAATTACGCTATCAAACGCAGGAAGAGCTTTTGTCTGTTGCCAGAGAGTATTACCGCAGGGGCGTCCCATTAGACATGATTATTGCTGACTTCTTCCATTGGACGTTAGAGGGGACATGGGCGTTTGATCCGGAATATTGGCCGGATCCTTTGGCAATGGTGCGGGAGCTTGACAAAATGGGAACAAAGCTAATGGTTTCTGTCTGGCCGACGGTTTCGATATACGCACCGGATTATGAGAAAATGAAGGAAAATGGATATTTGGTTCACGCTGAATCCGGTGTTAAGATTAATATGCTGATGATTGACCCGACCTCTTTTGTCGATATGACAAATCCGGAAGCTCGTAAATTTGTTTGGAACAAAATCAAAAAAAATTATTTTGACTATGGAATCAAAAATTTTTGGCTTGATGTGGCGGAACCGGAATATTCCAGTTATGATTTTGAAAATTATCGGTATTATAAAGGGTCAGTACTGGAGGTTGGCAATCAATATCCAGTATGGTATACGAAAATGATCTATGATGGTTTAACTCAATTAGGAGAAAAGGATATTGTAAGCTTGGTGCGTTGTGCATGGGCAGGAAGCCAGCGGTATGGTGCGTTGGTCTGGTCTGGAGATATTCCATCTACTTTTGCGTCTTTAAGAACACAGATTATTTGCGGACTGCAAATGGCTGTGTCTGGTATACCATGGTGGACTACAGATATCGGCGGGTTTCATGACGGCGATGTTCGGGATCCTGAATTTCAGGAACTGCTGATCAGATGGTTTCAATATGGAACATTTTGTCCGGTTATGCGGCTTCACGGAAACCGGAATCCTCAAAAAACGCCCTTGAGCAAGGTGGGCGGCGGACGGTGTGCAAGTGGTGCCGACAACGAAATCTGGTCTTTCGGCGAAGACAATTATCGTATTATGAAGCACTATATTGAACTGCGCGAAAAAATGCGTCCTTATATCCGTCAGTTAATGAGAGAAGCAAGTGAAAAGGGATGCCCCGTTATCAGACCGCTATTTTATCATTTTCCAAGTGATCCCGAGGTGTGGGACATCGATGATGCGTTTTTATTCGGTGATCAAATTTTGGTGGCGCCAATAACGGAATACCAGCAAAGGAAACGGGACGTATATCTGCCTGCTGGGGCGTCATGGACAGAGTACACAAGCGGGAAAGTATATCAAGGCGGCCAGACGATATGCGTAGATGCACCACTGGAAGTGATACCGATATTTTTAAGGGATAAAAGCCACATATTAGATATTGGATAGCCAAATACGAATTGGGATTTATATCAACGCTAATGAACTTCTGCATAAAAGACAGGTTGTCAAAAAAGGCATCCTGTCTTTTTATATACAGAAAATTACGTATAACATCAGGCGATGATAAGAAGTTTAAAAGCGATGGTACAAGCAAAAGAAATCCAAAAGGAGAGAAATGGCCGCTTAAATGGCTCTTAGAAAGCTGCAAAATACTTTTCAGCTTAATCTTAATGCCGGATATTTTGATATGGAAATATGATTTGTAGTTTTGGACCATTGACAGTTTCCGTTTTGATATGATAAGATGAATTAAAAGGATTAGTTCAAACTAACTATAGGGTTCTATGTATTAAGAAAATTACGCTAAAACGGAGGGCTTTTTCATGCTGAAAATCATATTAGGTATTGATGGAATGGCTTGCGGTATGTGCGAAACACATATTAATAATGTGATCCGGAAATCTTTTCCTGTCAAAAAAGTAGCTTCATCACATAGAAAAGGGGAAACGGTGATTATTGCTGAGCATGAAATAGATGAGTACAAATTGAGGGAAGCAATTAACCAAACAGGCTATCGGGTAACAGGAATAAAGACAGAACCTTATGAAAGAAAGTCATTTTCAATCTTCAAAAGATCATAATATTGGAATAGCGGGTCGGTTTCTGTGGAAAAATATGCAATAAACGAATATATAAAAGGAGACTTATAGATGGGGATCGCACTTATTTTGATTATCCCATTTCTTGGTACGCTTTTAGGCTCCTCGATGGTTTTTTTGATAAAAAAAGATTTAAGCCCAAAATTAGAAAAGTTTTTATTGGGTTTTGCATCCGGCGTAATGATAGCCGCATCTGTTTGGTCGCTATTAATCCCTGCTATTGAAATGTCCAAAGGAAAATATACTTGGCTTCCAGCAGCAGTCGGATTCCTTTTGGGAATCGTATTTCTGCTTGTATTGGACAGTGTAATTCCGCATTTGCACAGATATAGTAATAAGCCCGAGGGAATTCGTTCCGGATTGTCAAAAACAATCATGTTAGTCTTCGCTGTTACACTTCACAATTTCCCGGAAGGAATGGCAGTAGGCGTTGCGCTTGCTGGCGCTATGCTTGGGAATGTAGGCATTACTATAGCAGGGGCTTTGACGCTTTCACTCGGGATCGCAATTCAAAATTTCCCGGAAGGGGCGATTATCTCAATGCCGCTTGCAGGAGAGGGAATAGCGAAATACAAAGCATTTGGATATGGTGTATTATCAGGAGTGGTAGAACCGATCGGCGCTACAGTTGCGTTGCTGTTTGTCAGTCAAATAGAGGGACTTCTTCCGTATTTCCTTTCTTTTGCGGCAGGAGCAATGATTTATGTTGTGGTAGAGGAACTGATACCGGAATCACAGGCTGGAGAACACTCTAATATTGGAACAATCGGCGTCGCAATCGGTTTTGTTTTCATGATGATTCTTGATGTGGCATTGGGATAAGTATAGATAGGCAGAAATAAAATAGCCTGTGTAATGGGATCGACGTTTATATTTCTCTATGGATTTTACAGGTAGGTGCAGATATCGTTAACCGATAGAATGTGAATGGAAATAGCTTACTTTGGTAGTTCCTAAAAAATATCTATCTTTAAAGCCAGAAAAGAAATAGAAATAGATTGAATAGGAAAAGCGATGCTTCGCAATGATTTGAAATATATGGATGAAACCAAATAGCAAGCTTCCCCTATTGCACAAGATTCCTGTTTGATAATGAATCCAAGAGTCTTTATTATGAAAAACGTATTGACAGATTCGACAAAGAAGATTAGCATAATAAATAATGTATGTTTTTTATTCAAGAAGCGGAAGAACGGCTTTTCTTAATGGAGTGATCAGGAATGCGTTCTGCGATTAGTGTTATAGGACATTATGGAATGTCTTTGTTAATGGATGTGAAACACTTTCCCGCTATCGGCGAAACAGTTGAAGGGTCAAAATTGGAATTTGAGCCTGGAGGGAAAGGGTACAATCAGGCAGTTGCAGCAAGCAGGCTGGGAGCTGAAGTGCACTTTATTACAGCTGTAGGGGAAGACACATTTGGAAACAGATGTGAATTTGATTTAGATACAGAACATATTAAAGGAAAATATATCGTTAAAATTCCAAATCAGAAAACAGCTTGCGCTTTTGTTGTCAATACTAAAAATGGAGAAAATGAAGTTTATGTCTATCCGGGGGCAATCCGTCATATGCAGCCAAAACATATCAGGGAATACGCTTCCGTAATTGAAGATAGTCAACTTGTGCTGTTGCAGAATGAGGTGTCAGAAGAGACCCTTAGGGAAGCGGCTCAAATTGCAGGGAAAGCTGGGGTTGATATTATATATAATCCTGCTCCAGCACGAAACGTTCCATCTGAAATCCTTAAATATATAACAATACTTACCCCTAATGAAACAGAAGCTGCAATACTAACCGGCCAAGCTTTGGATAAGCCCTTGGATATTGATGAGGCGTTTATAAAGCTGCATAATTTAGGAGTAAAGAATATTATTATTACGATGGGAGAAAAGGGCTCTATTCTATCAATCCAAGGAAACCGATATCATGTGAAACCGTTTTGCGGGAAGACAGTCAGTACCGCTGGAGCGGGCGACTGCTATAATGCGGCTTTAGCAGTCAAGTATATGGAAACACATGACATTTGTTTAGCTGCACAATATGCATCGATTGCAGCCGGGATGAAGGTAATGCGGCATGGAGTGAATCAAAATTTCCCTTATAAGCAAGAAGTGGATACTTTATTTAGAACGCACAGCGGGAAAATGATAATGGCCTTGCAGTGTAGGTGTTACAATGATGTGTAACAAATCAAAGAAATAAATAGCGAATAGGAGTGACCTGTGTTAAGGTAGAGTTGACCAGACAAAACCAAAAGG
>CAJFJV010000002.1:106169-119699 GCA_904384225.1 uncultured Oscillospiraceae bacterium | reverse complement strand
GAATCGCATACATTTCCATTGCATTTTATCTTTAAAAACTTGTTAGACTATACCCGCTGCATCCGGCTATTTCCCCCATCGGTATCCTGCTTTTCTCCATTTTTTAGCTTACCCTTCCGTTTTTTGAACAATAAACAAATCCGGATGCTTCACACATCCGGATTTTTCTTTCCTCAACAAGACAGGATTTTGCTTCTCCGCTGGACAGCTGCACCGCAATGTTAGCTCCCAACGCTTTCGTTTGCCGCCGCACGTACAGTGTCCGCAAAATCGCGTTCCGCGGCCGTCAAAACATGATCTTCCCGGCAAATCAGAATGTCTTTATTCAGCTTGTCCGCCATTGGGCATTCTTTTGTCACCAGACCGTTTTGCACCAAAAAGCGGAATGGGATTGGCGATACCCACATATAGCTTCCTGCGATCTCTTTTAAAAGCGTCATTTGGCTGCCGCGGTCGTAGACATAAATACGCTTTTTCTTTTCCATCACGGCACTGCGGCTGATTTGTGAAAAAGAAAGCGGCGGCGCCTGGATATCCCCTTGTACCAATTCAATATAGCCGTCAAGCGCATGGTACGGAATTTCCGAAGCATGCGCAAGCGGATGGGAATCGGCCATCAGCAAGCACATCCGAAACTCCCTTACCGGCTCATACCGAAGCTTAAGGCTTTTTATATGCGAAAGGAAATATTCTTCATAAGAAACCTGATATCTTACAATCCCAATTTCTGATTCTCCGCCCGCCACATCGCTGACAGCGCCTGCGGCATTGGTTTCTTTAAAGCTGACCTCCATATTGACGTCTGCAGACACTTTCTGCATAAAAGAGGTAAAGGCCATGGTTATGTATGTGGCACGGGGTACGGAGACACTGAATTTAAACTGTTTTGGGGCGTCTTGCTTATACAGGGACTCCAGTTCATCCATTTGCGACAGGATGGTTTTGGCATAGCTTAAAAACTGCTGGCCCATCGGTGTGGGCTCCACCCCGCGCGCAGTACGCTTAAAAATGGTAATGCGAATTTCAGATTCCAGTTCTTTAATCGCTTTACTTAAATTCGGCTGCCCCATATAAAGGTTTTTTGCCGCACGGGAAATCGATCCCGTGCGTTCTACCTCCGCCACATAGCGAAGCTGCTGTAAGTTCACGTCTATCGCCCCCTATGATAAAATGGATATAAGCGCTATGCCTATTATACATTACCCTCTTTTTTGATACAATGATAAAATACAAATTGATAAAAGATTAACAATCTTGCGGATTCACTTCAAGGAGGAAATGGAATGACACGTTTTACACTACCGAGAGATTTGTATCACGGCAAAGGCGCTTTGGAGGCGTTGAAAACGCTGGAAGGCAAACGCGCAATCATTTGTGTCGGCGGCGGCTCAATGAAGCGTTTCGGCTTTCTCGACAAAGCTGTTTCCTATCTAAAAGAGGCTGGTATGGAAGTAGAGCTGTTTGAAGGCATTGAGTCTGACCCTTCTGTGGATACGGTTATGCGCGGTGCTGCCGCAATGGAAAAATTCCAGCCGGACTGGATTGTCGCAATGGGCGGCGGCTCCCCAATCGACGCGGCAAAAGCTATGTGGATCAAATACGAATATCCCAGCATTACCTTTGAAGATATGTGCAAAGTTTTTGGCATCCCTAAACTGCGCAGAAAAGCGCATTTCTGTGCGGTCTCTTCTACCTCCGGAACCGCAACGGAAGTTACTGCCTTCTCTATTATCACCGATTATGAAAAAGGCATCAAATACCCGATAGCCGATTTTGAAATCACACCGGATGTGGCGATTGTTGATCCGGAACTTGCAGAAACCATGCCGAAAAAGCTGGTAGCGCATACGGGCATGGATGCAATGACGCATGCAATCGAAGCGTACGTCTCTACTGCACATTGCGATTATACCGATCCGCTTGCCCTTTTTGCCATCATGCATATCCAAAAGGAACTTATCCCGTCCTACAACGGCGATATGGAAAAACGGGATACGATGCACAATGCGCAGTGCCTTGCCGGGATGGCGTTTTCCAACGCGCTTTTAGGCATTGTGCACTCGATGGCGCATAAAACCGGCGCTGCCTTTGCAGACTACGGTGCGCACATCATCCATGGTGCGGCAAATGCGATGTATTTGCCAAAAGTTATCGCATTCAATGCAAAAAACCCCGGCGCGAAGCTGCGATATGGCATTATTGCCGACTACATGGGGCTGGGCGGCGCCAATGACGATGAAAAAGTCAAGCTTCTGATTTCCTATCTGCGCCATATGAACGACGAATTGAATATCCCGCACTGCATTCAGCATTATGGCGCAGATAGCTATCCGACAGAGAAAGGCTTTGTCCCGGAGGATGTTTTCTTGGCAAGGATTTCAGAAATCGCAAAAAATGCATGCAGCGACGCCTGCACCGCTTCAAATCCGCGCATTCCCACGCAAGAAGAAATGGAACAGCTTTTAAAAGCCTGCTATTATGATACGGAAGTTGACTTTTGAGCAGGGATTTATACAGCAATATGCAAGTTTTATTCGAAAAAATTGCAAATCGCCTTTACAAACCACAAAATATCCTGCATAATAATAGGGGACGGATTTTCCGCCCCCTATTCTATAATCAAAAACTCTATGCCAACAACAGAAAACGGGGAACGAAGTATGTATAAAATTCTCAAAAAGAAATCCCTCAATCCTACTGTTACGCTGATGGATATCGAAGCGCCTCTTGTTGCGAAAAAAGCGGAACCGGGGCAGTTTATTATCCTGCGTGTGGACGAAGAGGGGGAACGCATCCCACTGACCGTGGCGGACTTTGACCGCGAAAAAGGGACTGTTACGATTATTTTTCAGATTGTCGGTTCAACCACTGAAAAACTGAACCATTTAAACGAAGGGGATTGCCTGCACGACTTTGTCGGCCCGCTTGGTACACCTTCGCATGTGGAAGGCCTTAAAAAGGTTGCCGTTATCGGCGGGGGCGTCGGCTGCGCTATTGCATACCCAATAGCCAAAAAGCTGCACGCACTGGGCGCGCAAGTACATTCTGTCGTAGGTTTCCGCAATAAAGATCTGGTCATCTTAGAAGAGCAGTTTCAAGCTGTCAGCGATAAACTCGTAATGAAAACAGACGACGGGTCTTATGGAACAAAAGGCCTTGTAACCGACGCACTAAAAGAGTTGATTGAACAAGGCGAGCAGTACGACGAAGTTATTGCAATCGGCCCGCTTGTCATGATGAAATTTGTCTGTAAACTGACCAAAGAATACAATATAAAAACCGTTGTCAGCATGAATCCCATTATGATCGACGGAACCGGCATGTGTGGCGGCTGCCGTCTGACGGTTGGCGGAGAAACCAAATTTGCCTGTGTGGACGGCCCTGATTTTGACGGCCATTTGGTCGATTTTGACGAAGCAATGGAGCGCAGTTCTATGTATCGGTCTTTTGAGGCGGAACAGCGGGAAAAAACGTGCAACCTTTTTAAAAAGGAGGTGCTTTGAGCTATGGCAAATATGTCCTTAAAGAAAAATGAAATGCCGGTTCAGGCGCCCAACATCCGCAAACGCAATTTTGAAGAGGTTGCCCTTGGCTATACGCCCGCGCAAGCTATCGATGAAGCCAACCGATGCTTAAACTGCAAAAACAAGCCTTGTGTCTCCGGATGTCCGGTTGCCATTGACATTCCTTCCTTTATCGCAAAAATCCGTGAAAGCGACTTTGAAGGAGCTTATGAAATTTTGTCAAAGTCAAGCTCTCTTCCCGCCGTATGCGGGCGCGTCTGCCCTCAGGAGACCCAGTGCGAAGCCAAGTGCGTACGCGGTATCAAGGGCGAGCCCGTCGCAATCGGACGGTTGGAGCGTTTTGTCGCAGACTGGCATATGGAACATACTGCGGGCGGAATCAAAAAACCGGTCTCTAACGGACATAGGGTAGCCGTTATTGGAGCGGGGCCCTCCGGCCTTACTTGCGCAGGCGACCTGCAAAAAGCCGGTTATGAAGTAACCGTATTTGAAGCGCTGCACACCGCCGGCGGCGTCTTGGTTTACGGCATACCGGAATTTCGTCTTCCAAAAGCGATCGTACAAAAGGAAGTCGACAATTTGAAATCGCTGGGTGTAAAGATTGAAACCAATATGGTAATTGGCAAAGTCCTTTCGATCGACGAATTGTTTGACAGCGGCTTTGAAGCTGTGTTTATCGGTTCCGGCGCCGGACTGCCCCGGTTTATGAATATTCCCGGTGAAAATCTAAAAGGCGTTTATTCGGCAAATGAATTTTTGACGCGCACCAATCTTATGAAAGCGTATCGCGACGACAGCGCCACACCAATCCAACACGCCAAAAAGGTTATTGTCGTGGGCGGGGGCAACGTTGCGATGGATGCCGCGCGCTGTGCTATGCGTTTAGGTGCAGACGAGGTTCATATTGTATACCGCCGCTCGCTCGAAGAAATGCCGGCAAGGCGCGAAGAAGTCGAGCACGCAATGGAGGAGGGTGTGATTTTTGATATCCTCACCAATCCAACACAGATCATCGGAAATGAACACAAATTTGTAACTGGTATAGAATGCGTAAAGATGGAGCTTGGCGAACCGGATGCTTCCGGCCGGCGCAGCCCAAAAGAGATCCCCGGCAGTGCATTCACAATGGAGGCCGACTGTGTTATTATGGCAATCGGTACGTCCCCCAATCCGTTGATCCGCCGTACGACCAGCGGGCTGGAAACAAACCGCCGCGGCTGTATTGTCGCTGAAGAGGACACCGGCCTTACATCCAGAGAGGGCATATATGCCGGCGGTGACGCCGTAACAGGCGCCGCAACCGTTATTTTAGCAATGGGAGCTGGAAAAAAGGCCGCTAAAGCAATTGATTCGTATATCCAGAGTAAAAAATAAAGCTTCAGTAAAAATAAAAAAACAGTCTTCAATAAGAAGACTGTTTTTTTATTTTTATGATTTGTCCCTTGGGTTTGTAAGAAGCGCCGTAACAACGGCCGCCGCGATCGCTGTCGCAATGCCGGCGCTGCTGGCTGTAAAACCGCCTTTCAAAACACCGATCAGCCCTTCTTTATCCACCGCCTCGCGTACGCCTTTGGCAAGGTTATAGCCAAATCCGGTAAGAGGCACCGTCGCGCCCGCTCCTCCCCACTCGGCAATGGGTGCATACAGGCCCACCGCACCCAAAATCACGCCCGCAACAACATAAGATACCAAAATCCGTGCAGGCGTCAATTTCGTATAATCGATGAGTATTTGTCCTATCGCGCATAATATACCGCCTATTACAAACGCTTTAATGCAGCTTACCAATAGCTCCACTGATTACCCCTCCTTTTGCGCCGACAAGAACAAAAGATGCGCAATCGCCGGAATGGTCTCCCCCTGCTGATTGCTGACCGTAGACATCAGGGCGCCCGTCGCCATAAAGAGGACTCTTTGCATCCGGCCGCTTCGCAGGCCGCTTAAAATATACGAACACAAAACAGAGGCGCTGCACCCGCATCCGGAACCACCTGCATGTACATCTTGTGCCTCCCTGTCGAAAATCATTTTTCCGCAGTCGTTGTGCTGTGTCCGAATATCAAACCCGTTTGCTTCCATCAGTTCATAAAGCAAGTCCGACCCGACAAACCCCAGATCTCCCGTCAATATCAAATCATAATCTTCCGGCCTTGTTCCCGTATCCTGCAAAAAACGTGTCAGCGTATCGGCTGCGGCCGGCGCCATAGCTGCGCCCATATTGTTAATATCCGTAACGCCGAGATCGCAAATTTTCCCCACTGTTGCCATTTGGATATACGGCGCGCCTCCCGTATCCGACACAATCGCCGCCCCTGAGCCGGTTACCGTCCATTGTGCTGTCGGAGGGCGCACGCCGCCATACTCCAAGGGATACCGAAACTGCCGCTCAGCTGAACAGAAATGGGATGAGGTAACAGCCGCAGCCTGTTTCACCGCGCCGCTGTCAACGGAAAAAGCTGCCAGTAAAAGGGATTCCGCCATAGTAGAGCAGGCGCCGTACAGCCCCATAAAAGGGATGTTCATATCTCGCAGGCCATAGCTTGAGCCTATGCACTGGTTCAAAAGATCCCCTGCAAAAAGCAATTCAATTTCCTCAGCAGACAAGCCGCCTTTTTGCATCGCACAGCTCAGCGCCTCTTTCTGAAGCTGGCTCTCTGCTTTTTCCCAGCTATCCTGCCCAAGCTTAGTATCAATAAAAATGCGGTCGAAAAAATCGTGAAGCGGCCCTTCCCCTTCTTTTTTCCCAACAACCGCAGCAAAAGAGCGTATGGAAGGGCGGCGCTCAAAACGGAATGTAGCGCGGCCAATAGACGATGGCATGAAAATGCCTCCTTTTATTAAAATGCCTGACGGCTTCTTTCCCGCCTTTCCCTTTCAGTTTTGCCTTATAGTCTGCCTTTATGTGTCTGTTTTTCCTATTTTATTAAAAACTTTCCCTTATCCCTTTTTAGGAAATACTCCGGATATTTTTCTGCTGCAATGTGGTAAGCATATACATCATCTCATCCCAAAGACTGCGCTTCCGCTTACAAACGCGGCGACACCATCCTGCCGGTCGTTTCAGGGCGAAGGATGAAAGCAATCAGCGTCTCAGCGCACCACAGTTTCCATCAAAAAAGTACTGCCGGCCAGAACAAACTGACCGGCAGTACTTTTTTATATTCGAATAATCTTTAAGGAAGATACAAAAGCGGATTCACTCGTCTTCCATTGATATTGAGCTCGAAATGCAGATGCGGGCCGGTAGAATTTCCTGAACTTCCGATGTTGGCAATATACTGCCCCCGCGCTACAGTCTGGCCTGTTGAAACCGCCAGTTTCGAACAATGTGCATACGTCGTAGTGATGCCATTTCCGCTGTCAATCATTACAACCCATCCATAGCTGGACTTCCAGCCTGAATACGTAACGGTGCCGGCGTGTGAGGCGACGATTGTTTTTCCATACGCGCCGCCATAATAGCAAATGTCAATACCGCGATGGTTGCGGCCGGCGCCCCAGCCTGAAGAAATATAACGGTTCGCCCCACTGGTCGGCCATACAAGGCCATAAGAGGAGGCGTTCCCACCGCCGCCGGAAACGGACGGCATTTCCGCCGTGCCTCTCAAAACGACACGGTCTACCGGCTGTTTTGTAATTTGCGTGCTCAAAATCTCTCTGCCGACTTCCACGCCGTCTACATATGATATATCTGCTGTTATGGTTTTCTCGCCCTTTACACCAGCGCTGCGTTCTTGGGTTTGCCCCTTATAAAGCGAACTGGTGTCAACGTAAGTCGTACCATAATCCATCTCAACCGTATATGTGGTATTGACGATCCGTTTGACTGAAAGAAAGCGCTCCGGCTTTGTAATCAGCACATGCTTCCCTATTGGGCAGTTGGTCAGGACATCCGGATTTAAAGACACCAGTGTGTCCAACGTTATCCCATTCTTTTGCGCAATGGAAATAGGTGTATCACCCGCAACTGTGGTATAGTACCGCTCCACCTGTGTTTTGGATTCGATTTTATCAATCAAGCTCTGTGCTTCTACAATATTGCTTTGCAGGTACAGCCCCTCTTCGAGCTCCACGCTCTTTGTAAACTCCACACGATCCGTATCGTTTTCTTTATACTGTGCAAGCAGCTCGTCAAGATGTTCCTTAACCGGTACAATATCCTTGCTTGCGCCCAAAAACGTTCCGTCAATAATCAATCCTGTTGCTTCTACAATATCTGCATCCGAATTGCTGATCAGGGTATTCGTCAGCTGTGCACTGTTTTGAAGCTCATCCTCAGATACAACTGTTACCGTAAAACGCGTGCTGTATTGAAAAATTTCGTCATCTTCCTGATAAAGCATGCGCGCTTGGATTTTATTTTCACTTTCATGGAATACCGCTTCGTTTTCGACGTATCCAATCTGTTTGCCGTTACATTCCACACTCACTGCATAATTCAGCGAAAAAGCATAGTTTACAAGGAAAATAAAAGCCGCTGCCGCAGTCAGCGGAACCAGATAATTTAAAAGGCGGCGAAATACGTATGTATGACGCCCGGCTGCCAAAAAGCACGCGGTTGCCGCATCACACCAACGCAAGACTTTCGCCTTATCCGGATGCGCGCCATAGCCTCTTTGGACAACCATTCTAACAGAATGCCAAAATTTCCGCGTACCGTACCATTTCTTCAATAATGTCTGATAGCTGCCGGACAAGCGGCGGCGCACCGTCAGCCAGAACTGTCGGAGCCGAACGGTATGCCGAAACAAAAATTTGTGATAGAACGCACGAATGCTCCGCCCGGCAAGCCGGTAAAAAAGAATCAACAGGCTTCCGACAGAAATCATGCCGTTTAAAAAGTAGTCTCGTATATCAGGCGTGTTTCCGCCTATCTCTCCCTTTTTCATAAATACTCCAATCGAAAATGCACTTTTCTATAACCCAGTATCGAATTATTACAATTTGTAACCGTTTGATATCATTATATCATGCTTCCGTCGTTTTGCAACCCTTTTGCCCCTTCATTCACAATTTCGTCACATATCTTTAGAAATTTCCATAATCCGCTGGCTTTTTTCGCTTGCCTATACTATAATAAAATGCATGAGCTATGCCGTTTAAGTTTGATACAGGAGGGTTAAGTACGGTGCGGCCTGATTTTGGATTTATCCATTCTTATGAGAGCTTCGGCGCTGTAGACGGGCCGGGCGTCCGGTTTGTCGTTTTTTTGCAGGGCTGTCCGCTGCGCTGTCTTTATTGCCATAATCCTGATACATGGAATATGCAGGACGGAAAGCGGGTATCGGCAGACGACGTAATCAGAGAGATCCTTCCATACCGGAATTTTATCCGCGGCGGCGTTACCTTGTCCGGCGGCGAGCCTCTGCTTCAGCCTTCTTTCTGCACGGCACTTTTATCCGCCTGCAAGCAGGAAGGATTCCATACCGCGATTGATACTGCCGGCTCTATTCCGCTTGCCGCCTGCCGTGACGCAGTAGATGCGGCCGATTTAATCCTGCTTGATATTAAGGATATCGATCAGGCGGACTGCATTGCCTTAACCGGTCAAGACCATCAAAATGCTTTTACGCTGCTTCAATATTGTGAGAGGGTAAAAAAGCCCGTTTGGATCCGCCATGTTTTGGTCCCGGGGCTGACTTTGAAAGAGGAAAAGCTTCACCGCCTTGCCGAAGCGCTTCAGCCGTTTTCCTGTATCGAAAAAGTGGAATTGAACCCCTTTCATAAAATGGGGGAGTATAAATGGCAGCTGATCAGCACACCGTATCTGTTAAAAGAGACAGCGGCCCCGTCGGAAACGTCGGTCCGTCATGCTAAGGAGGTATTTCGTTCTTATGCACTTCCAATATAAAAAAACCATTTGCCTGATCACTTCTATAGCCCTCTCTTTGGCTTTATTCTCCGGTTGCCGCACGGGAACAGGAACCCAGTCGGAAAGCTCTGTTTCTTCCTCTTATCCGGCAGAAACGCCTTCTCTTCCGGAATCTTCTTCCGACGAAGATACGCTGCCCGCAGGCAATTTGTCCGATTGGAACCTGATTCTTCTTAACCCGGAGCCTGAAAACAAAATTGACGAAGATCCGGACGTCGAAATGACCTCTTTTGACGGGCAGCAGATCGACGCACGCGCCGGTGAAGCCTATGCCGCTATGCGTGATGCAGCTGCCGCCGACGGCATCAATTTATATCTTCGTTCCGGATTTCGTAAAATCTCGCTGCAAAAAACGTATTATGACAGCCATATCCAAAGCTATATGCAGCAGGGAAAAAGCGAAGAAGAGGCAATCCGCTTGACGCGGCAATATTATACAGAGCCCGGACACAGTGAACACCATTCCGGCCTCGCTCTCGATATTATTACCGTAGAATACCAAAGGGACGTCTACTCCCTAACGGAACAATTTGCCGAAACGGACGGCTACCGCTGGCTTATTGCACACTGCGCTGAATTCGGTTTTATCCTGCGCTATCCCAAAGGAAAAACGGACATTACGCAGATCAATTATGAGCCATGGCACTATCGCTATGTTGGAAAAGAACATGCACAGTATATTATGAAGCATGATCTGACTTTGGAAGAATACATTGCATTGCTGAAAGAAGCCGGGCGTTAAAAAACGCAGCGCCACAGAAAGAAGCTGTACTATGGATGTTTTAAACCAAGAACTTGTCCTGCGCGAGATTCCGTATGGATCTGCGGAATATCAGAAAATGCTGATATTCCGCAATCTGCATATGCGTGTCCCGCTCGGCTTGAGCCTGTTTGACGAAGACCTATCCGGAGAAGTGAACGATCATCATATCGCCGTATACCGAAAAGGCGACCTGATTGGCGGCTGCATCATCACCCCGCTCTCTTCAACTACCGCACGGATGCGGCAAGTTGTCATCGCCCCCGAGTACCGCAATCACGGCATTGGCCGGATGATGATGCTGTTTGCAGAAGAGCGCACCGCACAGCTGGGGCTTTCACGGCTGATATTGGATTCCCGGCTTTCCGCACTGCGTTTTTATGAAAAGCTTGGATACCGAAAGGTTGGCTCTCAGTTTATGGAGGTTGGCCTTCCGCATTATATGATGGAAAAACGCATTCGATAAGTCGCACTGTTTTGAAAGCCAAAAAGAGAGATGCCGGATTCGGCATCTCTCTTTTTTACTAATTGTATATTTTTGTATTCAAATTACAAACCCGCCGTTCACACCAAGTACCTGCCCTGTAATAAAGGCCGCCTGGTCGCTGGCCAAAAACAAAATAGCCTGTGCTACTTCTTCTGCTGTCCCAAGCCTTTCCAAAGGCGTCTCTTCACACAGCACACTTCGGTCCTGTTCGTTTAGCGCCTGATTCATATCGGTATCAATAACGCCCGGGGCGACGCAATTGACCGTAATGCCGGAAGGGCCGACTTCTTTTGCCAGCGCGCGTGTCAGTCCGATTACTGCCGCCTTAGAAGCTGAGTATGCTACTTCGCAGGAAGCGCCGGTCTGCCCCCACATAGAGGAGATATTAATTATACGGCCGGTTTTTCTGTGGATCATTCCCGGCAATACTGCCCGGCTGGCGTAAAACATCCCCGTCACATTCACATTGAAAATCCGCATCCATTCTTCCGCAGTCGTATCAGTAAACAGCTTTTGCATTGCAATACCGGCATTGTTTACCAGCACATCGATTGCCCCAAACCGGCTGGACACGGATTCTATCATCTGATTAACCGCAGCTTCATCCGCAATATCCGCAGAAAACACTTCCGCATCCGGCAGCGACGCCGCAAGCTGCTGCGCCTTATCTATTCCTTTGTAGCAGCCTATCGCAACACGATATCCGTTTTCTCCAAAAAGCCGCGCCGCAGCTGCGCCGATCCCCCGCGAAGCGCCTGTAATCAGAACCGTCCTATTCATTGACACGTCCTCCATCTATTTTCCTTGATTCTATTTTCCGCTATCTGCAATTCAGCTTCCCGTTCCAAAATATGATCGCAGATCCGGTTCTTCTACCGATGTGACAGCGTTTTGTTCTTTACATGTCATATCCACACGATAAGAATTTTGCGTTCCCTCATCTCCCTGCGTCAGAATTGCATTCTCACTGTATCCAACGAGTTTCCCCTCCGCGTCAAATGTCAATGTCAATACCTGTTCCAGAACTTCAAACGTATCGTCAGGATAGCAGGCATCCGATACGCGTGAGGCATTCATTTCCAAAATATACCGCGTACCGCCTTCATCCGCTTCTTTGCGAATTTCGCGGATCATTTTTCGTTCGTAAGGCGACGATATCATTTGGAGGTAACGGTGCGGGTTTTCTTTTGTAAACTGCGCTTCACCGATTTCTTCCCAGCCGCGCCCTATCATCCACTGTTTGGTTTTTGTCCCGTCTGAATACTCGCAAAACACTACCTGATCGTTTTGATCAAATTGCTTTTGGCAATACGCATAGGCGTCCCCTTCTGTTTTGCAAAATATCAGCTCCGCTGCATACTCCCCCGGAATGCCGTTCTCTTCAAATTGTACCGTCAAGGTAAGAACGCCGCTCTCCAGCTGAGCCGTCTGTTTTTGAAGCTCCGCCATCTCTTCATACAATGCCCGATCCGCTCCACATGCGGAAAAAACACACGACACCGCCAGCAAAAGTGCCGACAGCACTATTTTCTTTCTCACAAGGATAATCTCCTTTCCGGTTCAGTGTTTTTTCATATATATGAAACGGAAAGGGGCTTCATTCCGCAAAACAGGCGTGATCTCCCACCTTGGCATGATCTTTCCTGTTTATATGAAAAGCCTTAAGTATCGCAGCTACACCAATCCAATACAGCGGAAAGGATGATTTTTCGATATCTGAACACAAGGAAATGGATTATTTCCATCTCCGGCACACAACCCTGTGGGCGTGAAACGGAGGCCTATGCCCCGCAAGGGACAACATCCAATCGGAGCCACAAACATATTCCTTAGTTGCATTTCAATCCACGCCCCGCTCATGCCGGGATCTGGTTTCCAGTTCATAATTTCAATCCACGCCCCTCTGCGAGGGGCGACCAGTTTTTTTCTTTGCATGACGCACACCTCACAATTTCAATCCACGCCCCTCTGCGAGGGGCGACATATGCCGTATCTGCAACACACATGGTATGCAGATTTCAATCCACGCCCCTCTGCGAGGGGCGACCAGTTAGGCATTACAAAGCTGAAATTGCTGTGCATTTCAATCCACGCCCCTCTGCGAGGGGCGACGTCATCTACTTGATAGTAATAATAGAAATCATCGTATTTCAATCCACGCCCCTCTGCGAGGGGCGACCACACTTTCCCGCAGCCCTTCCTGCTCCTCCTCAATTTCAATCCACGCCCCTCTGTGAGGGGCGACTGCATCCCGTGTCGTCTGCCATGCGGCACTCTTGTATTTCAATCCACGCCCCTCTGCGAGGGGCGACCATCCGTCTTGACAGGACGCAATGTATACACGTTTATTTCAATCCACGCCCCTCTGCGAGGGGCGACTTCGGATCAAGTCCTCCTGACAGGCCACGTTTTGTATTTCAATCCACGCCCCTCTGCGAGGGGCGACCCGGTATGCGTCAGGCAATGGGCCGCTGGTCAGCGATTTCAATCCACGCCCCTCTGCGAGGGGCGACGAAAGATTCTCCCGCTTCCCACTTTGCTACAGTAATTTCAATCCACGCCCCTCTGCGAGGGGCGACCACTTCTGGTTTGTCGTTGTAATAACACATAATTCATTTCAATCCACGCCCCTCTGCGAGGGGCGACGCCAAATGTTTTTGATGTTTCTTTGACGAGATATATTTCAATCCACGCCCCTCTGCGAGGGGCGACCAATATGCTTTATATGTACTTGTCAAGATGCTGGAAATTTCAATCCACGCCCCTCTGCGAGGGGCGACTTTCAAGATATCTGATTGATGATTTTGATTGGAAAGATTTCAATCCACGCCCCTCTGCGAGGGGCGACCCCGATTCCGACATTTGTCCCGGCGCGTTTGAAAATTTC
>CAJFJV010000002.1:0-106130 GCA_904384225.1 uncultured Oscillospiraceae bacterium | reverse complement strand
AAATTTCAATCCACGCCCCTCTGCGAGGGGCGACGCAAGCCGAAGGTGAAAAAACAGGTGATCCATGCGATTTCAATCCACGCCCCTCTGCGAGGGGCGACTATTGTTTCATCCGTGACATTATCTTCTTTCATGATTTCAATCCACGCCCCTCTGCGAGGGGCGACCAGATAGGATTCGATCAGTTTCTGTGCCGACTCATTTCAATCCACGCCCCTCTGCGAGGGGCGACGCAGGCGGGCGCATGAAAAGCATATTGCAGGATCGATTTCAATCCACGCCCCTCTGCGAGGGGCGACATAAAAGTATTAGTTTAAGGATCGGCAGGTGGTGATTTCAATCCACGCCCCTCTGCGAGGGGCGACTCCCAGCAGGATTGCACGGCTTGTGACCGTGGCGAGATTTCAATCCACGCCCCTCTGCGAGGGGCGACCAGATGGATTCACCGTCTACGTCTACATCCTGTGCATTTCAATCCACGCCCCTCTGCGAGGGGCGACGGCAAACATCTACAAAATAAGACGAAGATGTTTGGCTAAAGTATACAAGTCTTTCTCTCAAAAAGCAAGAGTTAAGAGTAAATTCAAGAAAATTTAGAAAAACAAACTGTAATCTGATGAGAAACAGTTCTGCTTTCCGGTGCGAACCTCCCGGCCCGTTTTCTGATTGCTTCCCCTTCGCACGCAGAAGATCATTAGGGAAGCGGCAGATAAGCCTGCTGATAATCGAAGTGCCGGAGGCCGAAAAGAGGAGAACCGCATTCTCACAAAAGATTACGACATCCGGATGCAGGTGACGCCGGCAGGGAGAGCAGCTTCGTCCACTGTAACGGCGTAATCCTGATAAGAGCGGGCGGGATCGTCGGGATTGGTGACTCGCTCCACCTTCACCGCTTCGAAAAGCTTCCATGCAGGGGCACAGCCTAATTCGCTGTTGTGTTGGAAAACGATCAGTTCCCGGACGGCCATCTTACCCCGGGCGGCGGAGCGGTCATACTCAAACATATTCAGGATGGCCTGCCACAGCAGTTCTAAGTCATCCTGGGAGAAGCCGGTGGTTTTACGGGCTAAATTGGCGGAGACATACCCCTCACAGCGGTAGAGGCCGTAGGGGACGATATATTTGCGGCCCATTTCCGTGTTTTTGCGCTCGGCGTCCGCCTCAGTGGTGATGGCAATCCGGGTGATGGTGACTTCCTGAGAGATCACAGGTTCCACACTCCGCGCGAAGCCAAGCTGCACCGGCCCCCGCACCTGCCCGCAATTGAGAGCGTCCTTCACAAAGGTGGTCATCACTGCGCCGAAGGCGCGGATATCATAAAAATTGGCACACATCCAATCCCGGATCTTCCGATCCAAATCGGGGTCAGCCTTTTTCTTTTCCTTAATGGACTTCTCCTCCACCTCCAGGGCGGCGTAAGCCTCGGCGTCACTGCGGTTAAGGGGCACCCCGTCTTTCACATAAATGCGGTAGCCGGTGGAATCCTCTTTGACGGTCTCTATGTAATTTCTGATTTTTCGTTTCAGGCACACGTCGGTGACCAAGCCCAAGTTGGTCTCCGGATCCACTCGGGGCATGTTGCCCATATCGGGGTCGCCGTTGGGGTTGCCGTTCTCCACATCGAAGAGGATGATGAATTCATAGCGGTTTTTAATAGGCTCAGACATGTTAATTCTCCTCCTTTTTTTGATAGCGGGCCTGGGTCTGATGGTAGTAGCCCAGCTGAAATGAACCCTTCTGTCCTATATTCATGCGGGCAGGGAATTCGGTTCCCAGCTTGCCCATCAGCTCTGTAAACTGCTTATTGTAAGTGATAGCCAATCCCCGGTTGGAGCCGCTCAGCTTTTTCAGATGCTTCTGGGCCAGCTCGATCAGGGTGGGGAAAACCACTGCAGGGGTAGTGGAGGCGGAGTTAAAATACTTGTCCTTGATGGTGGCGTTGATGCCTGGATTGGCCGATTCCTGGATAGCCTCCAATACGGAGAACAGCCGGCCGATGTTGTATGGGATGCTGGTACTGGATTCGTTGAGGGACACTTGCAAAACCTCCTTTGGAACATCAGGATGTGGATTTTTCAGGTAGTAGGCTTTCAGTATGGCTGCCCGCCCCCGGGTGATCTCCCTCTCCGCCCGTATACGGAGGATAACACCGTTGAGCAGGGTTGCGGGATAGCGGGTGTCGGTAAGAACTGCCCGAAGGACATCACCGGCCAACTGGGGGGATGGAGACTTGTCCCGGGAATTCTGATTTACCGTCTCACTGAGCAGCTTCCACAGAGGAAGGGCTTCAAAACCGTCATAGGCGGGCCTGACGATCTCCAGACGGTCATAATGCGCATGGACGTTCTTCAGAAAGCCGCCGAAGGTGTTTTTCAGGAAGAACCGTACGGACAGCCGGGCGGCGTTGGGGGATATCCCCAAGATGTAAAAGTCCATCTTGGGATCCAACGACTCATCGTCAAAGTTTACACGATTGCCGCTGCAAAGATCCTTCACCATCTTCTGCAAATCGGAAACGGTGTACGATGTGGGGGCGCCGAAGGCAATGTCGCCGAAAAAAGAAACGTAGGCGTCCCCGCCTCCTCTGGCCCAGCACACCACCGTGGTGTCGCCCACCCGGTATACATGATCCCGGTCGGCAAGAAGGTGGTTGAGAGCGGCGGTATAGGCAAAGGCGGCGTACTTCCCGGTGGGGGCGTTCAGGTTTTGCTCTTTACCGTAAGAGCAAAAGGCAGGGGCGTTGAAAGACACGAGGGCGGCGCCGCTGGACTGGGCGCCGGTCACATTTTTAATGGCCGGGTGGACGCTTTCCACAGGCCCCTCCTCCCCGGTGATCAGGCAGATGCCCCGCGGGCCGTCCCCGGCGCTGCTGTAGTAGGTCTCCCACGCCTGCCGAACCGCCGGATTTTCATGGACATAGCCTTCCTTTGTGCGGAAGACCAGATTGCCGCCCGCAAGAATGTCGTCTATGTGCTCTGCCAGCGCCGGATGCTCCCGAGCCTTCTTAGGCTCCCATGTCCGGAAAAAGGCCAGAACCGCCTGGGCCGCAGGAGCGTCCACTCCCTCGAGCAGTTTTTCGTGGAGGGCCTTGCAGGCAGAGAAGCATTCCATCGTCCGCTTAGGCTTTCCTTTGTCATCAATTCCCAGCAGATAGCCGGAATTGTCGCACAGGAAATTGGCAGCCACTCCTACCGTCCGTTTTACCGGGGCGGGAAGGTTCATTACCTGAGGTGCCAAAACCGTCTTTTTTCCCCGGATCTGCTCCGTCTGGACAGAGACGATCCGCTCCAACGCCCCGTTGGCCCCAAGATACAGGGCAAAGGACACCTTCACCGGCCCCCAGCCGGGGGCCGCAATCTTCCCTGCCTGCTCCATGGTCTGGTAGTACTGCGTCAGCGCTTGTAAGATCATCCCCTCACCTCCTTGCTGTCCGGAGACGGTACCTCCAGCACCCCGTCCTCGAGCGTTCCCCGGAAGAACCGGGGCCGGATGTCCTCCGGGTTGCTGTAGTCCATGTCGTAGAGCATCCATCCCAAATCCCGGGTTCCCTGCAGCTCGTTGGGACAGGGGGGCGGTGTCTCGCACCACTGGAACTGGGCCGGGAATTCCCTGCATCCGAAGTAGGGCTGATGATAAAACTGTCCCCGCTGGATGCGCCGCCTTACGATATCTTGGAATTTCCCGGGATTATCCCCCGGTGATGCCTTGTCCGTCATGTTGAAGTGGGCTTCAATCACATAGCGCACATCCCGCAGCAGCAGGGAGGCCCGCTGCTGAATATCATCAGAGGTACAGAGATACAACGCCCCCTTCCCCCGCTCCATCACCGTCCGAGCTGCCCTTGCGCTAACGGTGGATTTCACCTCGTTGCGGCGCAGATTTGTAAAGCGGATAGGCGCGCATACACGGATCCGATCAATCACCCATTGCAGTCCCGGATGCCAATAGATCGCCTCGAGCAGCCCTCTTGCGGCGGACGGCGTCATCACGTCATAGCTCACCCGTTCCACCTTCATCTCCGGACGAGTGAAGAGGGCATAGTCTCCCCATGCTTCCAACTGAATCGGCATAGCGTTCACTCCTTTCTTGATGTTGTGTTGACAGAAGGAGAAGCAGGCTCCCCTCCATAGACAGGTACGGCCTTGCCGCATTTCAAGAGAGCCATGCGCCTCACCTCTTCATTCCTTAGTACGATTGTAGTATAGCATATACTCTGGAAAAAAGCAATAGTAATTTTTCAGTTATTATTTTGAGTTACTAAATCCCGTTGACAAAAAGAAAATTTCATGTTATTGTGTTGCAGTCGGGAATTTCCCGCGGATTGAAAAAGTTAATATTTGGAGTTCAAAAAATCGCAGAAAACGGAGTTTTACTCCGTTTTTTGCGTTTTTTAGGCCTTTAAATAAATAATCCCTTCCCGCTGTCCACCTCTATGGACAGCCCCGCCTCTTTACTGTAGAGGGACAGGTCGGTGAGCAGGAAGGAGCCGTCCTCCAGCTGCTCTATGGCGCCCGCTCGGTTCAGCGCCTCCAAATCCTGTTGATAAATCGAAACCCCATACTGTCCCAGCTGGCGGTACAGATCCCGGCTCCGCTCCTTGTTTTGCAGCCGGGTGACCAGTTTCGCCCCTTCGCCAATAGGGATGTAGACCGTCTCCGTCGGATTGTCGATGAGATGGAATCGCTCAGATATGGTGCGAAAAGGGAAAAATTCCTGTTCCATCAGGGGCAGGATGTGCTGGGCATCCTGGCTCTCCCGGCCTTTTAAATCCAACAGCTCGTGGAAATAGGCGTGTATCGCCTCCCGGGAAGCGATATCCTTGTACTTGGACATCGCCATCTGTCCGGCTCCGATGGCGGTTTCAAAGAGTTTAGGCGGCTTGTCCTCCCCCTTGAAAATAGTCACTATGCTGTCTTCCGGGCTGTCACACCCCTCTCGATTGCATCGGCCGGCGGCCTGGAGGATAGAGTCAAGCCCAGCTTCCTCCCGGAACACAGCCGGGAAGTTCACATCCACTCCCGCCTCAATAAGGGAGGTAGACACCACTCGACAGGGCAGATGCGTTTTTTTCAGCCGCCAACACACCTCCTCCAGCACCGCCCGCCGATGGGCGGGGTACATGCGGGTAGAGAGATGGAAATTCCCATCTCCTTCGAGGTGTTGGAACACTTCCCGGGCCGCTTTTCGGGTATTGACCACGCAGAGAACGCGCTCCTTTGCCTGCATTTCTTCTGCCAGAGCCGCCCATGTCAGCTTCCCGACCTGACGGAAGGTCACCCGGCGGAAAGCATCCCAGCTCTCCGCCTCCATAGGGCACAGTTCTTTCATGATCAAGTCTGGGGCGAACTCCCGGAACAAGGAATCCAAAGCGGGCTGGGTGGCGGTGCACAGCACGGCGGAAGCCCCGTAGTGTTGCACCAACTGGGCGATGGCCCACACGCAAGGCCGCAGATAGGACAAAGGAAGCATCTGGGCCTCATCAAAAACAATGACGCTTTGCGCCAAATTGTGGAGTTTGCGGCACTGAGAGGTCTTATTGGAGAACAGGGACTCAAAGAACCGCACCGCCGTTGTCACGATCACCGGCTTATCCCATGTCTCGGTGGCCCAAGCCAGCCGTTCCGCTTCCGACGTGAGCTCCCCATTTTCCCCTATCTCAACGGGCACCCCGGAGTGATGCTCCAGCACCGCCTCAGGCCCCAAGATTTCGCGGAACTTGTCGGCAGTTTGCTCGATAATGGAGGTATAGGGGATCACATAGACCACCCGCCTCATCCCCTTGGTCCTTGCCTGTGCCAAAGCGAAAGCCAAAGAGGACACGGTCTTGCCCCCGCCGGTGGGCACCGTCAGGGTAAAAAGCCCTGGGGCGTATTTCTCCCCTGCCGCGATGCACTGCTTCAATATGGCGCACCGCCGGTTGTTCAGATCATTTTTAGGCGGGAACCAGCCTGAGATATGCTGTTCAAGCCGTTTCCATAGCTGCTCCACGGAAACCTCGCCGTCCAGACTGCGGACCCGTCCGTTCATGAACTCCTCCGTATCGGTGTAGTCCGCGTCCACCAGGCAAGAGAAGAGCATCCGAGTAAAGAACATCCCCGCTAACGGGTCGTTTTTTAAGTACTCGGGCAGAGTTGCCGAAGGCAGGGTCAATTCTTTCTTCCATTCGCTGTAGTCGGCCAGCTTTCCTTTTCGCGCCCGGTTCATCCGGGCACAAAAGGTGCCCTCCTCCCAGTGATCCCCCTTCCCGCCGCCGTCGGGCAGACCACCATGATGCCCTGATACTGCAAAGGCGGCGAAGATTTGCTGTATCTGGGCGCACTCGTAAGCTCCGGCAGTGGCATGGTCTAATTTGGGGCCGTTCCCCATGATCCGCCGCTGGAATCCCCCGGAATACTTTCCTATGTCATGCGATCCCCCCGACAAAGCCCCCTGTTCTGCTGCCCCAAAGGTGGCGGCAAAAGCGGCGCAAAGCTTTGCCGTCCTCTCAAGGTGTTCCAAAACGGTCTGTCTCCGTCCGTCTTCCGCGATGTGGGCCAAAAATTCCTGTTTGGCCACTGCAGATCACCTCCAAATCTTCTATATAAGGAAATGAAGTCATATCCAGAACCTTATACATGGCCCCTTTTATTCCATAACCTTACTAAATTTTTAAAAGCTTCTGCATCGCCCGTTCACGGCGATGCCCATGGCCGGAAGCGTCCTATCTATTGGCGCGTCCTCCATCTATTTTTTATTGTATCATATTTTTCCACTGTCTGCAATTCGGCTTTTCCTCCCAAAATATAACCGCAGATCCGCTCCATATGCAAAAAACACGCGGTGCCGACAGCACTATTTTCTTTTTTATAAAGATACCCGCCTTTCCGGTTCCGTGCTTTTTCATGTATGGAACGAGAAGAGGTTTTCCCCTGCGCAACAAGTGCGATTTCCCGTCTTGAACGTTATCTTTTCCGTTTATATTAAATGCCGATTTTACGGCTATACTAATCTAAAATAGCGGAAAGGATGATTTTTCGATGTCTGAACAGAAAAAATGGAAGCCCAAAATGGATGCGGAACATTACGACAGGCTGGTTCAAAAGCACTCCCCTCAAAGCAAAAGCTTTAAAACGATCCCTTTTGCGTTCCTGATCGGCGGGCTTATCTGTGTCGTCGGTCAGCTTTTGCTGACGTGGTTTACGAGCATGGGGGCGGAAAAAGAGCTGGCAGGGACACTGGTTTCCATTTCCCTTATCACTTTATCGGCTATCCTGACCGGTATTGGCATATATGACAACATCGCCAAATTCGGCGGCGCGGGAACGCTGGTGCCAATTACGGGATTTGCCAACGCAGTGGTATCTCCCGCTTTGGAATTCAAATCGGAGGGGTTTATTTTAGGGCTTGGGGCAAAGATCTTTATTATTGCAGGCCCAGTTATTGCCTACGGCATCTTGGCGAGTATCCTTTATGGTGTTATCTATTGGATAATCGGGTTGTTTTAGTCTTAGGCACAAGCGCTTGCAGAGCATTCGCAGAAATCCGGTTCTGCTTTCGCTCCAACAAGCGCAAACGGTATTGAAACATCCGGCCGCAATGCAGTTGTTTCTGTCGATTTTCTAATCTGCAAAATGCAAAGAAGCAGGCTTTTCTTCCTACACAATAAAAAAGAAGGCGCGGCGCGCCTTCTTTTTTATTACAGCATTTTAAACAGACCCTCTTTTTACCAGCTGATGCCGCACAGGGGTAAATACAGAGATCCCCTCAACAATGTAGCCCACTATCCTCTTGGCCGCCGTATCAATATCATAGGCGACAGAGTCTAATGGCAATGACAGTTCCTCGATCAGCCTGACGTTGTCAAACCCAATAATGCCCGCATGGTATTTTTTCGCCAAATGCATCAGCCGCATTGCATAGAGATCCGTTGGGCAAATAAGGGCGTTCCTTTTTTGAGGGCGAATATTGTCTTCTGCATGTAATATATCCGTTACAGCATATTCCGTATTTCTTTTTTTGCATGTCTGATAAAAAGAATCCAGCCGTTCTATCTGCGCGGATGCATTCTTCTCCTGTAGATCCGGCTTTACATAGATCAGCCTTTGATATCCCCTGTCCAATACATATTCAACGGTCTCCTGCATAGACAGCGTGTTGTCGATGCCGATATAAGGGATTCTGTTCAACCGATTGCCAATCGTCACAATCGGGATGCCTAACGACAGCAAATAATTTTCGTATTCCTCACCCTGGCCGCAAGGGCAAATAACCATCCCATCTACGGACATATGATAGAGGCGATTGATGCACTCGATCTCTTTCCGACGTTCCTTATCGGTAAACATGATGACCGTTGCATAATTTTTTAAGGAGCTATGCCGTTGGATACTGGTAACAATATCCGAAAAATATTGGTTATTCAAATCAAAGACAACGACGCCGATCAGCATGGATTTCCCGCCTGCAATACAGCGGGCATGGATATTAGGACGATATCCATATTCTTTCGCAACGGCAAGGATCTTTTCTTTTGTCTTAGAGCTGATCCCTTTCCGATTATTCAATGCACGGTCAACCGTCCCTTGGGAAACACCGCAAATTTCTGCAATCCGCGTAGTAGAAATTCCGTTTCTTCTCAAAGCGATACCTCAACCCGGATTTCTTTTTCTACCCTTATTTTAGCAAAAGAAAGCCGATCGCCTCTCTGTTCAAATGGGATTTCTTTTCCGTCGGCAAAAACACTTCTGACCGTCCCGATTCCGCCTAACGTCATGCTCTTCAGTTCAAGATAGCCTGATGCAAGGACAATTTGATCGCTTGCCTCTGTTTTTATAAAATCGCCCCATCCGGTGCCAAGGCTCCAGAAACATCTGAAGTTTCCATGGATTATTGGCGAAAATCCAATATGCCCTTCCGGCAGATCAAATTCAAAGCCGCTCAGCAGCGGCAAAAGCGCAAAACTTGCCATCGGCCTTGCATAGTTGCTTCCACATTCAATCTCATTCCAAGGGTTGCGTTTTTCCCCATCATATCTGTCCCTAACGGCACACACAACTTTCAATCCATCTTCTACAAATCCTTCACTGATCAACAACCCTGCAAAAGCATATTCAAATCCCGTCATACATTCTTCGCAGTAAGGGACTGGGATAATCGGTTTATAGCTGCCCTCCGGATAGTCGCACATAATCGTGCCGCCTTCATCGTTTAACGCAAAAATCCTCCACATATTGGCAAAATCTCGAAGCGTCGTCTTAAAATTGTTTTGCATCATACTGTTTAACGCGGTTCGCCGTTGTCCTTTATCAAAAATGTCACCCAGCCCGCAGATATTTGCATGCCACTGGCCAAGCATCTGATCGATTTCGCATCCTTCACCTATCTGATATTTTAACTGTTCTTTTTCCTCGTTCCAATACTGAGGGCAGCCGAAGTGTGCAGTATATCCTTTGTCCTTTAAATCTACCTTGTGATAAAAATATTTTCCATTGAAAAGATTGTCCCTCGTCCACCGGTAGCCTTGTTCAAACAGCGCAGTATACTCCTCGCTTTTTTGATCGTCTCCTAAAAACCGTGCCATTTCCGCAGCGGCCTTCAATGCCGCCAAATACATTCCCTGAAGCCATGCCGACGGGCCGAAAAGCTCCATATCCAACGTATGGTGCTGCCTGCCCTCAAGAACGCCGTCGTGATCCCTGTCCCACTCGAATGTGTTTTTTTCATTCCAAGCAAACTCTAATATTCTCTTGATATCGCCCCAGTGTTCTCTTAGCCAATCATTGTCCCCGCTGATTTTCCATTCCCGATACGCTTTGATAACCGTGGCCATCTGCCCGTCAACACAAGGGGGCTGCACCACATATCCTCTGCCCAACGGAAGCGCCGTCCTAAAATACATTCTTCCGTCCTCGTCGGTATCATACCGGAATTCCGTATCGCGCAAGCCACGCTCCAAGTCAGGAAAAAGAAAACACAGCGCATAAGCGTAACTCCAAACATGGGTACAGGTCCCTTCGCACGAGCCTTCCTGCTCATGTACCCCTTCCCATCCGTAAAAGGATCCATCTTCTAACCGCAGCACCGTTGGGGATTTCAGCACAGATATGGTCGAGGAGACCGCATCAAGGACTGCCCCATCCAATGTTGATGCATGAAGCGCTTCACAAAAGCGGCTGGTTTTTTCATACAGCGATTCCCAGTTGTCAAGTGAATAGAGACAGGATGCCGCAGAATCGGCAAACAAGGTTGCGTAGTAATTTTTCCAAGTGATATCGTTTCCGTCTGTATCCTTATAAGGATCCCAGTAATTAAAGTTATTGGGCACGTTCCATGAGATCACAAAGCGAAATGCTGTGCTTTCCTTGGACCGAAGTGCTTTGCTTGCACCAACAGAACAGACGTCGCCTCTTCCGGGTTCAGCGTACCGCCGGTTCTCAAAGGAACCGTCGCTGAGGTCGCGCCAAAAGGTCGTAACCCCATCCTGCCAGCCGCCCCGGTACCAGTATTCCTGATAAAGCCCATCCTTGCAATCAACCGCAACCGTTATATCACCATATTCCTTATCGGACGGCTTTTTCCCATAATACATCAACTGGACTGCCGTATATGGGCCGTTCGATATCTTTTGGTTTACAGACTCTTCAAAAGGATTTGCAACGGAAAGGATGACCGTATACCGGATATCGTCTGCCTTGCTTATTATCTTGATCTCAAAAAACGCCGCTGGAATGCTGGAGTCATCCGTTTCCAACGGAATAAATGGGTTGAAGGCCTTCATTATCACCTTTCCAGGAAAATGGTCATCTTCAAATGTAAGTGTTGCAATTGGAAATGTCCCATCAAATTTTACTTTTTTGAAATGTGGATAACCACACATCGTAGCGCTGTGCGGACCGTATCCATAGCCATGGAATTTCGCTTTTGAATATTTCCCGATCAAATCTTTTGTCCAATCCCCCTGCAAAACCCGCGTTGAAGATCTTCCATCCGGATATTCTGCTTTTACAGCAAAACAACTGTATCCATTGATGCTTCCCTTATTGGGCCGGTTAAAGATTTCCCAATCCACAAGGCACCCGTTCCCGGCAAGTCCGATTGAGCCTGTCCCAATCCCACCCAGAGGAAAAACGATTTCCTTCAGCTGTTTCCCGGTATAAACCATAACAATCCCCTTCCTTCGCCCTTATCAGGCGTGTACGTACACGTTTTGTATTATTATATGTACGACAAAAACGCGTGTCAATATACACGGGAATATATTTTTAAAAAAGCCGGGCGGATTCCTTTCCCGCCCCTCTGCGTGCGAATCCCATCCGCGCAGTCTGCAAAGGCGCGCCGGGAATGAATTGGCCCGGCGCGCCTTTGCAACGCTTTTTTCTTTATTGTATACACTAAACCGCTTTTTGGCGTTTTCACTTTAACCCGTAAATCGCAGAAAACTTTTCTTCCAAATAATCGGTATAATATGTCGGGTTGAACGGCTCGCCGCATGCATTTAGCAAAATTTCTTCCGGATCCATCCCGCGCCCGAAACGCCAAATCTTTTCACAGAGCCAATCTTCCACAGGCTTCAAATTCCCTGAAGAAATCGCCTTTTCCATATCGATATCGCGCTTTAAATGTGCGACAAACTGAGCGGCGTACGCGCTGCCGATCGCATAGGACGGAAAATACCCCATCTGCGCATTGCTCCAGTGAGAATCCTGTAAGACGCCGCTCGTATCATCCGGCACCTCAATCCCTAAATAGGCGCGCATCATCTCTGCCCAAAGGCCGGGCAGATCCTTGGCTTTCGCTTCGCCTTTGAACAATTTTTTCTCAATCTCATAGCGCACCATAATATGCAAAGCGTAAGTAAGTTCATCTGCCTCCGTCCGAATAAGGGAAGGTTCGCATTTGTTCAGAGCCAGATACATCTGGTGCGCCGTTACGTTTTGAAGCTGCGGCCCGAAGATCTCCTGCATTTTGGGGAAAATGTAGGAAATAAACGCTTCGCTGCGGCCAACCATATTTTCAAACAGCCGGGATTGGCTTTCGTGGACGCCCATACTTGTTCCAGTAGCAAGGCAGGAACCAATCAATTCATCCCCTGTGTGCAGTTCATAAAGCGCATGTCCGCCTTCATGGATCACAGAATACATTGAAAATTCCGGATGCTCCGTATAGTAATGCGTCGTAATCCGCACATCATATTTGTTAAAATTCGTTGTAAAAGGATGCTCCGTTTCGCCGATGGCGCAGTAGTTCCGATCGATTTGCATCACCTGCATGAGATAATCGGAAAACGCCTTCTGCTTTTCAATCGGATATTCCTGATGCAGGAAGCTGTCGTCAATTTCGATCCCTTCTGCCTGGATCCTTTGCAGAAGCGGCACTATTTTTCCACGCAGGCTCTCAAAAAATGCATCCAGCGTTTTTTGCGTTAAGCCGCGTTCATTCTGTGAAAGCCAGACATCATAGGGATCCTGTCCTGGGCTGTAATATCCTGCAAAACGGATCAACGTTTCTACAATCTGATCGATGTACGGCGCAAAAGCGGCAAAATCGTTTTCTTTTTTCGCGCGGTGCCAGACATTTTCCGCATCGCTGCACAGCTTTGTAAAGGCCACGTATTCTTCCTGCGGTATTTTACTCGTCTCATCGTAATCCCGCTTCATGATTTCGGCTTTTTTAGCCGTCAATGTATCGATTTCATCCCGGTTTGAAAGGATCGTCTCAAGCAATACCCCGACATCCGGCGCGGCAAACAGCTCATAGTATGTGCCGCTCAAAACCCCCAGTGTCTCGCCGCGTCCGGCTGCACTCCCAGCAGGTGCAGCAGTTGCACTGTCATAATACATCACACCCATTGCATGGTTATAAGCGTTCAGCTTCTGTTCCAGCTTTTCAAGCTTTTCCGCTGCTTCCCTAACGGTCATGACCATCTCTCCTTTTCCCTTTCTTCATTTTATCACTTTAGTTTTAGTGTAATAGCATCTTTTTGTGCGCAGAGATAGACGGTATCCTTCTCTGTACGAAGAATCGCTGCTCCTTCCGCAGACACAACGGCGTATCCGTGTACCGCAAGCGTCGTGCATCCGGAAAATCCATCCAGCATAATAGACAGCGTACTTCCCGAACGCTTTGCCGTAGCCTGTGCACAGATTTTGCCCTTCATCGAACACACTTTTGTCCGTGCGTCGGCAATCTCATAGAGGTGGAGAAGCGCATCTTTCCCGTAATCGTATTCTGCACAGTCGTCACGCCCTGTTACCAAGATTGTATTGTCCCGTACAAAAAGCGGCATTGTCAGTTCATCGTATGTTTCTTTATACCATGCTCCGCCTGTTTTTCTCTCCCCAGTTAATAAGTTGGTATACACACCTTTGGGCAGATAATAAGAAACGCTTCCGTCCTCTGCAAAGACAGGTGCGACCAAAAGGCTGTCCCCCATCATATACTGGCGATCCAAAAATGCACATGTCTCGTCTTCCGGAAATTCTAAGACCATCGGCCGCATCATCGGGATACCGGTGCGGCTGGTATCACACCCTTGCGTAAACAAATAGGGCATCAGGGAGAGCTTGAGGCGGGTAAACTTCCTTGCAACAGCAACGCAGGAATCTCCAAACAGCCACGGGACTTTATATGCGCCCGAACCATGGTAGCGCGAGTGGCTGGACAATAGCCCAAATTGCGTCCATCGGTTGTAAAGGTCTGCCGAAGTCCCGTCTTCAAATCCGCCGATATCATGGCTCCAGTATCCAAAACCCGACAAGGCAAAGGAAAGGCCGCCGCGGAGAGTCTCCGCCATGGAAGGGTACGTTGAAACGCAGTCCCCTCCCCAGTGGACCGGATATTTCTGCGTCCCAGCAGTTGCGCTTCGGGCAAAGACAACCGCCTCCCCTTTCCCGCGTTTGCGTTCCAAAAGTTCAAAGACGGCGCGATTGTACAGTTCCGCATAGTAGTTGTGCATCTTTTTGGGATCCGAACCATCAAAATAGCTGACCGTCGTCGGAATCCGTTCCCCGAAATCCGTCTTAAAGCAGTCGACCCCCATATCCAGCAAGCGCTCAAGATGATCCTGATACCATTTTACGGCATCCGGATTCGTAAAATCGACAAGCGCCGTACCGGATTGCCATTCATCGCGCTGATACACCGAACCGTCTGGATTTTGCAGGAAATAGCCGTGCTCCAGCCCCTCGTCAAACAAAGGTGATTTCTGCCCAATATAGGGATTGATCCAAACGCAGACCCGGATCCCCCGCGTATGTATATCCTTCAGCATGCGCTCCGGATCTGTAAAAGTATGACGGTTCCACTTAAAGTTGCACCACTCAAATTCTTCCATCCAACAACAATCAAAATGGAATACACTTACCGGTATGCCCGATTGCTCCATTCCATCCAAGAAGCGCGTTACCGTATCCGTGTCATAATCCGTCAAAAAGGATGTGGAAAGCCACAATCCAAACGACCATGCCGGTGGCAGCGCCGGTTTTCCGGTCAGATCGGTATAAAGCGCAAGCGTACGCTTCATACTGCCTCCGCCGATTACGCAATAAGAAAGGGATTCCCCTTCTACCGAAAATTGTACCCGGTTCACCTTCTCGCTTGCAATTTCATACGAGATATCCTCAGGCTGCATAGTAAATACGCCATAGCCGCGGTTGGTAAGATAAAAGGGGATATTCTTATACGCCTGATCGCTGCTGGTTCCGCCATCACGGTTGGCTATCTCCACAGATTGCCCGTTTTTCACAAAGGCAGTAAAGCGCTCTCCTAATCCATAAACATATTCTCCGACAGATAGAGTGAGTTCCTCTTTCATATATGGCGTTTTGCCTTTATAAACCGCATATCCAAGCGCTTTGTCCAAACTCTGGGTCAAAAGTGTTTCTTTATAGTAAAAACGCATGGCGAAAGGAGCCGGATGCTTGGTTATCCTCACAGACGTATCCCCGCTTGCAAACACAAGCTCCTTATCCGTCTCCTCGATCCGGACATCTGCCTTGGTTCGGTTTATAGAAAAAGCCGGCCCTTTGGGCACCGCACCTTTAAAATGATATGCATGCACCTCTATGATGTCATTGCGCGGCGCGGTGAATTCAATGGTGATGGTTCCACCGTTCAAACAGTTCCCTTTGTTCTCCATCGTCATGCAGGGTGCATAAACTGTCAGTTTTCCAGCTTCTACGCGGCTGTCATATGCAATTTTCGGAAATTGCAGCTGCATTCCATCCCTAATAAGCCAGTATCCATTTGTAAATCTCACGGCAGCTCCGTCCTTTCATTTAAAATGATATCTCCAATTTCGGAAGGATGGGCAACAATCCGGTCTGCACCGTTTTCTTCCAGTTCCATCCGATCTCGAAATCCCCACAGCACGCCCAGCGTGTAGAGGCCGGCCGCTCTTCCGGTTAACATATCTGTCTTGGTATCCCCCACATAAGTGCAGTCGGACGGCTGAATCCCCATTTCCTCCAAAAGCCGGTATGCTCCCGCAGGATCTGGTTTCCGCGGCGTATCATCGCGCTGTCCCCGGCAATACAGGATACGCGTACCGAACAAAGCCTTTACGATTTTCTGCGTTGTACGATCCGGCTTGTTGGAAAGCACTGCTGTTATCACATTGTGCCGGCGCAGCCGGTCCAACAGTTCCACAATCCCATCATATGGTTTGGTGAGATAAAGCGCGTCTGCGTCATATCCATCATTATAAAGCGGTGCTACCCGCGCGAAATTTTCTTCCGTATCGGCCCCTACTGACCGCAGCATCCCGTGCACAAGTCGTTTGGCGCCATTCCCAACCAGATAGCGGTACTCTTCCTTCGGGATTTCGGGAAGCCCGCTCTTTGCAAGGGCAAGATTGGCAAAATAAGCGATAGAAGAAAGTGTGTCTGCAAGTGTACCATCCAAATCAAAAATTACGCCTTTCATCCCTTTTATGCCTCAAATTGTGCCGTCAAAACCGAGTGCGGCGGCATCTCCAATGTGACATGTTTTTCTCCATACGCGATATCCGCCTTACGGACGACATCCAGCGTATTGGCGGCAACAACTACAACCGTCCCATCCGGATTTTTAGCACATATGCTGTTGGGAGAAAGGCCGCCTTCCGCTTTTAGGATAACGGCGCCTGGTTTTATAAATGCAGAAAAATGCCGCATGATATAAAATTCCGGATTTAATCGATATGTATCGGAATCAGGAAGAATGGTAATCATAGCATTCTGTTTCCAGCCCCATGTGCTCTCGCCGCCTTCAGGCAGCACCATATTCCAGTAAACATATGCCTCTGCACCGTTTCTCAAATAGTGGAACAGCAAAGACGCGACATATTCCGCATATTCAAAGGTATTTTCGCCGTCTCCGCATTCATTCTCTGTCTGCATCAGGCGAAGTTCCGGATATGCCTGATGCGTACGCGCAATCGCATATTTCCCCGCCCATTGGAAACCGGCGCCTTTTAAACATGCACGCGTCTGATTATCGGCTAATACGATATTTACATAGCGATCAAAAGATCCTTCATTGATCGTGCCGAACCAAAGTTCCGTATCGTCGCCGGCTGCGCGGAATGCAGGAGCTAAATCCTCTTTAATAAAATCCCGCATAAGAGATGGCTCCCACACACAAGACGGGAATTTCTGGTCTGCGACCGGTTCATTCTGGACATGGATCTGTTCGATTCGCACGCCCTCTTTCCGGTAAGCGGCAAGGTATTTTAAAAAGTACTTCGCATATGCCTTGCGCGTCTTTTCGTCATCACAAAGGCGCCCGAAATTGCAGGCTTTTTTTGTTTTCATCCAGGTCGGCGGACTCCACGGAGAAGCGAATAAATGCATATCCGGACAGAGTGCAAGCGCATCTTTCAGATAGGGAAGCAGATACATCCGATCGCGCGCAATGGAGAAATCCTTCAGTTCATAATCTCCATCCGTTTCATCATAGCTGTACCACGAAAGCGCATAGTCGCTTGCACCAATAGGCAGCCGTCCCATTGTAAAGCCACAGCCCTCTTCGCCAAATAGAAGGGACAACACCTCTTGCTTTTTTTCTGTAGAAAGCTTTTGCAGAACCGCCCCACCGATTTCATTAAAGCAGCCGCCAAAACCGCGAAAGCTCTGCTGTGTTTCATCGGAAATGAGAAGTTGCGTATCTGCCGGCCCTTCGACCGGGGACCCCTCTTGCCAAAAGGCGTCTTTTGTTGTGATAATTGGTTTGATCATTGCTGTTTTCCTCCCTTTGTCCTTTCATTTCTTTGCTGAAATTTTCCCGTAAACCATACCAACGCCTTTTCCGGTAAAAACCGTTCAAGGAAATGGATAGCTTTCATTGAAAAGCCCGGTATAATGACCAATTTCCCGTGTGATGCACCGGAAACCGCCGCCTCGGCGGCTTTTTCAGGCAAGATCCCGCGTACGGCAAACCGGACGTGAGCCGTGTCCGAAAAATCCGTATCCACCGGGCCGGGACAGAGCACGCTTATTGTCACATTGTGCTTCTTTGCCCGCAGTTCCCCGCTGATCCCTTCGCTAAGACGAAGGATATACGCTTTGGTCGCATAATAGACCGCCATCCCTGTGCCGGGCAAAAAAGCGGCAGAAGACGCTACATTTAACACCGTGCCATAGCCTTTTTCCACAAACTGCCGTATGAACCGTTTGGTAAAAAACTGTACGGCGCGCACATTTAGATCGAGCATAGAAAACTCACGCTGTTCATCTGTTTCCGTAAAATCTCCGCACAAGCCGAATCCCGCATTGTTTACAAGCAGATCCACCGGCAGCGTCTTGACCTGCTCGAAGACTGCTTCACATTGCATTGGATCCGTCAGATCTGCTTCTATTAATATCGGTTGATTGTGCAAACCGGAAGCAGTCGCTTCCAGCGTGGATAGGCGCCGTCCGACCAATATCAGCCTGCACCCGTCTGCATCCAGCTTTTGTGAAATAGCGCGTCCTATCCCTCCGCCTGCTCCGGTAACCAAAGCCCATGTAAATGTCCGTTCCATTCCATCCTCCTTACCGCGCATCCCCCATGGTGAAGACATACCCTTTGGGAAAATGCATCCGAATATAGCATGCCATTTCTGCGCGTCCATACGCATGTGTGGAGTGGATATTCAGTTTTTGAGGGAATTTTTGATTGCGTACCATCCATTTGAGTACATCAAGCCCGGTAAACCGCTCTCCCAAAGCGTAGTCAAGCGAAACGGTGTCATATACCTTGGTGCCCAGTTCAAAAATGCAGTCCTCAAAACTCCGCACCAAAACATACCCTTCCGGTTCGCGCCTTATATCATCTAAAAACAATTTCATTGTACCCGCACCGCCTGCCTTTGTAAAGTATTTCTGTAAAATCACGCCGATATAAAGATAGGATTTTTAACAAAAAACCGCTGTGATATACTTGTCATTTTACGCTTAAAAAGGGCTTTCTGCAATCCCCAACCCAAGAAAAGCATATCGCCGAAAAAAGGCTGCGCTGTACTGTCGTCTTTCTGCCTGCATATAATAAAATTCCAGCCGGAATACGATTTTTCCGTACAATACGGCATAGCCCCCTGCGGCAGCTGCCGCAGGGGGCTGTATGTCAAGGTGACAGATCCTGCATTACAAATATCCTTATTTTACACCGGCAATAAATCCGCCGCCGATCAACACATTTCCATCATAAATGACCAGCGACTGCCCTTTTGACACTGCGCGCTGCGGCTCACAAAACTGTACTACAGCATCGCTGCCGTCCAAAAGGGTAATCTCTGCTTCTACCGGCTTTGCGACAGAGCGGATTTTTACCTGCCCCATAAACTTCCCGGATGGGAAATCCCCCGCAGTTGCCGTGATATCAGACAAAAATGCCGTCTTAGAAAGCATTGTGCTATCCATATCTGCAAGATAGATGCAGTTTTGAACAGGATCAATGCTTCTGACATAAACCGGGCGTCCAAGCGCAACGCCTAAGTGCTTACGCTGTCCGACTGTATAGTGCACAATCCCTCTATGACGGCCGCATACGCTGCCGTCCGGCCCGATAAAATCTCCTTCCGGCATTTTCCCGCAGGCACGCTCAATAAAACCGGCATAATCTGTCCCTTCAATGAAGCAATTTTCCTGGCTGTCCGGCGCCGTTGCACAAGACAGCCCTAGGGAAGCGGCAATACGCCGGACCTCATCCTTCTCCATGTTCGCCAGTGGAAAAACCAGCTTAGACAACTCTTTTTGAGAGAGCCGATAAAGCATATAGGACTGGTCACGCTTATCTGAATCCCCGCGGAGCAATTCCACAATGCCGTCTGCACGGCGGTGCAGCTTCGCATAATGGCCCGTCGCCGCAAGGGCGCACCCTTGCCTGTCCGCTTCTTCTATCAAATGGCGGAACTTTATCTTCGGATTGCACACTACGCACGGGTTCGGCGTTATCCCCGTCTGATAAGCGTGAATAAAATAAGAAATAACCGTTTGGCTAAATTCCTCTTTCAAATCAAGCACTGTCAAGGGGATTTCCAAGCTTTCTGCCGCTTCTTGCGCTGCAGCCACTGTTTTGTCGTGCAGATCACTCATCTTCATGACAACCGCACGGACATCATATCCCTGCGTTTTGAGCAAATGAGCACAAACCGTACTATCCACCCCGCCGGAGAGGGCAACCAAAACCTTAGTGCGTATCGCAGGCATGGCAGTCTGTCTCAATTTTGCCGACAAAGGGCTCTGGATCAATCCCTTTTTTGGTATAATAATCAGCAAACGCCGCTTTGATAGCCTGCTCCGCCAAAACCGAACAATGGATCTTAGCGGGCGGCAGACCATCGAGCGCCTCAATCACAGCTTTGTTTGTCAATTTCAAAGCTTCTTCAATCGGTTTCCCCTTAATCATTTCCGTTGCAATAGAACTTGTCGCAATTGCAGCGCCGCAGCCGAATGTTTTGAATTTTACATCCTCAATTTTCCCATCCTTGATTTTCAAAAACATTTTCATGATATCGCCGCATTTTGCATTGCCGACTTCACCAACGCCATCTGCATCCGCGATCTCACCGACATTACGCGGATTGGCAAAATGGTCCATAACCTTATCACTGTAAAGCATATAACAACTTCCTTCTTTCATTCAAATTCCGTATCAGTTGTTCCAAATCGGGCTCATTGCGCGCAGCGTCTCAATAACCCTTGGCACGCATTCTAAAATATAATCAATATCCGCGTCTGTTGTCTCCTCATTGATCGAGAGCCTTAATGAGCCATGCGCAATTTCGTGCGGCAAGCCGATTGCCATCAGCACATGCGAGGGATCCAGCGATCCAGACGTACAAGCCGAGCCGGATGAGCCGCAGATTCCCATCATATCAAGCCGAAGCAAAAGCGCTTCCCCTTCAACTGCCTCAAAGGAAATGTTGACGTTACCTGCAAGACGGCGTTCCCTTCCCCCATTCAACCGGGTTTTGGGCACGGCGGACAAAATCCCGTCGATCAAACGATCACGCTTTTGCCGTATTTTCTCCATACGTTCCGCAATGCCTGCAGCCGCCATCTCCATCGCAACGCCCAATCCAACGATAGAGGCAAGGTTTTCCGTACCGCCGCGGCGGTTGCGCTCCTGTGCACCTCCGTCTATAAAATTCACCATGCGCACACCCTTGCGTACAAAGAGTGCGCCAACGCCTTTCGGCGCATGTATTTTGTGCCCGGACAGCGACAACATATCGATATTTTGTGCTTTTACATCGATTTCCACGTGGCCGACCGCTTGCACTGCGTCGGTATGGAACAAAACACCTGCATCCCGGCAGACTTGTCCAATCTCAGAAATAGGCTGAATCGTACCGATCTCATTATTCGCATACATAACAGAAACCATCGCTGTTTTTTCTGTAATTGCATTTTTCACCTGCTCTGCCGTAACATATCCCTCTGAGTCCACCGGAAGATAGATTATCTCAAATCCCTGACGCTTTAGATGTTCACACGTATGCAAAACCGCATGATGCTCAAAATTGGTCGTAATAATCTGGTTTTTCCCTTTTTGCCCCATCAGTTCGGCGGTACTTTTCAGCGCCCAGTTGTCGCTCTCCGTACCACATCCTGTAAAATAAATTTCCGTAGGCTCTGCCCCGATAGCGGCAGCAACTTTTTGCCGGGCGATCTCGATGGCCTTTCGTGCGTCCCTGCCAATGGAGTAAATACTGGACGGATTTCCATACTGCTCTGTCAAATAGGGAACCATCGCATCAAATACTGCCGGACTTATTTTTGTGGTCGCAGCATTGTCCGCATAAACAAATCGTTTCAAGAAGATGCTCCTCCTTTTATACAGCAAAGATCGATTTCCGCCGGCCGTCATAAAGAGTGCAGCCGCAAACCCTATCCGGGCGGTCGCCGGTATATTTTCACTTGTCTTTCCTGACGGTTTTTATTATATACTAAATTAGTAGGAAAATCAACCGTATCATCGCAACTTTTGATATGCAGCCACAGCCATTTCGTCACAGCGTTCATTTTCCGGATGGCCGGCATGGCCCTTCACCCATTGAAACGTCACTTCATGTATGGAAAGAAGCCGCAGCAGCTCTTCCCAAAGGTCCGGATTCTGTGCTTTTTCCTTTTTATTCCGCATCCACCCCTGCGACTGCCACTTTTTCGCCCACCCCAGCGTGACGGCATCCGCTACATATTTGGAATCCGTAACCACCGTCACACGGCACGGGCGTTTTAGGGCCTGTAATCCCCGAATAACAGCCGTCAGCTCCATACGGTTGTTTGTCGTGCTGCTTTCTCCGCCGGAGAGTTCCTTTTTAACGCCGCGCGAAGAAAGGATTGTCCCCCATCCTCCAGGGCCCGGATTTCCGCTGCACGCACCATCCGTATAAATTGTCACATCATCTTTCATTTGCAATCCCTCATCATTTTGTTCTTTTTATCATACCATATTCCGTCCATGCAAACAATCTATAGAGGAAAAGCCATCGTGGAAACTTTGTAAAATGAAACGTACTTTCCTTTTTGCGCGGCACCCCTTTTATGTATAGAATCTTAACAAATCTAAACAGAAAATGCCTCACATCCCGCGTCTAAATCATTCGTTTAGCATGTACGGCGGCATTTTTCCCGTCATATCAACCCGGATAAATCTCTGTAGGTATAATGAAAAAAGGACTGCCCATATGATTCCGTCAGCACCTGGACTATCCCTTTGTTCTATACAGCAGGCCCCTTTTATTTGGGCTTTTGCCTTTGCTGTCCATCCTGCTCATAAAAAGAGGCGCCGCTTAAAGCGGCGCCTCTTTTTATGAGCAGATCTGTAAGCCGGGTTCTGTCGCGTACGGCAATCTATCTTGGCGGCAGGTCGCCCTGCGCGCTCTTCGCCACCCGTCGGGACCGTCGGACCAACGAATCCATCCCAATCGGTGTTGCATCGGATAGGGTTTACATGGCCGTATACTCTCGCATACGCCGGTGAGCTCTTACCTCGCCTTTCCATCCTTACCGCAGACGCGGCGGTTTCTTTCTGTTGCACTTGCCCTGGAGTCGCCTCCGGCTGCTGTTAGCAGTTATCCTGTCCTGTGATGCCCGGACTTTCCTCACGGTTAAAACCGCGCTGCCGTACAATCTCCTCTTTTTTATTATAGCAAAAAAAATTTTTTCGTCAATCAGTCCGTATTGGTCATAATGAATTTACAAAATCGCAATATGGAGCAAGATGGGGGTGGTATACTGATATCCAACAAACAAGAGGGGACAGAAGGGCTTTATGAATTGGTTGATGCGCTTTTTTAACTGGTGGGCTCGTTTTATGAGCGGCCGATACGGAATGGATCAGCTCGGCATGGCGACAGCGGTGGTGTATTTGATTGTTGCGTTCCTTTCCGGCTTGTTCCGCAGCCCAATTTTGCAGCTTATATCTCTTGCGCTGTTGGCGCTGTTTGTTTTCCGTTCCTTTTCAAAAAAAGCGTCCAAACGCTATCAGGAAAATCAGGTGTTCTTAAAAATATGGCGGCCAATTTGGTCGTGGGTGCGTCATCCCGCCCAAACTTGGAAAGAGCACCGCCATTATAAATATTACCATTGCCCAACCTGTCGGCAGACGCTGCGCGTTCCGCGCAAAAAAGGGAAAATCCGTATACGCTGCCCCAAATGCGGCACGGAATTTATCAAAAAAACCTAAAAAATGTCCGCAGCCATTTGACTGCGGACATTTTTCGTTATATGATGACTATGGTCTTTGATATCGCCTCTTTATTTTATCTTTTACTGTTTGGAAAGGTGATGGAAGCAATGTTTTCTTTTAAAATCAATACAGAATGTAAACTCCCTCCAATTGGATACGGTACGTATAAAAGCGTTGGCGGTGATTGCACTGCTATTTTTCGAGAAGCACTCCGGCAAGGATACCGTTACATCGACACCGCTTCGTTTTATGGAAATGAGGTAGAAATTGGAACAGCAATCAAGGAAAGCGGGTTGAAACGGACGGATTTGCTCCTCGCTTCCAAAGTATGGAAAACGGAAATGGGGTATGACGAAACACTGCGTGCTGCGGAGCATTCTCTCAGCCGGCTTGGTACCGACTACTTGGATTTATATCTCATCCACTGGCCGCGGCCCGACCTTCAAATGTCCGAATGGGAAAAACTCGACCGTGAAACATGGCGCGCGATGGAGCGGCTTTTGGATGAAGGCGTGCTGCGCGCAATCGGCGTAAGCAATTTCCTGCCCCACCACATTGAAAACCTTGCCGTCACAGGTAACGTCGCACCTGCCGTAAACCAGATTGAATTCCATCCCGGTTATCCGCAGCTTGAAACCGTTGCTTACTGCCACACACAAAATATCCTTCCACAGGCGTGGAGCCCGCTTGGACGTACCCGTGTGTTGGCGCACCCACTCATCCAAACGCTCTCAGAAAACTATGGCAAAACGCCGGCACAGATTTGTTTAAATTATGCGCTGATGCACGGCGTTATGCCGCTGCCGAAAGCCTCTTCCCCGGAACGCATGCGTGAAAATTTAGATGCCGCTTCTTTTTCTATGGAAGCGGAGGATGTTGCAGTGCTTGACGAAATGGAGACCGTCGGTTGGAGCGGCCTCCATCCTGACAAGGAAAGGGCCTTTACTGTATGAGTAAAGCCTCCCCTTTTACGCTCTATGAAAATTGCCGGCTCTGCCCAAGGGAATGCGGTAAAAACCGGCGTGCAGGGCAAACCGGATTTTGTGGGATGGACGCCGCACTGTACATCGCCCGTGCTGCACTGCATTTCTGGGAGGAGCCCTGCCTTTCCGGATCAGAAGGATCCGGCACAGTCTTTTTTTCCGGCTGTAACCTGCGCTGCGTCTATTGTCAAAACCACAGCATCAGTCAGGAAAAGGCCGGAATCCCTATCACGCCGGACCGGCTTTCTGAAATTTTTCTGGAACTACAGGATAAAGGAGCTAACAATATCAATCTGGTAACGGGTACGCCGTTCCTGCCGCATATCATCTACGCAATCAACAAAGCCAAAAACAACGGCTTAATTATACCCATTGTATATAACACCAGCGGCTATGAGTCTTTGGAAGCGTTACACCTGCTCGACGGCCTTATTGACATTTATCTGCCGGATGTAAAATACGATAATCCGTTTTACGCTGCGCGTTACTCCAATGCCCCAGACTATACCGATTATGTGTGGCCCGCCCTTCGCGAAATGGTGCGTCAATGCACGCCGTGCCGTTTTGATTCGCGCGGGATTATGCAAAAAGGGGTTATCGTACGTCATTTGATGCTTCCCGGGCGCATGGCTGATACCAAAGAGATCCTGCGTGAACTGTACCGGACATTCGGTTCTCAAATCTACGTTAGCTTGATGAACCAGTATACCGTTTTATCCAAACAGGTCCAAGCATATCCGGAGCTATGCCGCAGTATCACGCCGGAGGAATATGAAGAGGCGTCTCTCTTCGCTATTTCGCTTGGCATCCAAAACGGCTTTTTACAAGAAAGCGGGACGGAAAAGGAAAGCTTTATTCCTGCTTTTAACGGCGAAGGCGTTCTGCGCGCTGAAAAATAAAGGGTATATTATGCAAAAAGCAGAGGGCCATCCGCAAGGATGATCCTCTGCTTTCCTTTTACAAAATACCGTTATACCGGCTTTCTCAATTCTTTTTCCGTCACTTCATCTACCGCTTCGGCGAGTATGCTCATATGGACAGCAACCTTTAAAAAGCTGTCCGTCTTTGGCCGCGGATATTTTTCCTCCAGGCGTTTTAACAGTAACAGGCGAAGTTCTTCAATCTCCTTTTCCCTGAGATAAATCCGCTCCATCAACGTCCCGCTCAATACAAGCTGCCAATACCGATCCGTATAGTCCCGCTTCATCATCCGCAGAATTTCTACGCCGTACCGGCCGAGCGGCTCCGGAATCTGCTCCGGCGGCAATACAACGGTGGGAAGTGAAGTTTGTGTCAAGTTGGTAGCCATTGTACAATCTCCTTTATGGAATATTGCGGAATTTCCGCAATAATGGGGGCATGTTTTTCTTACAATTTTATTATACCGGGCCTTTTTGAATAAATCATAAACCGGATATCTCTGATCTGTATCACTTCTGTAAAAGGGCTTACACATTTTCGTCTTTTATGCCGAGCTTTGCAAAATACTGTGCGGACGTATACCGATACGCACGGTTGTAGCGCTTAAGTATGATGGGTTCCTCGCTTCCGCAAGTCAAAGTGTTTATTTTTTCTTCACAGGTTAAAATGACAGAAAAGCCCAACTCGCTTAAAATGGGCTTACTTTCCTTGCAAAGCGCGCCGAATGGATACGCGAATATCTTCGGGCGGATTCCAAGTTCTTCTTCCATCCGGTTATTAAGGCCGCCTATATCTTCCGTCACCGCTTTACGATAGGCCGTTTCATTCTCGCCTTCTTTGATCCGTATGCCAAAGCGTTTTCCATTCGTTCCGTCTTCGTGCATATTCATTGTATGATTCCCAACCTCAAAAATGCCACTGTCTATCATTTCACGAAGCTGCTCCCAACTCAAGTGCGAGTAATTCAAATGGCGCGGTTCATTCGGATCAGAAAACAGTTCCGTATATGCACCAATAACCGATACGGCCGCTTTCATATTATATTTCTTTAAAAGGGGATACGCGTATACATATACGCTTTCAAACCCATCATCGAACGTAATGAGCACCGGTTTTTCCGGAAGCGGGCTTCCGGTACGGACAAAATTTAAAATTTCTGCCGTTGTCACCGCCTGATATCCATGCGATGACAGGAACTGCAAATCTGACTCGAACTGCTCCGGCGTTATGACATAATCGCCCAGCCGGGAAGACGACGCTTCTAAAATGTGATGATACATCAGCACTGGCAGCGTGACGGCAGCATCGTCCTCCATGGGCGCCGTCACTGCGCGCATCTGCGGCGACAGGCGTTCTAACCCCCAACAGGACAGGACGAGTAAAAACGCCAGTGCTACCGCGCATAGCTTAGATGGAATTCGGACTGTCAAAAAAAATCCCCCTTTTTCTGGGTCATATATATGCAGAGGACGTGTTTTGCATGAAATGGAACGTCTCTTTTTTATGACAGTTTCCAAATATCCCGAAGCTTTTTTCTACAGGGGGCGCTTTGTTTCAGCCGTTTACTTTTGGAATAGGATGCAGTATACTGGAAACGGAAAACGGCAATTTGCCATAAAAAAGGAGGAGTCTTTTATGTTTTGGGAGCAGATCACAGTAGACCAATTTGCAGCTGCACGCGAAATTTGCGGCGGGGTATGCGTTATTCCGATCGGATGCCTTGAAAAACACGGAAACCAACTGCCGCTTGGTACGGACATCCTAACGGCACGCACCGCCGTTGCACGCGCCGCTGAAAAATCAGAGGTTATGGTTTTTCCCTATCTGCCGTTCGGCATTGTCTCTGAGGTCAAGCATAAGCTTGGCACGATAGCGCTTTCTTCCCAGCTTCAGTATCATATGCTTGAAGAACTTTGTGAAGAAATCGCCAGAAATGGGTTTCACAAAATTCTGTTTGTCAACGGCCATGGCGGAAACACCAATTTCCTTCGTTACTTCTCACAGTCCCGTCATGAGCATCCTTGTGACTATACCGTATTTACATATGAGCTTTTCCGTAAGACGCCGGAACAGGAAGCGGCCTTTCTCGCATTAAACGGGCCGGTGAAGGAGAGCGGTCACGCGGATATTTATGAAACTTCCGTCGTCATGGCAATTGCTCCGGAACAAGTGCATATGGAAGCACTCCGTCCGCAGGATGGCCGTTCTTTGGGACGCATGGACGCCTACGCAAAACTTGGCGCGTATTCCGGTATCAGCTGGTATGCATCCTATCCGTATCAAATGGCCGGCGACCCCTCGGACGCTACCGCGCAAAAAGGAGAGCTCTTATTAAACGGCTTTGTAGAAAACCTTGCCCATCTGTTCGACTTGTTAAAAAACAGCGATCTGCCCGGGGAACTGCAAGAAGAGTTTTACATGCAGTGCGACACCCCGCAGGCCTAAATCGCCGCTAATACCTTTTGATAAAAGGATCTTATAGGCAAACGACGGGTATCTGATCTGCCGGAATGCAGGGCTTCAGATACCCGTCGCGCTTTGCCGCCGCTGGGTGCAGCAGCGGTATTTGCGGTGCGGTTTTAAGCCTGCAAAAAAAACGCCTGTATCCTGTGGACAAAAATAATTTTATAACGTCTTTCTTTATGTAACGGTTAAGTGCACAAACTGTTTCCATCTGATGTAAGCCTAACAGATCCGCAGGAGGGTTTATCATGAAAAAAAGAATACATTATGAAACGCTTCCGTCTGAATTCCGTTTAGAAAAAACAGATGCTCACAAAACCATTATGGACAGTTTAGACAGGTTATGCATTTTTAACGTACTAAGATCCAAAATCAACTAAGTCAAAAGGAGACTGCTTTATGGAAATGAAAAATATGCCAGTTTGTGATTTGCGGGCTGTAAAAACGGTCGAATCCGCCAGTTCTATCCACCTTATTGAAAATGTAGCGCTTGTGGTTTTTCCGCAGGACGCGCCGCCGGAATTAAAAAATGCATTGGCTGCAATTCCACAAAAAAATGTGGCATCTACATTGTGGCTTCACGACACAGACCGGCTCCAAACAGAGAATGGGTTTTCCCATCTTAATCCCGGCCAGTTAAGCAAAGAGTATACGACGGTTTGTCTCGTCAACGGTTTTGCCGTTGCAGAAGCAATCCCGGCAGATTACAAGGTGGACTTGATTATAAACGGCATGATACTGCTGCACGAAAACAATAAAAAAGAAAGCGGCTTGAAAATCAACACAATAAACGGACTAAGTGCATATGCAGATTTTGACCACTGCCTGACTGCCGGCGATACCTTTCAGATCGATACAGAATTCCTGAAGTATGCAAAGCCGAAAACTGCGATACTGGCAGGTGACACGATCAAAATCGACAAAAATGTTACAAGCGAAATGCTGGCCGAAAAAATCGCATATCTTGTCGCTGCTGATACGATTATATGCTATCAGGCCGCATCTGGGTTTGTCCGCGCCAACTCCCTCTGCGGGGACGAAATTGTTGTAAAAGAGCAATGAACGGCCTTGCTACTGTTTTTTCCGTCATCTACACACAATACTATGCGAACGTATACCGTTACTTCGGAACCTGCTTTGATAAAAGCGCCGCAGAAGACCTGACGCAAAATGTTTTTACCTCCATTTGGCGGCAGATGCAAAAAAACGGCTTTTCCGAGCCGGACAATTGGCGCGCTTGGATTTTTCGTATAGCTGTAAACCAGAAAAACGATTTCCTTCGGGCCAAGCAGCGCCATTGCACCGAAAGCGCACTAATAGAAGATATGGATGCGGATGCCCATGATCCGTCTGAACAAAGCATCGACAAGCTTTCTGTACAGGCGGCAATGAAATCGCTCGGCACAGAGGATCGTGAAATCCTGATACTGAAACTTCTTGGGTTTTCCAGTGAAGAAACCGGCTCCCTGTTAGATATCTCCGCATCGGCCGCCCGGTCACGTCTGGCTAAAGCTAAGAAGCATTTTCAAACCGCACTTTTGGAAAGGGGGATTCGGCTATGAGTGACAAATTGATGGAGTTGTTCGATCTGGCAACGGAACAATATACGCCTCTACCGGGAAAGCAGGCTAAAACGTTGTCCAAAATTCTTTACAATCAAAAGGATTTGAAAAAAGCGCAGAGGGAATTTTCCCTATTATTTGAAAAACCGTTTCATATGTTCTCTGCACTCATGCAAACCCTTGAATCCAATCCAAATAGTAAAAGTCCCAAAACAGTATAAATCTGTAGGCGTATCGTTTTCAAATGGATAAAAAGAGACATCTTCCCTTTGCTGTGGAAGATGTCTCTTTTTATCTATCCGGCATTGGCCTGTTCCTTTGCCATACGCCTGGCTCCTATTATCCTTCTTTATCCAAGCATTCTCGTATTCCTTTTATCTGTCTTTGCCTGCTTAAATCCATCCCGAAGCCCGTTATCACGCAAATGCCAGAATAGCATCCAACGTTTTCTATCGGCTGATGCGGGCCCTCCCCCCAAGAGAATAGGCCGCGGTTTATTGTACTGCTTCCCATCGTTCCACCAGCTGCCTTTACACAATATGATTAAAGGCATATCGTATTTTTAATACCGCCAAACGCCAAAGGTTCCGTCGTCTTTAAAATAAAGCGATAGTATTCCCTTCTCAGCCGAAAATACCTTTCCGCCGTTCACAGTAAAAGCATCCGGTGCTTGTAAAATAACAAGCGAAGTGTCATCGGAAAGGTAAAGCGCACCCTCTTCCTGCAGGCATAGCAGCTGCACATCACAGGATTCCGGCTGGAAAGAGTCCGAAATGCATATTGTCCTGTCCTGACAATGCATTAAAAACGAAAATCCTCCATTTTCTCTTTTCAATTCAAGATCGGATGAAATGCGCTGGCTGGTATTTTCCCAAAGCAATATCGGTTTCCGTCTAAGGGACAACCGTCCCTGCGCATATTCCCCGAAAGGGTTTTCTGCATAAAAGGCAACCGATTGAACTGGAAAATTCTCTGTAAGAAGTGCCATTGACAGCGACGAAGTATTTTCATCCGTGACCATCACAATAGAACGTATCGCGTAAATATTCCGGCTTCGTAGAAAAGACAACACATCGCCTCCCCATCCGCGGCTCTCCTCCACGATAATGAGATCCGCTGTCCTTCCCTGCTCTAACACAACCACCTGCGACGCGCCGGTAACAAAAGCGGAACAAACAACAGGGAAACTGGCTGTTTGCTGTACCAGAATCACAGCTATTGGGAAAGCCATAGCCAAAAACATCCCTGTTTTTATCAAAAATTCTGTTTTTCGATGATACATCCAATGAAGGAATATCACACCGCAGGCAATGAAGAAAAAGCACGTTACAAAAGGGGAACGTGTTCCCAAAAAAGAAAAGGGAACCTCGGCCAGCATTTGTATCCCGCCGTTAAAGAGTGCAAGACAAAAGGTAACCAATTGCGCTGCCATGTTTGCCAATATCGGAATATTGGTCAGAGAAAGATAACCGCTGCACAAAATAATAGGAAAAAAGGGAGCTGCCAAAAGGTTGGCAACAGGTGATATTAAGCTAAACCCGCCAAAGAAAGCAATAGAAAGCGGCAGTATCGCAATCCCGGCACCAAGCGTTGGGGTAAGTGCGGCAAAAAAGGAAGAGAGCCTCCGCAGGCCGGAAGGCAACCGTCCATTTATCCAATGAAGCAGCGCCGGCGAAATCAGAAACAGGCCTGCAGTAGCCGCAAAACTTAAAAGGAAACTGGCGGAAGTCACGGCATATGGCGCAGCCAGTACGATCAGCATACCTGCACCGCAAAGCGAGTTGAGCGGATCGCTTTTACGAAAAAAGATTCTGCCTAAAAAGACCGACGCCGTCATAATGCCCGCCCGGATTGCCGGTATTCCGCAGCCGGTCAGCATGACAAAGAAAACAGCCGAAAGGATGGCCGAAACCGCACAAAACCGTCTCGGCAGCTTCAGCTTTTGCAGCAGCAGATGGACAGCGCCTGCCGCCATAGAAATATGCATTCCAGAAACTACGAAAAGATGGCGTATCCCGGTACGGTTAAAAACATCTGCTGATTGCTCGGAAATGGCTTTTCCATCGCCGAGCAGGATCCCGCATAAAAGCGGGGCATCTTCCTCCGAATACATCTGCTCAATCGCTTGTGCATAATATTCACGCAAGGCCGTAAAATGGGCCGAAAACGGTTTTTTCAACGCTTTGGTATGCTTTAGAACGGTGCGGCCCGATAAAAACAAGTCTACGCCGTTTTCATAGTAATAACGGTAAAGGTCAAAAAAACCGCCTTGCTCCATATGGCATATACCCTGGATTTCTATTTGATCCCCTTCTGCAAAATAGTCCGTTTCATACATCGTTACACGGATTTTCACATTTTCCTCTCCTGTAGATAAAACAGCATCGTCTAAAATGCAGCGGAGCGTATTTCCTTCATATACCGGCGATACGACCGTTCCTACCGCTGAAACCGTTTTCCCATCCATTTCTTCTGGTTTTACGGGACGCATCACACGGTACAGCCCGCCATGCAGCATTCCGCAAAGAAGACATAGTGCAAAGAGGACCCGGCACGTTTTATAGTAAGTCAATAGTAAGACAACAAGTACAGCCACCAAAAACAGCTGTGCAAATGCTTGTGGGGACACAAGGAACGCGCCGCCTAAGAATGGGATAGCAACAGCGGCCAGCGGTCTTTCCAGCCGAAAAAGAAATGTTGTTCGCATAGTCGCCCCCTTATTATTTGTCGAAAAATGTCGAATGCAATGCTAAAAAAGTTGCCTTCCCATCAAAGAGAAGGCATTTCTTTTTTCAAATTAAAAGATCGGAATGGCAACGCAATCAAAGCAAATCTACATATTTTAAAATAATTTCCGCCGTTTTTTCCGGTGTCAAATTCGTGGTATCCATACAGAGATGATAGTTTTTCGCTTCTCCCCATTTCTTCCCAGTATAATAATGATAATAGGAAGCGCGGCGCTTGTCAAACTTTTTCACTGCTTCTGCAGCTTTTTCTGAAGGAAAATCATGTTCCCGGATGGCAAAAGCTGTCCGCGCCTCTATACTTCCATATAGGAAAAAATTCACCACGTTTTCCGTTTCACGCAAAACATAATCAGCGCAGCGTCCAACGACAACACATGGCCCTTGTGCCGCAACCTCTTTAATAATGTCCGATTGAATCAAAAAAATCTTGTCGTTTAACGGCAGTTCTACAGAGGACATTCCTGCCCCAAACATCGACAATGAATAAAGCAGGCTGCCCGTCGGTTTTTGATCTGCTTGTTCAAACAGCTCTTCAACGAATCCGCTTTTTTTGGCCGCAATCGTAATTAGGGCATTGTCATAATACGGAATATTCAGCTTTTGCGCAACAATCTGGCCGCTTTCACGGCCGCCGCTGCCAAATTCCCGGCTGATTGTTATAATCGGATTTTTCACCAAAATCCCCCCTCAGCTATAATACTATTATCAGTATGCGCGTTAATTTCCGATTTGTCAATATTATTTTTGATTTATTTTGTGTATTATGCAAAATAAATTTCTTTTTACTGGATATAAAGAGCTTATTTTCTTTGTATTATCTTTTTATTCATCAATTTTTTCTTGTAAGGCTTCCCGTAAGTTAGAAAGTGCGTGTTTTTCGATTCTGCTTACGTATGATCTGGAGATGTGAAGTTTAGCTGCAATTTCCCTTTGGGTGAGCGGCCTTCCTCCGGTAAGCCCGTACCGTAAAACAACTATCTCTTTTTCCCTTTGATCCTTTAAGCCAGCCACTGCGCGCCGCAATTGCTTTGCGCGGATTTTCATGTCCAGCTCCTCCACCATTGTATCTTCATCCGAAAATACGTCAAGAAACGTAAGCGTGCCGCCGTCGCTGTCATTTTCTATAGGATCACTGATGGAAACATCATTGGCGGATTTCTTGATGCTTCGAAAGTACATTAGGATTTCATTTGAAATCCTCACCTTGCGGCTCTTCCATTTCTGACGCAGGATTTGAAAAGTCGATTCCCTTATCATCCGCCCCAAACAGGAAGATATGAACGGTTTCTCCGTCCCATACAATCCTTTTAACAAAGCTGCGAAGCGCTGACCGCTTTTGTTCAACGCTCATTGTATCAAAGGAACTGGAAAAGTTTTTAAGCATTTCTTTTAAGATATCAAACTCCAAATCGGTCAGGGATTGCCCCATTGTCAGGTTTTCCATGTTCTCAATCTGCTCTTTCAGCGATTCATTTTCTTTGTCCAGTTCGTTGATTTGCTCGGTGATATATTTTGCGGCGGAACCTGCCGTATCCGCTAAAGTTTCCACCAGCGATTGAATTTTACGTTCAGTTTCTTTCTGCGCTTTTTTCAGTTCGTCCAAACGCTGGTCGAAATCCCCCTGATGTTCTTCCAGAGATTTTCTCGCCTGTTCCAGTTCTTTCAGGAATGCGGAATGGTCTTCCGAAAGGGCTTTGATCTGCTCGCAGACCAACCGGTCTAACTCATTGCCGTTGGGACGTTTCATTTTGCAATCCTGACTTCTTGTTTTTTCCTTGGTTTCACAGAGATAGTCATAAATCCGTTCCCCATTCGCATTCAATCGACTGCTCAGTTTGGGACGCATATACGCCCCGCAGTCACCGCAGAACAACAGCCCGGAAAGCAGAGCAACATTGCTTTTTGGCTTGTGATAGGACTTGGATTTATTTTGGTCTAGCATTTTCTGTACCTGTACCCACTGCGCCCCGGAAATCAAGCCTTTATGTTTGCCGACAGCGATAATCCAGTCTTTCACATCCTTTAACTGGTTGGATTTTCCAGTTGTCTGGATGGTCTTGCTGTATGCCATAATACCATGCACTCCGTCAAAAGCGGATTCCTCCGAAAACAGCTCCACTCCCAGACGTTCAAAATAGTTCCACGCTTCTTTGTCGGCAATCATATAAACCGGATTCCGCAAAATATTGCTGATAGAAAAACGGCTGAAATCCCGGTTGTTTTTTGTCTTGATATGTTGTTGCCGCAGATAAGTTTCCGTCTTGGTAAGGGAGTTGGTTTCGATAAATTTATCAAAAATCAGCTTCACCAGTTCCGCTTCCTGTTTGATGATATCCAGCTTAAACGCTTTTCTCACCTTTCCGTCTACAGTGATACTCCCCACCAGTTCCTTGCTTTTATATCCGGTCGGCGTTGTTCCGCCGAGCCACCGCCCGGATTTGGCAAGTTCCCGCATATTGTCCCGGATACGCTCGGCAATCGTTTCCCGTTCCAGTTGAGAGAACACCGAACAGATAAACATCATGGCACGCCCAATCGGAGAAGAAGTATCAAACTGTTCGTTGATAGAGACAAAAGAAATATTCAGTTGCTGCAATTCCTGAATCAGTTCCGCAAAGTCCTTGATATTACGGCTCACCCTGTCCAGACGGTAACAGACCACCGCATCGAATTTGTGATGTTTTCCGTCGTTCATCATCTTTTTAAACTGCGGGCGCTGTGTGTTCTTTCCGGAATAGCCCTCGTCCTCATAAACCAAAATATCTTCTTCCGAAAATCCCGGATAATGCAGACGGATATAATTCTTGCACATTTCAATTTGGTTTCCAATGCTTTCGCCTTTCCCGGTAAACTTGGATTTTCGGGAATAGATTGCGATTCGATGGGGTGCGTTTGTTTCCATAGGTTTTCCTCCGCTTTATGTGATGATATTGTTCGTTTTCTATCATTTCGGCTTACAGAAATATTATACCACAATCATTCCAAAAGACAACCTGCCCTTAAAAGAATGCAGTTTTATTTCCTGTTTAATATTCCCCGTATGTTTTTCTCTGTATCATAGCAAACTACATAATCTCCGACGGCTGTATGAACCAGCGAAAACGAATCTGCATATTGGGGGATTGTTTGCTTGAAAATAAGGTCTTCCGGTGGCTGTTCCCCGCAATAGCGAAGATAGCCGCAGATTTCGTCAAAGTCGTCCTGTCCGTAAGGCGCATAGCCGAACAGGGGATTGATGATATATTCCAAATCCTTTTGACTGGAAGCGGATAAAAAGCCACTGATAACCGACCATAACTTCTTCTGCGTGGCAAGCAGGGAATAGAGGGCAGTGTTTTGAAAATCCTCGTCTTCCATCGGTTGAAGCAAGGCGTTTGATGATTCCTGACTCATAAAAATTTCCTTTCTGTGATATAAAAATACAAGGCGCTGTACTTCCCTGTACTTCCCTTAAGAAGCACAGCGCCTTTGTCAGTTATTCTGCTGTTCCTGATTGGTATAAGCTCAAATTCCATTCATTGCGGATGGACGGCGTGAGGGGATGAAGATTTTCCCGTCCGGCGCAGTCGGAGATCGTCTGCACTTTATCCATATAGGGTTCTAACAGTTCCAGTACTTCTGCTTCCCTTGCCTGAAACGCTTTATTCATCCCGGCAATCCGTCCCCATGCCAATATGGTGAGCGCTGTTCGTTTGACGCTTTCTAAAATATAGCGGTCGGTTTCCTCACCGATATCATCAATCAGGCTTTTCAGTCTTTTTGCTTCTACTCCTACTTTGGAAATAAGATTGACCAGTTCCACACCGCCGCAGCCTAACGCTTCCAGATTATTCTGAATCAGCATAGTTGTTGTGTCGCAGGTTACATTGTAAAAGGTGCTTGGGCTAATGGAAATCACCGTTGCAATCGGTTTGTTTTTGTCCCAGACTTTGGATAACAGATAACGGTATTCTTTATCGTCAGAAAAAATCGCTTCACAGCGGATGGTTGCTTTTTCGTTTGTCATTGTAGTTCAATCCTTTCAATATTCGTCCGCCAATAACATGGTGGAGTGGGTTTCATCATCAATACAGAATATTTTTGCCCGAACGGGATTTTCACATGGGAAACAGAGTGTTTTTCGGTAGGGCGGCTGTTCCTGTGTATGAATGACCTTTTGCATGGCAACGCCTTGTTCATGGGCGGGATATAGCCGGAATACCTGCAAATAGTCAAGTGGTGTTTTCCGTCGTGCCGTTTCAATCATTTCCCATAGAATCATTGTTGTAAATGCAGGGATTTCCGCTTGGATTCCCCGTGTGATATAGCGGCTATTTTGAAACATCAAACCGTACCTCCTTGAATGTGGAATCTTCCAGTAAAATCTGTTCCGTTTCCGGTTCCAGAATCCCCGGTTCCATAAAAACAGAAATTGCATAGCTGTCGTTCAACACAAAACAGCTATGCAATAAGCGCACTTCCTGAATTGGACTGCGGAGAGTCAAAACCTCAGTAAATTCCGCAAAACAGGCAGATTGTTTCAGCGGAAGGGACAGCCCCATATTCGTATGATGCAAACTGTCCTCTCTGTTTTCCAGCAGAAAAAAAGCCCCGAACTCTGTCATGTCGGGGCAGCGGTATTCTCTCAGGAAAAAATACAGATAGTCGGTCAAATACCGAACAATCAACGGGTGAATATTTGGTTTATCCCGAAAAATACGCAGGTCTTCCGGGCGTTCTATTTTTATCATCTGCGTTTCCTCACTTTCGAGCCTGTGCATAACAGCGTGACCGCCGCACCCGCACCGGCTAAAAATAATTCGATAGAAGCCTTTGCGGTCAGTCCCGCAATCAGTCCCAATACCATTTTTATCACCTCTTTTCACGTTTTCTGCAACGCTCTGTTATTTGTTCCGTCGCCACAATCGCAACAATCGTAGCGACAAAGCCGAAAATAAACCAAAATGATTCCATCGCTTAATCCCTCCTCATCGAAAATAAGACTTCCTTAAAATTGTCTGCGTCCAGCAAATAATCAGCGTTTTTCCAGCCTGTTTCGGCTATCCTTTCCGCTTCTTCTTTACTGGCGGCAGATACGGTCACGGTCTTTTGCAAAACCTCCGTAATCACAACTTCAAACTTCTGCATATGTTCACGCCTTTCTGAAATATAGTTATATATAAAAAAAGCCTTACAAACGACTTTTCATCGTCTGTAAGGCTTTGTATATAAGTAGATTTGTTTATCCTGTAATCATACAGTGAAATGATGTGAGATTTCAAGCTACATCTTTTTAAAGCGGTTCATGAATCCACTAAACTTAGACCCTGACGATTCACCGTTTAGCTTTTTCTCTACAGATAAAAGATAATCAACTGCACCGTTTGCCTGATCTATTGAAATTCCCAATTCAGGAAGTAATTGATTAACTAATTCAGTTTTCATCTTTTCAACGTCTGCTAATGTATTGTAAGTCTGCGCTTTGACAAATCGTAACGCTCTTTCTCTTGCCGCTTCTTCTCTGGTCTCTGCTATTTTTATTAAGGAAATTCTGCGGAATTTTTCGTCAAAGTCACTTAAATATTTTTGGATAATGCCAAGATATTTATTTTTTACATCTGTTATAAATTGAGCGATTTCCTGTTGATATATCAACAGATTTCTTTCGTAACTCAATAAAGGCTCATTTGTAGGGGGAGAAATTTTGCTCATGATATTTTGTATTTGCGCTAATTCATCGTGAGCTAATTTTGCTTCATCTCTGGAAGAAAGCACAACACCGTCAACGGTATTTAAACGATTTTCCTGTGATTGCAAATATTCCGTAGCATCATGCGCCTGTTCTATATTTATACCGATTTCCGGGAGTAATTCCTGTAACATTTGCATTGCCTTGTCTATATCGGCATAAGAACAATTAGCGCCAGCAACGGATTTTACCATCTTTAAAGCCTTAATTTGAGCAGCTTCCTGACGTGTTTCGACTTTCTTTAATAAGCCTACCTGCTTAAACAGTTCATCAAATTTTAGCAGATATTTGTCAATTTGTTCAATGTATTTATTTTTGATTGGAGTTGTAAATTGCCCCAACTGCTCTTTAACATCAAACAGATTTCTTTCATAACTGAGCAGTGAGTCTGATTTTGGAGGTTGCACTTGATTCATAATAGCCAGAATATTTTGAAGCTCTGAACGTCCATAATCTGCTTCGTCTTTTGTCTGGAAAACAACCCCGTCAACTGTGTTCAGCTTCAAATAGCACTGTCTCAAATATTCAATGGAACTGGTTGCCTGTTCATATGTAATACCAACTCGAGGCACAAATTCATGTAAAGCATTATCAGCTTTTTTTAGTTCTTCGTATGACATAGGGGATAAAGAACGGACATAAGCCAAAGCTCTTTCGATTGCGGCTTGTTCTCGTGTCTCCAGTTGGGTAAAGCCAACACGTCTGAATTGATTGTCAAAGTCACGTAAATACCCCTGAATAATTCCGATGTACTTCTGTTTAACTTGACTGGTGAATTTTTCAAGTGTTTTTTGAAGTTCAAGCAGGCTCTTTTCATAATCAAGAAGGGAGTTTGCGTTTGGTGGCTTTACAGGTGACATTATTTCTAAAATCTGAGTGAGTTCATTTCGAGCATATTCTGCTTCTTCCCGTGTAGGAAATGTAATATTATCAACAGTATTCAGCCTGTTTTCACAGTCGTTCAGATACTCAACTGATTCCACTGCCTGTGCCATTGTAATACCAACTTCGGGAAGAAAATTTATTAAAAGTTGTTTGGCAGAATCTAATTCCTGATAATTCCGAACAGGCAATGAACGTACATATTGCAATGCTTTTTCACGTCCTGCCTGTTCTCTTGTAACACCACTGCTAATAATAGACGCTTTCCTAAATTTCCGGTCAAAATCATACAAATAGTTTTGTATGGTTTTAAGGTATTTTGTTTTAACCTCTGTTGTAAAAGCAGAAATTTCATCCTGTTTCTTTAAGAGGTAGGTTTCGTAACTCAGCAGAGAGTTTTTGGTTGGCGGTTGTATTGTCTTCATAATTTCCTGTATTTGAACAAGTTCTTTTTTGGCAATATCTGCTTCGTCACGTGTTTCAAAAACAATACTGTCAACAGTTCTATATATTAAATCCAGTTTCTCAAGCTGCTCGTTAATCAATTCTTGTGCCTGAGAAATCTGGCATACATCTAAACCGATCTCCATTGCCCGCTCTTCCATTTTTCTTTGGCAAATATGAGCGTCCTCTTCTGTTTCACCAAGATTTTCTTGGACAAATTCAGAGAGAATCTCGTTTTTAACTTCATAAACATTCATACCGAAGAAATCTGAAAAATTTCCAAATGATTGATCCTTATCGCCATACATCTGGATTAGCACTTTGTAAAAATCCCTTTGATAAGGGTTCAACTGGAAAATATCGTTAATAAAAATATCCCGTTTTTCTTCTGAAAGATTGATAGAAGTAAGGTTGTTGAACATAGCCTGTGCTTTTTGTATATCAATATCGCTGATTACACCATCAAAACGGAATCCAGAATACTTTTGTAAAATATCAATCAATAACATATGGAGATTAAAACAGGAATCATAAACGCTGTCAATCATATTTTGACGTAAACTTTTTGTAGCAAATAAATTTTTTAAAGCACGTTTTGCATTAGAATTGCTGATAGCATTTCCAATCGCATTGGCTACAGCGTGTGCGGCTCCTTCAGCCGCATTCATCGCCGCTGTATCCAACTGATTTGACCATGCGTTGATAGCATTTCCGCCAATAGTAGCGCTTTGCCATCGTGGACGGTTCCGCCTTCTTTGTTCACGGGCATAGTGTTCATTGGAAAGCTCTGTCATGATTTTGTCATATCGGGAATAAATAGCGTTAAACGCTTCGCTAAATTCATCAAAATATGTTCCTTCAAACGCTTGATTTATTACTGTGTCTTTATCTACAACATAGATATCAACACTGATAATATCCCGAACAACCTCTAATAGAGCGTCTTCCACAGAGACAATATATGCGTCCGGTGCATTGTCCAGCAAATCGTCAATATCTGTAAATTGGCTGTCGATATCTGTAAATTTCTTCTTTGCTTCCAATGCTAATTTTTTATATTTATTGCGAATGGCATTGTAAACGTTCCTTTCCGGTGTAATTCTGAAAGGATGCCCTAAAAGTTCTATATCAACTTCATGATTTTCCTGTTCTAATATCGTTTTTATATCCATTTTGAATATCTCCTCAATGTACTACATCTTTTTGAGCATTTCCTGTTTCTTCGCCGTAAATTCATCGTCTGTAAGGATTCCCGCTTCTTTCATCTCAAACAACTTTTTGAGCAGTTCCATGACTTCTTCCGGATTTTTCTTTTCCTCTGTCTGCATAACAGGTGCAGGGGAAACAGGCACGGAAGCAGTTTGGATAACAGGCTGTGTTTGCGGCTGTTGCTGAACAGGCTGAGAAACGGGCGGCATTTTCTGAACTGTTCCCTGCTGATTTGCCGCAGAAGCCGGTTTGTTTGCCATGCTTTCCGTGATGTTTTTAATTTGTCCACTTACTGTCCCGGCTACATTCTGCGCAAAACCGGTAATCTTTTCTGTATCGATATGCGGCATTGTCATTCCCTGTCCGCTTGCCGTATTATCAGAAGCATTCACTGCTTCAAAGACCCTATTGCCTTTCAGATTGAAAAACTGAATGGCAGACAGCGCAACAAGGGCAATCAGAAATACCAGCATCAGCCAAAAGCCGATTTGATAGCTGGTATCTACATCCACCTTGGCTCCTGAAGATTCCGCAATTCCCTGTGCCGCATTTGCACCGTATGCCAATTGACCGGGAATAATAAATAACAGAACCGTTCCGATAATAGACGCACCCAGACAGATATATTTCTTAAAGGCTGCCAGCGGCGGAAGGTAACAGGCAACCAAAATGAGAATTGGCATAAGGAAAAATAAAATGCCAACAAAACCTCCGTCCGTGACAATGTTGATTCCTTTGAGAACAGGGGCTTCTACCGATACACCTTCGGTCGATGTACCAAACTTTACAAAGGGCAACAGCATAGAGAGAATCAATGCGCCGCAAAAGATACCGGTTAGATTTTTGAGTAAGATACTTTTATCAAATTTCATTTTCATTTCCTCCTGAAAATATTTTCGCAATAATTCCTATGAAGCAAAAATTCTGTTTTCATTATTCAGTATAAAAAACGATTGTTTCCAATGAATTGAGCGGCTCACCGCCAGTATAGCGCAAATTTAATATTGTATCTTGTATGCTTTCTACTACGTATATACTTTCATTGCTACCTGATGAAAAATGAAGATTATTTCCCTCAAGGCGATACGAATAGGTCGTTTCTTCAAACGGTGTATAGACGAAATCACCACCGAAGTCCACATAATATCCCGCCTGATATTGAACTGTTCCGTTTGTATCAAAGCTAAGTGTATAATACACTTTATCTGTGGACGGCATGGGATCTGTATAAATAGATGAAATGGTATACCAGTGTCCTAATAATAATTCCGTATTAAATGCAGGAGGTTCCGGTTTGGATTCAGGCTTTGGCTCGGATGAAGCAGTACTTTCAGGCGGTACGGATGATTCTGCCGACGCAGTAGATTCCGGTTTGGAAAAACTGCTCTCCGGTGCGCTGGACGGCTCTTCCTGCTGTTCTGAACGCTTATAATCTCCCGCAAAAAAACCGGACTGTTCAGACGTTGCTTTTAAAATCAGACCATCTTTGGATAATACTGCTTCACAAGTTTCCGTTACAGTATCGCCGTCAGCGGTAACGGAGATTGTCACTTTGTTGCCGGAAATCTCGTAGGAACCGTCTGTGGAGGTCAGCGCCGCCGTATCGCTTCCATTTTCAAACCTTTCATACGTCAGCTTTTGGTTGTCCGAAAAGGTAAGACGGTGTACGGTGGTTCCGTCCGTGTGTTCCCATATTCCTTTTATATTTTCACCATTCAGTTCTATCGTGTCGCTGACGGTTGAAGCATTGGAAGAAGTTTCCTCACCGCCTTTTCCCGTGCCAACCGCTTGCCAGATACCGTACCCTGCAACCGCAAGCACGATTACCCCGACCACGATTAAAATAATCAAACTGCTTTTGTCCATCTTTTTGTTCAATGAATGCTCCCCCTTTTACCAATTTGCGATTTTTGTAATAACTTCGCTTTTTGTAATCATTGCTTCATACGCTGCTTTGCCTGACCCTACCTCTTGATTTAGTTTTTGGTCGTATTCCGCTTTCAAAATCTGCTTGCCGTCCCAAGTGTATTGATAATTGGTATCGTTCTCCTCATAGGATGTCCCATAAGGATCCCGCAGTTCAAATTGTCCGCTGTGCAGTTGCATAAAGGCTCCATTTTGAATGCTGTAGATCGTGTCAAAATAAAGCCCCATATTTCCGCTGCGTACATGCAACCGATTACTGCCCTCATTATATTTCGTAATACCGCTTCTGAGATTTTCTGATACCATTTTCCCATTGGAGTAGGTGCAAATTAAGTTCCCCTGCGCCGTTGTACTTCCCTCGATATATAGTTCCGGTATGGAATCTCCGTCAAGGTTAATCAGCTTGAAATTCTGCCATTCATCGCTGTGAAGCGATTCGATATATGAAATATATACCGGTTTCCACTGATCGTTTTGCGGTTTTGACGATGATTCCAGCGGGGAACTGCTTTCCGGCGACGCAGATGATTCCGGTTCAGAAAGATTGCTCTCGGCGGTGCTTGAGGATTCTTCCGGTTCTGTTCTGCGATAGGTTCCCGCAAAATGTGACGGACTTTCACCTGTTCCGGTAAGAGTCAGAGTATCTTTTGTTAAAGAAGCCTGACAGGTTTCTGAAATATCCCCGGTTAAAACGGAAATCGAAAGGGTAAGGGTATTCCCCTCAATTTTGTAGGTATCATCTGTTGTAGAGAGAACGGGCATTTCATTTCCCGTTTCAAATTTTTGATAGGATAGCTTCTGTTCTTTGGAAAAGGTAAGTTCATGGGCAACGGTTTCTCCTGTGCAAATCCACCGACCTTCCAGATTTTCTTCGTTCAACTCCAATGCGCCGCTTACTGTTAAAGCGGAAGAGGAAGACGAGCCGGTTCCCTTTCCCATCGTCTGCCAGATTCCATAGCCTACAACCGCTAAAACAATGACTCCAACAATGATTAAAATAAGCAGACTGCTTTTATTCATCTTCTTTGAACCGTTTTCCAAAGATGTCACCTCATTCTTTTCTCTTTTTCTTGGCACTGATATCGTCGATATGGTCTTTCAAAATTTTTCGTATCCATTTTTCGCTGTAGCCAAACTTTGTGGCTAATTGCTTGATATTGTATCCGTCGTATTCTTCTACAATCTGGCGGATAATAAAGTCCTTGCTGAACAACTGAACAGGCAATGTCAGTTGTTGACCTCGATAGGTATTGTATATTTTCAAAACAGCTTCAATGCCTAGGAGGTTGGCAAGTTCATTGTATGCGCCGTTTAAGTATTCACCTTTGATTTTGCTTGGATCCATAGGCATATTCACCTCCGTCAAGATATACTTTCCCTCCTTACATTATGACTGATTTCGACGGAACAGTATAGAGCGACAGTGCCCTAGAACAATTCCTTGTAAAGTTCCACCATTCTATATTCACTGCATTTATCATACTGATTGTGATACCCACATGCCGTCCATCAGCCGAAAAAATCAGAAGCGCCGCATGATTCATGACGAACCATGCGGCGCTTCTATTCAAAATAATAATATATATTTAAAAAATGAAATATTTCCTTACGAGTCCTTTTGTTCAGATGTTTATGACGAGAAAAAACAAAAAACGATTTCTTATAAAATAAACGGTTATTTCATCTCAAGGTTTCGGCTAAATTGTCCTCATCAATTACAGCTTTATTTGCCATAAAACTATGCGGCTTCGTTTTTTTTGCGAATTTACCAAAGGTTAAAACCTTCGTCAATGCCAAGCTCTGCCTTTTGGTGGCAGAGCAGGCATTTCCTCTGGTAAATTCGCAAACGCTCCGCCGCTTCCTCTGTTCATTATCCTAGAAAAATCAGGCGAAAAAGAATTACATAATTTTGTAAAAAACATCGGATCATAGAGATTTTTCATTTCCAGTTATTTGAGCTGTTGACGGCACATCTCATCAACATACTCTCCAAACGAACGTCCATCAAGCACATCATCTTCCCAATATTTTCTTGCATATTGATAAAATGTATCATATGAAATGGGAATTCGTTTGAAGATTTCTCTGTCACGGAGAAGCTCATAGACTTCTTTATAATTCTTCACGCCGTTATGATACGCTCGAATCCTTCTGATGTATTTAAAATATTTTCTTTTCCGCTCATAAAAATCTTTCTCGTCCACTGGCACTTCAATACGTTCCGGAGAATAGCAGATGATGTCTGAAAACTTCACATCATACTGAGCGCACAAGTTACGTATATACTCCTCTGGCTTCTTTTTCAATCGTTGACAGTTGAGGTGTTCTTTACAACACGCTGCTATTTCCTGTTGATATGCTTCTGTCACCTTTCGAGTGCGTGGTTCAATTTTTTTCGTAAAAGTACGTTTTGCTTCCTCTTCTTCGGCTAAAACACACTCTAACTCTTTTGCTCTATACTTATATTTTTTACAAATATTATAAACAGTGTTCCAGTGCATTTGATAGTCAGCCGCTGTCTGTGTTTTGGTTTTATGCTCAATATATACAGCTTGCAAAACGGCTACAATCTCTTCATTCGAATACATTTTTCCATTCTCTCAATCCACAAATTTAATAAAAAATGCCGCTCCGGACAAATCATTATCGGACATAAACGCTATGTCCGAAATTTATTTGTTAGGAGTTTTTTTATGCACAAGCGTATAAACCCTAATCACGGCGGTATAGACCATTTGCAGCAGGAAAGAAGTCCATGGAAGAGAAATCAGTTTTTCTCCGAGAACGCAATTATTCGTAGAGAGCATGACGTAAAAAAAGGAAGAGCGCCTGATTCATTTCTAGACAGACAAGACTATGAGTTTGAGCTTTCTAATTTTTTACACCATGAACGACGGATACTCAACCAGTGTATAGCTAACCTAAAAATAGAGATAGCTCCTACAGTATACAACGGAAACGGCTATTCGTTTTGCCTTCTGGATGCAGAGTTCTGTTATTTTCTTCTAACCAGTAATCGTAAAGCAGGAAGTTTTTTCAGCAGATTAAAATGTGGTAAACTCCTTAAAAAAGAGGAGGTAAAGCAGTTCCTCAAAGATTTCTCAGCGTACCTTATAATGCAACACAACTGTCCCCTAAAAAGTGCCTGTGAAGATCCCACCATGTGCGAGGGTTCTTTTTTTTTGCCCTTTTTAAAAAAAACAATTGAGTGAATGCCCCTGTTGGCAACCTCTCTAAGCCGGTATAATAAAGTCAACAAAGCAAGAGGTCATCCGGAACCTCATTCCATGTGGGGTGGGGTTCCTCTCAAAAAACTTGGTTTCTTGGTTTGTAATAATCTGAAAGGAGGAAAAAGAGATGAAGCCTTTTTCCAGCAAAAAAATCTCTGATGATGAAGCGAAGAAGCTTCGTAAAGGCAATCCCACATATCCCTTTGTTGCTGATGACGACTCTGTCAATTGCATAGTTCGAAACAAGGACGGGGAGAAGCACATTGATTGGGGGTGAACGCTGTTTAGAGTTTCGGCGGTGGTTTACGATGAAGAGTCTCAGACCATTTCTTTGGAGCTTGCCATTAAGACACGCTTTGGTGAGAGTATGGTGTCCGTTGACAAAAGTACTTTTACCAGCAGACGTGTAGACGAGCTAAAAAGGTACGGTATCGACTTTAACCCAAAACATCTAAGCCGACTACTCAAATATGTACTTCTGTCCGAACAAAACGCTCCAATACAGAGACGGTCATCCATATGTGGCTGGAGTCGTGACGGAACCGTTTTTGACGGGTTCGATGATGGATATACAGGAAACATGGATTTATCCGTGCTTCAAACTGCCGACAATTACATTGCTGAACTAAACATGCTTATTGATAAAAGTATCGGTTGTCAGCTTGCAATCATGTTGAGCCTTTCATCAGCCACATTAGCACTTTTGGAGCAGTACCTGCATACGGGCAGTCCGATTTACCATTTCTATGGGGATAGTTCCAGAGGAAAGACAACGGCGTTACAGTTGGCGGCTTCCATGTGGGGTAATCCCGAACAAGGAAGAGGTCTTCTCCACAGTTGGAACGCAACGGATAATGCGATACTCTCTCATCTGAACGGCAATTATGGTATTTGCGTTTGTTTGGATGAGTCTGGATCGGCTCGAAAGAAAGATTTCACCAACACGATTTACTGCGTGAATCAGGGTATTGACCGGGCAAGGTTAAATAAAGATTCACAGCAAAAACCAGCCAAACACTGGAATACTGTTGTATTGTCATCCGGAGAACATTCTCTTCTTGACATGAGTAACCAAGCCAGCGGGCTTCGTGCAAGGCTAATCGAGTTTTTAGACACTTCTATCACCTTATCCGCTTCTCACGCAGAAAATGTTAAAAACTTTTCTTACGGCAATTATGGGATTTTAGGAAGAAGATGGGTGACTGTCCTTCAATCCATGCCCATAAAAGACCTGTTAGAGTTACACAACGAGTGGAAAGATTATTTTCTTGATGAGATTGATTCAGATAAAAGTATAGTTAAGCGCTTGGTCTGTTTGATAAGCATACCGATGATTACCGCACAACTGGTGCGTGAACAACTGGGAATTGCTCTGGATATTGAGGGCTTAACAGATTTTTGGGTGGAATATCTAAAGCAAGTAGAACACGATTCCCTGTCTTTGGCAGACCGGGCGTATGATATTCTCATTGATTGGCTCTCTCAAAACTCTCATACCATCCAAAAGCAAGGCGAATGCGGGTTCTCCGGGATGAATGCCAAAATGGTGAAGCCAAACGAAGTAGCTATTCGGTCAACCGTATTCAAGAAAATTTTGGAAGACAATGGTTTTTCAGACGTAAAGGTAGTAGCAAAAGCGCTGAAAGACGCCGATTTACTACATCCTGAAATGAAAGATGGTCTCCAATGCCGCATTGTATTCGGCAACATTAAAGTCCAGACTTACCGGCTCATCTTGAAAAATGAGTCGATAGGAATGTACTAATAAAAAGGTGTACAAATCGGACGCACTTAAAATAGTCCGAAAAATTTTAAAAGAAAGAGAGGTAGCTATTATGCTACACTTTATACAAACACCTGTGGTGAAAAAATTAAAAACCACAGATGATTTTTATCATGGTATTATACTCAATATGGAGTCTTACGTTGCGAAAGGTATAGAGTACCTATCAGTGTCAATCGGCATGGAAGAGCATATCTTCAAGACTTCCGTTCGTGCCATCATCGATACAGATCATCCCTTATACAAAATTGGCTTGGATTTGTTGTTGAACGAATTTCCGGAAGGAACTGAGCTATCGGAAGATGACTTTCTTAATCTCGCAATCCGCTTCAAAGTTGCGGATGTTAATGACATGTACTCCCGACTCACTGTAGTTGAGTATGACGAGGGTATTGATGCCGAATCATGCAAGCGTTATAAACGCCACTAATGCATACACGGCAGAAACGGCTTTCGGGCTGTTTCTGCCCCTTCCATTATAACATTTTTTTGGCTTGTTGCAATAATAAGTATTTTTGAAATATGGTAAAACGCAAAGTGAAAATGTTTCTACATGTAAGTCGTCATAACGTACAAGCTGAGTCTCATACACTTTTTGTATGAGGTTCGATTTGAAGTTAAGGAGGGTAGCCATGGGTGAAAGTAGTGGTGTATTACCCAACGGCGGAGGAGGATATTGCCGCCTTACAGCAAAAGATATCTGAGGTTCATGCACAGGCAGTTGCAAGTTATCTTCAAAACTTAAACTGTCCAAAAGAAGAAAAAATAAGACTGTTGAATGATATAAAGAGCAATACTGAAAAATAATTTTTGAAAATAAAGGTTTGAAAAAGACTATCATATAGAGAGCAGCCGGGAACAGCCGTTTTCCTGACTGGTAATGAAAAAAATAATAAAACTCAAAGACAAAAAACGGATAGAAAAGCTGTTACGCCTTTCTATCCGTTTTTTGTTCCCTGATTGTATGCGCCAAATGGACAAGTTTTTCCCAAGTTGACTTAAAAATCACGACACGGTCATTTTCCCACCGCTTCACTGCCCCGGCGCTTACCCCCATCCGTTTTCCAAACTGGTATTGCGTAAGACCCATGCTTTTGCGTAGCTTCCGTATCTGTTTGCCTTGCCCGTCATATAGGAAGCGGTTGTAATCATCCAGCAATTTCAATATATCCACATCAAACAGATTGGCAATCCATTTCATCTTATCAATGGGATAGTAATCCCTGTCACCGGATTCGTAGGAAATATAGGTGCTTGTATTGATTCCGGCATAATCCGCCACTTCCGATTGAAACAGTCTTTTCCCGCAGCGGTAATATCGAAGCTTATCGGCAGTGCTTACCAGTTGTTCTGGGTGTTCCGTCCGTTCAAAATACCATTTCGTCTGCTTGACGTTTATCACCTTATAGAAAGGGAACCGCAGAATGTAGAACGGCGCATAGGCGACAGAGCCAAAGAACGTGCGATAGAGGATAAACAGACGGTCGTTTTCCTGTTCCCAGACCTGCCAGCGCAAAGGAGAGGGGTCACGGTTTCCCTGTTTGATATGGAATAGAGCCGTTGTGTGAGTATTACATTTTCAATGCACCTCGCCCCATAAGTCGCAAAACGAGTGCCTTTTTCATATTGAAAGGTGCCTACCGCTTTGATTAAACCGATTGTTCCAATTGAAATCAAATCATCCTGATCATTGGTAATAGAATAGTATTTCTTCGCGATATGTGCGACCAAACGCAAATTGTGTTCAATTAAAAGATCCCTTGCATGCGTATCTCCTTGTTCCATTTTTAAAAAACACTCTTTTTCTTTGGCAGCAGAAAGCGGCTTTGGGAACGAACTCCCCTCAATATGCAAGGCAAACCATAATAAATGCGAACCCAAAAACTCAAGCAATGGAATAAACACAAAAAACGCCCCTTTCTTGTATGACCGTTCTTCCTTAATGTCTATCAAAAAAATGGATCCAGTATGCGAACAGTTTAAATATTTAAACTGCTTTTCTAAATAGGCAGCCCCCATTTGCTCATACGTACAAAAAATGTCCTGACGGCATATGATGAAATAAAAAGCTTGAAAGAAACCGTCATATCACTTGAATAAATAAGAAAAGATTCACCCAAAATAATGATGATACAGCAATGGAACAAAAAAACGGAGGAGAACAAACTATGACAGTACACAGAGGCGAAATTTATTATGCAGATCTTAGCCCGGTCGTAGGCAGCGAACAAGGCGGCGTCCGTCCGGTTTTAATAGTACAAAACGACGTTGGCAATCGGTTCAGCCCAACTGTTATTGCAGCAGCCATCACCAGCCAGTGTGAAAAGGCCAAGCTGCCGACACATATTTCACTTCCAGCCAAAAACTGCGGTCTTCAAAAAAACTCCATTGTACTGCTGGAACAAATCCGCACCATCGACAAACGGCGCTTAAAAGAGCGGATGGGACAGCTGGATGACCAATCTATGGGGCAGATTGACAACGCTTTATCTGTCAGCTTCGGCCTAACTCCCCGCAACTGACATAAGACGGGGATTGAAAAACCGTATGTATTTGCGTATAATAAGGATGAGTATAAACGACGCCACATGTTCTAAGTGCACAGCGACAAAGGTTCGGCCTCTTTTATACGCAAGACATACCGGAGAACCGGAGAATGGAGCTTTTGGTCATGAAAATTTTAGTTGAAACATCTGCACGTCATCTGCACGTTACCCGCGAAGATCTGGATACGTTATTCGGAAAAGGCTTTGAACTTTCCAATAAGAAGAATCTGTCCCAGCCGGGTCAGTTTGCTACAAATGAAAAAGTTACGGTTGTCGGTCCTAAAGGCCAGCTTACAATGTCTATCCTTGGCCCGGAACGCCCCCAGACCCAAATCGAAGTTTCCTTTACCGATGCAAGGGCGTTGGGATTGGTTCCACCTATCCGCGAGTCGGGCGACCTTTCCGGCAGCTGTCCATGTAAACTGGTGGGGCCATGCGGAGAAGTTGAGCTGAAAGAAGGCGTCATTGTTGCACAGCGGCACATTCACACAACGCCGGAGGATGCTGCCGTTTTAAATGTACGGGACAAGCAGATCGTCTGGGTAAAGGTAGAAACCGAAGGCCGGGCACTCGTTTTCGGTGATGTTGTCGTCCGCGTTTCTCCAAAATACGCAACGGCAATGCATCTGGATACGGACGAAGCGAACGCAGCACATTGTGCTGGTGAGGTTTACGGTGAAATCATCCGTTTGTAAGCCAAAATTATTTTTTCTGTCAAAAAAGCGCATGGGCAGAATGTGAACCGCTCCAAATTGTGCGGACAGCACAAAAAGGCACCAAAGTAGGGAAATATGAAGATTTAAGCGGAGAGGCGTCGCGTCAGCGGCGCCTCTCCAGTCTTTAACTGGATACGCTCATGGTTGTAAAAATGGATATAGCGGTCAATCATCTCGTTGGCTTCCGAGAAGGTCGCCGGTTTGTAGCGGTAAATGCACTCTGTTTTGAGGATGGAGAAGAAATTTTCCGCCATGGCGTTGTCATACGGGTTTCCGCGTCTTGACATGGAAGGCGTAATGCCGTATTCTTTAGTCAGGTTGAAGTACGCTTGCGAGGTATACTGAAACCCTTGGTCGCTGTGGAGCCGTAACTCCGCAGCGACCCTCTTTTTCTCCCTGCGCATAACCAGGCGAATGGTGTCCAGCACCAGATTCACCGTCTGCTGTGTCCCGGTCTTGTAGGCCACGATGCTGTTGTCGTAGAGATCCCGGATTATGGACAGATATAGTACGCCTTGCTTGGTGTGGATGTAGGAAATATCCGTTACCCATTTGCTGTTGGGCCTGTCCGCCTGGAACTCCCTGTTGAGCAGATTCTCATATTTGTGTAGCTGCTGTCCCATCTGCTGCCACTTTCTGCGGCGGCGAATTTCTGCAGGCAAGCCGTATTTCTCCATGATACGCAGGATAGTCTTGGGATTGCGGTGGATGCCGCGTTTCTTCAGCATCAGCCACATCCTGCGGTATCCATAGGTACGAAAGCTACGCTTTCTCTCCTCCGCGATGATTTCTGCAAGAGCCGCGTCTTTCTCCGGTCTGCCCAGACGATGCACGAAATCATAGTATCCGCTTCGGGATACCTGAAAGAAGCAACACATAACGGATACCGGATATTCCTTTCTGTGCCGGTAGATTACTTCATATTTTGTCTTTGGCCTCACTTCCTTCCTGTGGATCGCAGAAAATCCCGCAGCAGCTCATTTTCCATCTTAAGCCGTTTGTTCTCAGCCTTGTACTCCGCCAGTGTTTTTGCAGGTTTACGTCCTCGTGTCTTGGGAAGGACTGGCTCCTTCAGCCAGCACTGAATAGCATATCGGCTGATTCCATATTCTCGGCTCAAAGCACATTGGCTTTCTCCTGCGCCGATTCGTGCCACTACTTCTTTCCGTATTCCCTCCGGATACTTTTTCATTCCTTTTTTTCCCGACATACTAAGACCCCCTAATGTAGTTCTATTTTCCTACATTAGGGGGCTTTTGTCTATTGTCCGTTTTTACCGGAGCGGTTCAATGCCTGTGCGCTTTTTGTGTAAACACTTTTTAAAACCTACTCCCCCAATGTTTACAGACATCACACGGTGTGTTAAAATAAAATAAAAATAATAGACTGTCCGTCTTATTTCTTTGGGGTTCACAGGATCCTTTACGACAAAGACGGACACAAGCAATGGAACAGGAGGGATTTTCATGGAAGATACTGCAAGCCCATTCTTTCAGTATAAAGATAAGCCGCTGGTGCGCTGCGGCAATACGTTATATTACGGCAGTATGCAGGACCCCTTTGTCGTAATGCTTCAAGTTCTCAGCACCAAAGAAGAACACGGGCGTCCTATGGCGCAAGAAGTTATGGTACAGCTGATGCGTACCGGAAGAGATGTAAAGCCTCAGGATATGGTTGTGAAAAAAAGTGTAAAGCAGGGCCTATTCGCCGCAATGGATATTGCGGATATCTGGCTCAGACGGGCGCTTTCAGAATAAAAGCGCCTTTTCAAACAGATAAAATAAAGCGGGATACATCATGCACAACGCGGCATCTGTATTCGCTTTTTCTGCCAGTAACAGAAAATGATATTTGAGAAAAATGGTAATGCCGTTTTTATATATAACAGAGAGGGGAGCCATTAATGGCAGCACAATTTCATTCTTTCCAACGCGACCCATTGCATGAAGAATGGGTCGGTGTGGAACCGCAGATCCGTGAAGAAGAGATTGACGAGACTGTAGAAACCGATATATTGATTATCGGGGCAGGACTGGCCGGTGTGGCGGCAGCAAGAGAGGCTACCGAACACGGCAGCAAAGTTGTCATCTTTGAGAAGTGCCTGATTCCGCAGGCACGCTCAGGAGACTTCGCTATCTTGGACAGCAAAATAGCGAAAAAGTGGAATCGGGAACATATCGACAAAAAGCAGGTAGTAGCCGATCTCATGCATGATATGGGCTATCGGGTGAATGAGGCAATTTTAAACGCATGGGCGGAAAATGCCGGTCAAGCGTTTGATTGGTACTTAGAAGGTTATCCGAATCTACCCGTTTTGGATACGACTATTTCTCCTGTGCCGCAAGGGGCAAACTGCTGGGTTCAGCCCCGCCGCTATCCGGAGCCGGACGGCTATTCCAATGAACAGGAAAATTTTAAATGCTATCAGACGACCGTTTGGATACGCCCTACACACCTTCGCGTTTTCAAAGGCAATTATGCGCTTGCAGAGAAAACAGGCCTCTTAAAAAGTTATTTTTCCACCCCTGCAAAGAAGCTGCTGAAAGATACGGACGGACGCGTTATTGGGGCGGTGGCACAAAAGCCGGATGGGCATTTTGTCAAAGCCCTTGCAAAAAAAGGCGTTATTTTGGCAACCGGAGATTATTCAAGCGATGAAAAAATGTTGCAGCATTTCTGCCCGTATGTTATCGACGCACCACGCCTATGGACCAGCTATGACCGCAATGTACAGCCTTCCAACACAGGCGACGGGCATCGTATGGGCGTTTGGGCGGGCGCAAAAATGCAGGACAGCCCCCATGCACCAATGGGCCATCATATGGGCGGCGCACTCGGCGCGTCTGGTTTTCTCCTGTTAAACAGAAATGGGGAGCGTTTTGTAAACGAAGATTGCCCCGGCCAGCAGATCAATAACCAAATAAATATTCAACCCGGCAAAATGGCATGGCAGATTGCAGACGGAAACTGGGCTTCTTATGTACCGCATATTACGCCAAACCATGGTTCTGTCTGCTATGTTATGGACGAAGCTTTCTCCCGCCGACAGGATGTCAACCACAAGTTAGGGACGATAGATTGCTTTACCTCACAAGAAATACTGGATAAAGCGGTTGCAGACGGCAGTATGCTGAAAGCGGATTCGTTAGAAGAGCTGATCGATAAGACCGGTATGCCCAAAGAAAAAGCGCTCAAGGAAATTGCGCGTTATAATCAGCTTTGTGCCCAAAAACACGATACTGATTTTTCTAAACAGCCAAAGCGACTGTTCCCAGTCCTATCTCCGCCGTTTTACGCCACAAAATTTCTTCCTGCTGTGATGATTGTGTGCCTTGGCGGGCTTGAAAGCGATCAGTACTGCCGCTGTTATGACGCAGAAGGCAATATTATAAAAGGCCTGTACGTGGCAGGCAACGTACAGGGTGACCGTTTTTCCGGTGAGTATCCGCTCACTGTCCCTGGGTTAAGCCATTCTATGGCGCTCACATTAGGCCGCCTCGCCGGGCGGTATGCCTCTGAAGAAAAATAAACACAAAACAGAAGGCCTTCTTGGAAGGCCTTCTGTTTTGTGTTTAACCGCAGCAACTTGCTGCCTGTGCTACAATAGTATCGGGGAAAAGAATCGCTATCGTTCCATATTGCTGTGCAAATGATGCCCAAAAGCTTTTCAATTTGTCGTAGCAGGCAGCGAAAATACGGGCAAAATGCCTTTTTCAAAATATATTCAAACAAATCACAGCGCTTTGTGGTATAATAATGACAATTATTTCAATTTGATAGGAGGAACCGTTTCATGCAGCACGAAAAATCTTGCGGTGCAATTGTATACCGTAAATTCCATGGCAATATCGAGCTGCTGCTCATCAAAAATCAAAACGGCGGCCACTGGTCTTTTCCCAAAGGGCATGTAGAAGGAACGGAAACAGAGGAAGAAACCGCTGTCCGGGAAATAATGGAGGAAACCGGAATCCAAGTGGCCTTAGATACCAGCTTCCGTCACGTTATTACTTATGCGCCGAAAAAAGAGACAACCAAAGACGTGATCTATTTTCTCGCCCGTGCGCTTACTTATGACTATACTCCGCAGGAGGAAGAAATTGCACAGATCAAATGGGTAGAAATCAATCACGCTACCAGTATTCTGAGCTATGACAACGACCGTCAGTTGGTAACACTTGCAAAAGAGCAGATTAAAAACAGCTATTGACGCCTTGCAAGCGTCTATACTGCTTTAGGGGGTTTTTTATGGATATATCCCGTGCGGACGGATTTTTTTCCTCCTCCGACAATAAAACGACACTTGCCTATACCCTTTATTTACCGCAGACGCGGGAACCGTCTGCGGTTTTGCAGGTCTCCCACGGCATGTGCGAGTATTTTGAACGTTATCGGCCTTTGGCTGAATATTTCTGCGCGCGTGGAATTGCCGTATGCGGCCATGACCATTTAGGCCACGGGAAGGCGGCGCAGCAGAGCGGGAAGCTGGGGTTTTTTGCTGAAAAAAATGGTTTTCGTATTGTCCCGGAGGATGTACATCGGTTGACTGCATGTATGCAACAAGAATTTCCAGGGAAGCCTATTTTCCTTCTTGGTCACAGTATGGGCTCCTTTATTGTGCGCAACGTGCTCTCTGAATACGGAACGGATTATGCCGGGGCTGTCATTATGGGAACAAGCGGAAAGAACCCGTTGGCGCGCATAGCCATTCCGATCGCTACTGTTATACAATGGCTGAAAGGCGGGACTTACCGCAGCCGCTTTTTAAAAGAAGCTGGATTCAGCGGATTCAACGACCGCTTCCCTGATGATCCATCTGAAAACGCTTGGATCACAGGAGATAAGGCACAGCGCGATCGCTATGCGGCAGATCCGCTTTGCAGCTTTACTTTTACTGTTTCAGCCTACCTTGATCTGTACCGGATGCTGACCGCTGTCTCTTCGGAGAAATGGGCACGCACGCTTCCAAAAGAGCTGCCTATCCTTCTGATAAGCGGGGCTGACGACCCGCTCGGGAACTACGGGGAAGGAATCCGGCAGGTATATAAATGGCTTGAAAGCGCTGGGATGCGGGATGTCTCCATGGAATTGGTAGAAAAGGGACGGCATGAAATCCTAAATGATTTTTGCCGCAATACCGTTTTAGATTCGCTGTACGCATTCATTGGCCGCAACACCGCGGTATAGGAGAACCACCACATGCCGATTATTGTTTGGGGCGTCCTTTTCCTTGCCCTGCTGCTTGCTTTCCTTTTTTTATACTGGCAAAACAACAGCTTAACCGTTTCCCACTATACCATCCCGTTGCCTGATTTGCCAAACCCCTTTGACGGCTGCCGCATTGTTCAGCTTTCCGATCTGCATAATAAGCGCTTTGGCCCACAGCAGCGGCGTCTGCTTGCCTGCGTGGCTGCCTGCAAACCGGACTATATTGTGTTGACCGGTGATCTTGCAGATAAACGGCGCACACATGACGAACGCTTTCTTCCCGCACGCGAGCTGTGCAAAGGACTTGTTAAAATTGCGCCGGTTTTCGCCGCAATGGGCAACCACGAAACGGAAAAACAGCGTGTAGATAAAATGTCTGCTGTCTTATCCTCTTGCGGGGTCAGCGTATTGGTTGACCAATACGCTTATCTATACCGGGACGGGGAATCGCTTCCGGTGATCGGACTTGCGGATATAGCCGCCTCTAAAGAGCGTTTTGGAAACCGCGCTGGAAGCCCGCTGCACGGGAGGATACTGAAAGAATTGTACCTTAAGGCGGGCGGCGGCTGCGCTATGCTGCTTTCCCATCGGCCGCATCTGTTGCCGCTCTATTGCGCCGCCGGCATACCTCTCGTGCTGAGCGGCCATGCCCATGGCGGACAAATCCGTCTTCCTTTTATCGGCGGGCTGCTTGCACCAGAACAAGGTTGGTTTCCTCCATATACGTCCGGTGTCCATCATTCTGGAAAAACCACGCTTGTCATCAGCCGCGGTCTTGGAAACAGCCTATTTCCATTCCGCATATTCAACCGGCCGGAAGTCGTATGCTTATCCCTTACATCGGACAAAGGAGATGCAAAACCGGATGAAACCTAATGTAATATTGTTGATTGGATGTATTTTTGCGATCACTTTTCTCTTTCTGTGCGGAGTCGGTATCTTTTTGCTGCTTGGGAAAGGCGCCAATTTGATTTCCGGCTACAACACGATGTCTCCGGCAGAAAAAGCCCAATACGACGAAAAGCGTCTTTGCCGTGCAGTCGGCGTAATGATCCTTCTACTGGCTGGCTGTTTTGCTGTTTTTTCCATCGGGTTGTGCTGCGCCGTCCCTTCTTTGTGGATTGGCGGAATACTGGCTTTTATCCTTGTCTTATCCGCCGGATTGGTTTTGATCAATACTAGCCCCAAAATTCGGCATAAGCAGGCAAAAAAACATTGATCTTGATATCTTTTTATTACTTTGCTATAATAAAGTACGTTCACCGCATAACATAAATAAAGATAGATGCCGGATAAAACACCGGGTGCATTCCTGGTATTTTATCCGGTTTATTTTGGTTAAGGGGATGATTTGAGTGGATGAACGTTATTCTCTCACAAGAGGGCATATAGGGAAAGCGCTTATACGTTTTGCGCTGCCTTTCCTGCTGTCCAGCTTTCTTCAAGCACTTTACGGAGCGGTCGACCTTTTTGTTGTCGGGCAATTTGCCAATTCTGCCGCTGTATCGGCTGTCGCAATTGGCAGTCAGGTGATGCAGACCATTACGGGTATTATCTTAGGTATTTCTATGGGCGGGACCGTGCTCATCGGACGCTGCGTCGGAGAACGCAATGAGCAGCATGCGGCAAAGGCAGTGGGTACGCTCGCCGTCCTGTTCATCATTCTTGCTGTTATTCTGACCCCCGTCATGCTTCTTTGTACCGATGCTTCTGTCGCGGTTATGGCAACACCTGCTGAAGCAGTGGCGTTTACCCGCCAGTATATTTTAATCTGCGCATGTGGTATTCCCTTTATTATCGGATATAACGCTGTTAGCGGTATCTTTCGCGGCGTTGGGGACGCCAAAACCCCTGTCTACTTCATTATGCTTGCCTGCATAGTCAACGTTGCGGGTGATTTCCTTCTGACAGGGCTGCTCGGTATGGGAGCAGCCGGTGCAGCGGTTGCAACAGTCGCCGCACAAGCCATCAGCTTCCTTGCTTCCCTTCTTTATCTTTCGAAAAAGGGCCTTGCTTTTCCCTTTTCGAAAAAGGATCTGCGAATTGACGGAGCGTCGCTGCGTGCCATCTTAAAAGTCGGAATCCCGATCGCTTTGCAGGACGCCCTTGTAAATGTGTCTTTCCTTGTGATCACAGCAATCATCAATACTATGGGCTTGATTGCTTCCGCCGCGGTAGGCGTGGTAGAAAAGATTATCGTATTTGCTATGCTGCCGCCAAACGCTTGTGCTTCTGCCGTAGCAACTGCTACAGCGCAGAATGTCGGTGCCGGGAGGGAGGACCGCGCCCGCGCTTCTCTTCGCTGGGGGATTGGGCTCTCTTTGATTTTTGGCGTCGCGTTTTGTATTTACGCACAATTTTTCCCCCAAACTCTCGCTTCCATCTTTACAAATGACACGGCAGTGATGAAGGCGGCGGGGGAATATCTTCACTTTTACAGTATAGACTGCATCTTAGTAAGTTTCGTCTTCTGTATGAATACATATTTCAGCGGGGAAGGCCGTGCGCTCATTTCCTTTATCCACAGCATGATCGCCACTTTTGGCGTCCGAATTCCCATGACTTATCTGTTGGGTAAAGTTGCCAATGGAAGCTTGTTTTTAATGGGGCTTGCTGCTCCTGCCGCCAGTATGCTCTCGATTTTGATTTGTTTTTGCTATTTCTTCTGGATGGCTTTGCGAAAAAAGCGCCACGCCGGTTAATTGTTTTTAAACGAATAAAGCCGCACGGAATATTCCGCGCGGCTTTATTCGTTTAAAATGTATTGATCTCTTAGGCTACCCTGACACGATACTTTTCAAGCCAATAATTGAGCTGCAAAAAATAAGCTATGGTCTGCGGTGTCGTCATAAGCTGCCCATACCAGCGCACATCGCTCTTTCTTTTTAAGAGCTCCTCTAAAGGCTCCTTTTTGCAAATCTGATAGATCGGCGCAGCGGGATCGGACAAAACGGTGCGGAGCATATCGCAAAGCAGTGTATAGTAGTCTGGATGGAATGTTTTGGGATAAGGGCTTTTTCTGCGCCAGAGAATGTCTTCGGGCAGCAGCCCGCGCATGGCATAGCGTAAAAGCCCTTTTTCCCGGCCCTGATAATTCTTATATCCCCAAGGGATACGGTAGAGGTATTCGGCAATTCGATGATCGCAGAAGGGGACGCGCACCTCCAGCCCGTTATACATGCTCATACGGTCTTTCCGATCCAAAAGCGTCTGCATAAACCAGTCTATGTTCAAGCGCATCATTTCCTTCATGCTGCGTTCTTGTTCAGTAGTATCCGATAAAACATCGGTATCCTTCCGCGTGGCCTCGTACCGTTCCATAAGGTAGTCGTCCGCAGGAAACTTTTCCGCAAATTCATCCCGTAAAAAGGATTTACGCCAATGATTCGACTGTGCCCATGGAAATCCCGCCTGCTGCCTAATTGCCGGATCCCGGTACCATGGATATCCCCCAAAGATCTCATCCGCGCATTCTCCCGACAGTGCTACGGTCACATGCCTTTTTATTTCCTTACAGAATAGGAGCAGCGAACTGTCCACATCCGCCATACCCGGCAGATCCCGTGCATCGACCGCAGTAAACAATGCTTTTGCCAAATCGGTGTGTTCAAGTGTCACGATATGGTGTTCATTATCAATTGCTCCTGCCATTTCCCCGATATACTGATCGTCACTGTCAGGCTGGAAACGGCTTGCCCTAAAGTACCGCTGGTTATCGCGGTATGTGAGAGAAAAGGTTTTAAGTGTTGCGCCATTCGTGGATTTTGACGCCAATGCAGAAATTAAGCTGGAATCCAACCCACCGGATAGGAATGTCCCCAGCGGAACGTCCGATACAAGCTGACGTTCAATTGCATCCGTCACAAGAAAACGGACATGGTCTGCCGTCTGTTCAAAGCTCTCCGTATGCGGCGCATCCAGCAGCTTCCACCACCGCTTTTTCTGTATCCCCTTTCGAGAAACCATCATATACTCGCCCGGCCTCAGCTCTCTTATCCCATAAAATACGCCGCAGCCCGGCGTGCGCCCCGGCCCCACCAGTAACAGTTCTGCTACGCCTTGTTCGTCGATTTTTGCATCGGCTGCCGGATGCGCTAAAATCCCTTTTATCTCAGATGCGAAAAGGAATAAAGAATCCTTCTGCATAAAAAACAACGGCTTTACCCCCATGCGGTCCCTTGCCAGAAATAAGGTTTCCTCTTGCTCATCCCATACCGCAAATGCAAAAATACCATTTAATCGGGATAAGCTTTCCACACCCCACTCCAAATATGCCGCCAACAGTACCTCTGTATCTGAAGCTGTTCGAAACCCCCACCCTTTTTGTAAGAGTGCTTGCCGCAGTTCGGTGGTATTATAAAGCTCCCCATTATAAACGATGGTGCACCGTTTTCCCTTTGCCTCTACCCTCATTGGCTGCCGCCCGTTTTCCGGATCTATAACACTTAAACGATTATGAATCAAGGTGCAGTGACCGCCGCAAAAAAAGCCGGACTGATCTGGTCCGCGCCGCGCTAATGCCTGCTGCATAGCATGTGCCGCTTGATCCGGTCTATCGGCATACTGATCGAAAGAAAGCTCGCCCGCAATGGAACACATATATCCTCCATTCCGCCGCTGCAAACAAAACCGGATGCCTGACAGCGGCAGGAACAAGGCGATCCTTCGGGAACTCTTTTTATTCCCACTCTATGAAAACAGAACAAGGGCGTTCAGATGAACGCCCTTGTTCTGTTTTCATAGTATGCAGCACCTATCCATATATGTGACAACATATAAAAAAGAAAAGCAGGGGATTGGGGAAATCCTCTGCTTTTCAAAGCAAAGACCGATTGGGAGAACAGCCTTTGCCACATTGGGAGATAACGGTGTACTGATCCTGCCGGATTCCGACATACGGCAAAAATCATATACAACCGAAACAACATATTCAGTATATCCGATTATTTCCTTTTCGTCAACGGAAATTTTTCTCAAACATACAGGCTATTTAGGTAAATGTGTCAGATGTTTAACCAATGCGCATAGAAATATCGAAACATTTTACAGAATGTGTCAGCGCACCAAGCGAAATGATATCCACACCGCATGCCGCTACCTGACGAATGTTTTCCTGTGTAATGTTTCCCGATGCCTCTAACAGCGCTCTCCCATTGGTACGCCGAACCGCTTCTTGCATTGTGTCGCAATCCATATTGTCCAGCATAATGACATCTACTCCTGCCGACAGCGCTTCATCCAATTCCTCAAGTGTCCGGGTTTCAACTTCTATTTTTACCATATGCCCTATTTTTTTACGCAATGCGGCCACTGCGCCAGTCAGCGACCCATAAGCATCGATGTGATTATCCTTCAGCATAGCGCCGTCGCTTAAATTAAAGCGATGATTTTTTCCGCCTCCGCATACTACAGCATATTTCTGCAGTGCACGCAATCCGGGCAGCGTTTTTCTGGTATCCGTAATTTCAGCATTTGTACCCTCGACCAGCTTAACACAGCGGTTTGTCATGGTTGCAATGCCGCTCATATGCTGCAAAAGGTTCAATGCCGTACGTTCGCCTTTTAATAGAACGCGTGTCTTACCAGAAATCCGTGCAATTACGTCTCCTTTAACTACGCTGTCCCCATCATGCTTCAAGATCTCAAAGGCCGTGTCTGCGTCCAAAAGGGTAAAAACACGAAGCGCCACGTCTATTCCGGCCAGTATCCCTTCATCTTTTGCAATCAGTTTAGCTGATGTCCTATTGTTTTCATCAACCAGATAGTCGGTTGTCACATCGACATAGTTTATATCTTCTATCACAGCGCGCTTAATCAAATCATCTACATAAAACTGCGGCAAAACCATCACACTGTCCTCCTTTTATTCTTCTATAACTTCCTTCAAAATAATGTAGGCCACTGTAACAAGGCTTCTTGCCTCTACATAGTCGCGGTTTACTTCATACGCAGCGTTGTCAAGCTGCTCTTTCAATTTACAGATGCGCTCAAAACCTTCTTTTGCCGCCGTCCGGTCCGGTGTTACAAAATAAGCTTTCTGCATAATTGCACGGGTTTCCGTACGGATTCCGTGCGGGATTTGCCCGGCTGCTTCCGGTTTCGAAAAAGCATAATCTTCAAAATCCGGTGGGCAGCATTTCGCCAGCATATTGATTTCCGCCGCACAACGGCGCGAAAACACCACGCCTTCCAGCAGGGAATTGCTCGCAAGACGATTCCCGCCGTGTACGCCGGTATGGGAACATTCACCGCAGGCATACATGCCGTCAATTGACGTCTTGGAATTGATATCCACATTAATGCCGCCCATCAAATAATGCTGACAGGGGAAAACAGGGATTCTTTCCTTTGTCATGTCATACCCTTCTTTTAAAAGGTTTCCATAAATCAAAGGGAAGCGCCCACGAATAAAATCCGGATCCTTATGGGTGATATCAAGATAAAAATGATCGGAGCCCGTCCGTTTTGCCTCTTCCATGATGGAACGGGAAACGACATCTCTTGGCGCTAACTCAAGGCGTTCGTCGTATTCCTGCATAAATCGCTCCCCGTTACAATTTAGAAGATAAGCCCCTTCCCCGCGCACACTCTCAGACACTAAAAAACATTCACGTGTTTTCTTATTTGCAAATGCTGTAGGATGGAATTGAATATAATGCAGGTTACGGATCGCCGCGCCCATACGGTAAGCGAGTGCGATCCCGTCGCCTGTTGCAATCGCGGAATTTGTCGTATATTCATAAACTCTTCCTATGCCGCCTGACGCGATGACCAAAAAATGGGAATGATACACGGTATGCGTACCGTTTTCATCTAAGACATCCAAATGAAAGGTGTTGCTTGTCTTACAGATGTCGCAAACGACATGATTCTCTAAAACCGTCACATTTTTTTGCTTTTTGACGTTTGCAATAAGTTTTTCTACAATTTCTTTTCCGGTGCAATCCTTATGATGTAAAATGCGCGCACGGGTATGCCCGCCTTCTAAAGTCAAGTGCGGTTCCCCTGTATCCGTGCGGTCGAAGTCCACTCCAAGCTCTATCAAGCGCTGTACATCACGCGGCCCCTCTGTAGCTAAAATTTCGACCGCCTTCCGATTATTGCGGAAGCCGCCGGCCACCAGTGTATCGTTGATATGCTTTTGGACGCTGTCATGCGCGGTGTCGAATACTGCTGCAATCCCTCCTTGTGCCAAATTGGAATTACTCAACGTGAGTTCCCGTTTCGACAACAGCAAAACACGCAGATCCGGCTCCAAATTCAGTACCGCATAAAGGCCTGCGACGCCGCCGCCCATGATAATAACATCGTAGTTGTTCGTCATACGTCCCTTCTCCTAAAAGCGCTAAAGCTTCCGGCAAAACTTCTCCAAAAAGCTTTTTCCTTAGTATAGCACAGGCGCCGCCAAAAGGAAAGGAGAAAATGGATTTTAAAAAAGCGATGGCTCGCGTATCCACACCAGCATCTCATTTTCCCCGCGATTGGCCCAGCAGAAATAGGGTATGAACGAAAGCTTCTGCACCTCCGTCTGTACATCCGGCGACGACGTGTAAAGCGGCTCTCCGTCCGGCGCCAAAAGGCGCAGGCCCTGCGTCTCCAAGAGTGTTACTCCGGCAAACAATCCTTCTCCTGCTTTTTCCGCAAAGCACGCCCGCTTTGGCAAAGCCAAAAGATGCAGCTGGCCTCCATTATCTTTTTCCTCTAAGCAATAAACCAACGGCCCGCGCATTACCGCCGTTTTTCCTATGTTTTCCCTCACATGAAGATTGGCATAAACGCGGCGTACCGGCATCTCCATGTTGAAACAAATCTGATCCCCATCACGGAACACTCGTGCAATACAAAAATACCCATTTTTGATTTCGGGCATAAAAGGTTTCCCGTTTACCGTTACCGTGCATTCACCGCTCCATTCCGGCTTGCGTACCCGTAGGGTAAAATGCTCTTCTTGCGGGAGCGAGACGGTCAGGGAAATGTCCCCGCTGTTGGGGACAGCGCTCTTTTGTATGATCTTCCCGCCTCTAAATGACGCGGAAGATCCAATAAAGAGATTCACAGTGAAGCCTGTTTCATCCGTTTGATAGATATATTCCGGCAAAGAAGCCAGCAGCCGCGCAATATTTGGCGGACAGCAGGCGCAGGAAAACCATTTTTGCCGAACCGCCTTAATATGTGCTTTGTGCGGATCCATGCGGTTCGCTTCGGGAAAAACTTCAAGCGGATTTACATAGAAAAAAGATTTCCCGTCGAGTGCTATCCCGGCCAGTACATTGTTATACAGGGCGCGTTCCATTACCTCTGCATACTGTGCTTCCCCGTCCATTTCCAGCATGCGACGGCAGAAAAAAATCAGTCCAATTGACGCGCAGGATTCCGCATAATTTGTATCATTCGGCAAATCGTAATCAAAGGTAAACGCTTCCCCCTCGACAGTCGAACCAATTCCGCCCGTAATATACATACGCTTGTCACAGATGGAACGGAATAATGTACGGCATGCCGTTTTTAAGCTTTCATCATTGGTTCGCATCGCAATATCGGCCATTGCCGTATATAGATAAACGGCGCGCACCGCATGGCCAACCGCTTCTTTCTGTTCTCTAACCGGCGAATGCGACTGGAAATAGCGTTCTGGCTGCCGGTCATTCCCTTCAAAGTAAAAGGTGTCGCCGCGCAAAGCCCGCTCTTTTTCAAAAAAATGGGGAGCCTGACCACGCTCTTCAATGAAATAAGATGCAAGCTGTTGATACTTTGTATCTCCCGTGACCTCAAAAAGCTTTATCAATGCCAGCTCCAATTCTTCATGCCCAGGGTAAGCGGGCAGTTTTCCCTCCTCCGTTCCAACCCTGCTGCTGATACAGTCAATAAACCGTTTTGCAATTTCAAGCAGGCGGGGTTTTCCCGTAGCACGGTAGTAAGCAACGGCGGCTTCCGTCAAATGCCCGCAGCAGTAAAGTTCATGGCAGTCCCTAAAATTCCGAAAACGGTTTTCCGGTTCCTTTACAATAAAATAGGTATCAACATACCCGTCCTGCTGCTGCGCACGCCCAATCAGATCGATCACTTCATCGGCCGTTTTCTCTAATTCAGGGTCAGGATATTGCTGAAGTGAATATGAAACAGCTTCCAGCCATTTGGCAAGATCGCTGTCCTGAAAGACAAAGCCGATAAACGCCCCTTGTGCTTCTCCCGCCGCAATTTGAAAATTATGTATGCAACCGCTTTTTTCCGCACCAGGTATCCGGTCATTCAACGCCTCCCACTGATAAGGGATTACCTCGCGGCGGACAAGATCCGCATACTTTGTAAAAAACGAATCATCCAGTTGGACATCTTTCAACAAAACAGGATATCTTCTCATCAAGCTCATCCTTTCCGAAACAAACTTGCATCTTCGCAGCCTCATCGTAGCATACGGGCAAGAAAAAGGGAAGGGCCTTTTTAGAAATTTGGCAGCACTGTTGCCGATGCCTTTTAAAGCCGTTGTGCATTTTTCTGCTCTCCAAGCAGGCCGTACGGCTTGACATGGCAAGATATTTGCTTTACAATAAAAGGACAAATGGATGTACGGAAAGCAGATTAAACTGAGATTAAAGTATGTGCCGCATAATTAGGAACGGAAAGTAAAAGCGGCTGCATCACTCGGCTGACCGCACCGTATGCGGGCGGATTTTTTGAACGATACATTACATAAAGGGCGCCGACTTTCTCTGCTGAAAAAGTCGGTTTTGGTGGTTTGGCCTAAATTGCCCTAACACAACCGAAGTGAGGGAAAAGCATTGCGGAAAGAAACAGCAACAAAGCCATTGGATATGGACTACACTTTACAGGAACCTGCGCCGAAAAAAAAGGCAAAGCCTCGTACACAGGCTTCGCGCAGGAGGCAAAACGTGCCTTTTAAGCCGGATGAACTTATGAAAGAGCTGAGCGCAGCTTCTAAAACAGCAAGTGCCAAAAGCGCGGATGAAAACGGGCGCGGGACAAAATATCCCAATGTTCAGTCATACTATAACGCACAAAAAAGCCCGCAGCGTACCAATACACGCCGACAGGCTGCAAAGCCGCGTTCCTCTGCAAAAAAGATCCCAATTCGAATCATTCCGCTTGGCGGGCTCAATGAAATTGGGAAAAACATGACACTCTACGAATGCCAAAACGATATGTTTATCGTCGATTGCGGCCTGGCCTTTCCAGATGCAGATATGTTGGGCGTTGACCTTGTCATCCCTGATTTTACTTTTATAGAGGACAATATAAAAAAAATCAAGGGGATCGTCATTACCCATGGCCATGAGGATCATATCGGCGCTATCCCTTATCTTTTGAAGCGCTTTGACCTTCCGATCTATGCCTCGCCTCTTGCGATTGGCTTAATCAAAGGAAAACTGAAGGAACACGGTCTTCTTTCCTCGGCAAAGCTGTTTGTGGTAAGCCCGCGTCAAACAGTGCAGATGGGCTGTATGAAGGTGGAATTCATCCACGTGAATCATTCTATCCCGGATGCAATGGGCATTGTCGTCCATTCTCCCGCAGGCATTATCATCCAAACAGGGGATTTTAAAATTGACTATACCCCCATTGAAGGCGGGATGATGGATCTTGCCCGTTTAGCTGAGCTTGGGGAAAAAGGAGTATTGTGCCTTCTTTCCGATTCGACAAATGCAGAGCGTCCTGGTGCTACCCCCAGTGAACGCAAAGTCGGCCGTTCTTTTGAGGGCCTGTTCAATCGTGCGGAGGGACGGCGGATCATCATCGCTTCGTTCTCATCCAATATCCATCGTATTCAGCAAATTCTTTCCGTTGCAGAACGCTATGGGCGTAAAGTTGCCGTTTCCGGCAGAAGCATGGAAAACGTTGTTTCCGTCGCAATGGAGCTTGGTTATTTAACCGCACCGGAAGGGCTTTTGATTGATATCGATCAGCTTTCCCGCTATCCAGAGGAGCAGCTTGTCGTCATCACTACCGGCAGCCAAGGGGAGCCGATGTCGGCGCTCTCCCGTATGGCAAGCGGCGATCATCGAAAGGTAAACGTATCTTCACGCGATTTCATCATTATTTCTGCAACCCCTATCCCGGGTAATGAAAAACATGTCACACGCGTTGTAAACGATTTGCTGCGTCTCGGCGCGGAAGTGGTGTATGAGGCTATGTATGAGGTGCATGTCTCCGGGCATGCCTGCCAGGATGAACTGGCATTGGTTATGGCCATTACAAAGCCCAAGTTTTTCATGCCGGTGCATGGAGAATATAAGCATCTGCGAGCACACGCTAAACTCGCTGAGACCATGGGAATCCCACAGGATCATATCTATATCGGAGATATTGGCCAGGTACTGGAGCTTACGGCTGATGAAATGAAAAAAGGAGAAACGGTCCCTGCGGGACGTGTTTTGGTGGACGGTCTGGGTGTTGGCGACGTCGGCACCATCGTTCTGCGCGACCGTCAGCATTTGGCCCAAGACGGTTTGATTATTGTTGTTTTGACAATTGAAAAGGCTACCAGCACGCTTTTGGCCGGCCCGGATATTATTTCCCGCGGTTTCGTTTATGTACGCGAGGCAGAAGGGCTGATGACAGACGCACGGCAAGTCGTACGCAACGTAATTGATCAATGTTTTGCCGCAGATGTGCGTGACTGGGGCGGAATTAAAACCGGTATAAAAGACGCGCTGTCTAATTATATCTATAAAAAGACCAAACGCAGTCCTATGATCCTGCCGATCATCATGGAAGTCTGACAGATTGCCTAAAGGAGGGTTGCTGCAGTGAAGCCGAAACGTTTTTGGCTGGTTCGGCCGTTGAATATCATGCTGATCGCCATTAGCTTGGTGATGTGCGGTGTGTTGTTTTTTGCCAACCGGCTCTTGTTTTTTATTTTTACTCCGATCGTACTGTTACTTGATATTTTGGCGGCTGTACGGATCTGGCGGATCCAGCAGGATCTCCATAAGGTTATTACCTCTATGGGGAAGGCGGTTTCAGACCGAAACGAAGCCGGCCTGATCCATTTTCCCATTCCTTCTTTGCTGGTCTCGCTGCAAGGCGAAATCGTCTGGTATAACGAAATGTTCCGGGCAACAGTTTTAAATAACAAACAGGATATATTCGGTTATGCGCTACGCTCCCTTATTGAAGAAGATCTTTCCGACTTGCTTGAACGCAGTCCGCACCGCGTAAAATGCGGCAAAGGCTACTATGAGGTCTACACGCTTAGAACAGAAGGTGAACAGCCATTCTGTCTGCTATATTTTGTTGACGTCACAAAGCTTGAGCTTATCCGGCAGGAGTCGGAACGCAGGCGCCCCGTCGTACTGATAATGCTGATTGACAATTACGAAGAAACCATTGGCAAAGAGGCCGACGGCAACCGCTTAAAATTATTAAACGATGTGCGCAATACCATTCAGGCTTTTGCTGACAGTACAACTGGTTTTATCCGTCGGACAGACCACGACCGCTATCTCATGATAGTAGAACAGCAAGATCTTGAAAAAATGTTCCGCAACCGCTTTGAGGTGCTGGATCAAGTACGCGCGGTTGAAACAGAAAACAGGACGCCGGTTACACTCTCTATCGGCGTGGCACCAGTCATCGACACGCTGCACCGCGCTGAGAACGAAGCGCGGCAGGCTTTGGAAATGGCTCTTGGCCGGGGTGGAGATCAGGTTGCCGTCAAAACCAAAACCGGCTATGAATTTTTCGGCGGTTTTTCAAAAGGCGTGGAAAAACAGACCAAAGTTAAGACGCGTATTGTAGCTTCCGCCTTAGCTGAACTGATTAAAAGCAGCGACAATGTATTGGTTATGGGGCATCGCTTTGCCGATCTTGATTCGCTTGGTTCCGCTATTGGTCTGGCGAAAGCCTGCCGCTGCCTTGGGAAGGAATCTTATATCGTATTGGATTCACGGCGCAATCTTGCCGATGTCTTAGTGCGCCGTCTGGTTGAAAACAAAGAACAAAATATGATTTGCCTTCCGGAAACGGCTATAGATTTGGTCATGGACAAAACCCTTTTGATTATTACGGATACCCATACGGTTGATTTGATTGAAAGCCCTGATATTTATCGGCGCTGCAAACAGGTCGTTGTCATCGACCATCACCGCAAAATGGTCAACCATATCGACAATGCTGTTATTTTCTATCATGAGCCGTTTGCTTCTTCCGCATCTGAAATGGTGACCGAATTGATCCAGTATCTTGGCGACGCATGCCGTTTAAATCGCACGGAAGCCGAGGCTCTGCTGTCCGGCATCATGCTGGATACCAAAAATTTTGTCATGAAAACCGGCGTCCGCACGTTTGAAGCTGCCGCTTATCTGCGACGGTTAGGTGCGGATACGATTTCGGTACGGGAGCTTTTCTCTTCAACCATTGATTCCTATCGCCGCCGCGCGCAAATCGTTTCCGGCGCGGAGCTACTGCACGGCTGTGCTATCGCAGTATGTGATTCTTCCGGGGATGACATGCGTGTTATTGCTCCTCAGGCGGCAGATGAGCTTTTAAATATCAGCGGGGTGAAAGCCTCGTTTGTGCTTTACGCCAACGGCGGAACCGTGAATATCTCCGCCCGCTCTATGGGGGCGTTTAACGTACAAGTAATTATGGAAAAAATGGGCGGCGGCGGCCATCATACAATGGCTGGAGCGCAAATTAAAGACACGGACTGTCATCAGGCTCGTACGCGTCTTGCTGCAATTATTGAAGAATATGCCGCCGCACAAGAACGCAAAGAATGAAAGGTAGGATGAAACTATGCAGGTAATCTTAAAACAAGATGTGAAGGGGACCGGAAAAGCCGGCGACCTTGTCAAAGTATCCGATGGATACGCCAAAAATTTCCTATTAAAAAAGGGGCTTGCCGTAGAGGCAAATGCGGCCGCTCTAAATGAAAAAAAGACAAAAGACGAGGCGGCGGCTCATCACGCGCAAGTTGCGCTGGAAGCAGCAAAAGCCGACTGTGCTAAAATTGACGGCAAAACAATCTCGATTTCTGCAAAAGCTGGGACGGGCGGCAGACTGTTTGGCGCGGTAACTGCCAAAGAGGTTGCAGACGAAATGAACCAGCGCTTTGGGACGGATCTATCCAAAAAGAAGATTGTTATGAAGTCCGACATTAAAACGTTTGGCGAGTACAGTTTTGAGGTCAAGCTGCACCCCGGCGTTTCCGCAAAAGTAAATCTGATCGTCAAAGAATCGGAGTAAAATCGCTGTGGTTTAAGGCTATGTCTGTCGTGTTACGTTCTGTTTTTGCACGCAGAGATAGCCTTACTGCGTCTTATGACAAAATGCTGATAAGGAGGGGATAGGATGGCTGATAATGAGCAGGCGCTCTTTGAAACACTGCAAAATATGCCGTACAGCCTCGAAGCAGAACAATCTGTCCTTGGCGCTTTGCTGCTGGAGCCAGATCAAATTGGCTTTGTCTTAGAACAGCTCCCACGGCCGGAGATGTTTTATCGAAAGCAGCATCGCGAACTGTTCGCCATTTTATGCGGTATGTTCAGCCTGAATAAAACCATCGATTTCGTCACGGTTTTAGACGAGGCTGTCCGAAGCAGTGTTTTTGATAATGCAGAAAACGCAAAGCTCTATTTGGTGCAGTTGATGGAACTGGTGCCGACTACGGCAAATCTTCTTGACTATTGCCGTATCGTGCGGGAAAAATATTATCTGCGTGCGCTGATCACGGCCTGTACTGATATTGCAGAACGTTCCCGCAATCAGGAAACCGAGGCGGAACAGGTTCTTGAATACGCAGAACAACGGATTTATGATATTCGTCAAGGGAAAGATCCTGCCTCGCTCACCAAAATTGATACTGTTATTTTAGAGGCCTATGACCGCTTAACCAAGATGTCCGGTGAGGATAAGGACAAATACTTAGGCCTGCGAAGCGGTTTTTCCCGTTTGGATATGTTATTGGGAGGATTAAACCGTTCTGATCTTATTTTGCTGGCCGCCCGCCCCGGTATGGGAAAATCCAGTTTTGCTATGAATATTGCGTTGAACGTAGCAAGACGCTATCCGGAAAAATCTGTCGTTATGTTTTCCCTCGAAATGTCAAACGAACAGTTGGTATCGCGCGCTATGGCGTCAGAAGCGCGAATCGACAGCAACAAGCTTCGTATCGGACGGCTCAATGCGGATGAATGGGTACAGCTTGCCTCCTGTGCCGATATTTTGAGCCGCATGAATTTCTATTTCAGCGATGCCGCCGGCGTGACCGTCAACGATATCAAGGCAAAACTAATGCGTCTAAAGGACGTCGGACTTGTCATTATCGACTATCTTCAGCTGATGTCCTCCGGCAGAAGGACGGAAAACCGTGTTCAGGAAATTTCTCAAATGACACGAAATTTAAAAATAATGGCAAAAGAGCTGGATGTCCCGGTTATCCTGCTTTCTCAGCTCTCCCGTGCGGCTGAACAGCGGCAAGGCCATAAACCCATGCTATCTGATCTGCGTGATTCCGGTTCTATCGAGCAGGATGCCGACATTGTACTGTTTTTATATCGGGACACCTATTATAAAGACGGTGAAAGCAGCGCAGAAGAGGCGGCGGATCCGACAGATGCACAATGTATTATTGCAAAAAACCGCCATGGTTCTACAGGCGAATTAGATCTTAGGTGGATTGGGGAATTCACTCGATTTGAAGATGTGGAGATGTTCCGAGATGAGCCGGGTTGAACAGGCAGTGCGCAAAAGCGGCTTTTTTAAAGCTGGCTCGCGGGTAATTGTCGGTTTTTCCGGCGGCGCCGACTCCACCGCGCTTTTGCACTGTCTGGCTGTACGATGCGGTGTTTCTGTGATTGCCTGCCATGTTAACCATTTGCTTCGGGGGGAAGAAAGCGACCGCGACGAGCAGGCTGTTCGCCTTTTCTGCCGGACATACCACATCCCGCTTGAGATTCAGCGTATTGACGTTGCCGCCGTTGCGCGGCGTGAGCAATGCGGTCTTGAAGAGGCTGGCCGTATGGTGCGGTATCGTTTTTTTGAAAAAATGCGTCAGACGCATCAGACGGACTGGATTGCAACCGCACACACCCTCTCGGATCAGGCGGAGACCCTTTTGTTCCGTATGGCACGCGGAACAGGCGGAAAAGGCCTTTGCGGGATCCCATCCAGACGCGGATACATCGTCCGGCCTTTACTAACTGTCTCCCGTACAGACATAGAGTCGTATTGTAAGCAGTATGCTCTGCCATTTGTTACAGATTCCTCGAATCAAGACTGCCGATATGCAAGGAATCAGATTCGGAATGCGGTGCTTCCTGCGCTTGCTAAAATAGAACCGCAGGCCGAACGGGCAATTGCACGGCTTGCCTCCATCCTTTCTGAAGAAGACGCCTATCTTTCCGAACATACGGAACAGGCGATGGCAGAAATTGCGCTTGACGGCGGCTACAGCGCCCAAAAACTGCTCTCTTATCCTGCGGCTATTCAACGGCGGGCCGCCATACAAATTTTGCAAAAAGAATGCGGACATGCAGATTACGCTTCCTGCGAAGCCCTGCTTCACCTTGCCAACATGTATTCAGGCTCTATCTCTGTTACGGGAAGCACCATCCTTTCAATCCGCCGGGGAAAAATTTTCCGGGAGGAGCAAGCTGTTTTCCCTCCTTTTGCTGTCCCGCTTTCCGTAAATAAGCCTGTCAATATTTGCGGCATGCATCTCTGTTCGCAGATTATTCCGCAGGATATGTATGCAACTTACCAAAAAATTTATAAAAATTTATTATATCTTGCGTTGGACTATGATACAATAAAGGGCAAGCTGGTAATTCGGCAAAAACAGGACGGCGACCGCTTTTCCCCTGCCCACCGCAAAGGCACTCGGACGCTAAAAAAACTGTTTGCCGAAGCCGGATTGACGGCTGTCCAAAAATCCGCTGTACCTGTATTTTGTGATGAAGAACGGATTGTCGCCGTATGGGGGTTTGGAACAGAATGCAATAATGCGGTTACACCTAAGACAAGACGGATTCTTTTAATCTATGAAGACAAAATGGGAGAGGACAAAAATGAAAGAGGATATTTTGAAGGTATTGCTGTCAGAAAATGAAATCGCACAAAGGGTATCTGAAATCGGCGCACAGATCAGCCGTGACTATGCCGGAAAGCGGCTGGTTATGGTAAGTGTGCTGAAAGGCTCCGTAGTCTTTATGGCAGATTTGATGCGCACTGTAACGGTACCTGCTGAGATTGATTTTATGTGCGTCTCCAGCTATGGAAACGGCGTGAAAACGAGTGGTGTTGTGCGAATTATTAAAGATTTAGATAATGATCTGGCAGGAATGGATCTGCTGCTGGTGGAAGACATTTTGGATTCCGGTATGACCCTTTCCTATATTAAAAAACTTCTGCTCGACCGCAATCCAAATTCCGTGCGTATTTGTACACTGCTTGATAAGCCGGAACGGCGCAAGGCAGATATTGTCGCCGATTATAAAGGATTTGACGTACCAGATGAATTTGTCGTAGGTTACGGGCTGGATTATGCTGAAAAATATCGAAACCTACCTTATATCGGTATATTAAAACCATCGGTATACAGCGAATAAATAAAGTATCAAATCAAGGAGTTGATCTGTTTGCAAGGAAAGAAGAAGACGGTTCTTGTCTATATGGGGGTACTTGCTGTCTTGGTTATCGGCGTTTATATGATGTCGTCGATGATCCGTCAAACCGGCGATACCTATTCCTATTCGGATATCGTCTATATGTTCCGCGACGGGCTTGTCAAGTCGTATTCACTGAATTTAGGCAGCGGCGAAATCCAGATGGAAATCGATATGACAAACGACAAAGCGGATGAAGTCAAGGCTACGGCTGTCGACAGTGAAGGGAACAAGTATGTCACCACACAGGTTGCCTATCTTTCTAAGTTTATAGACGATATTGAACCCTATGTGGAACAGTATAACGTGGATCACGCCGGCAATGAAATGGAATATAACTTCATTGCCGCTACGGATAATTCGTGGATTATTCCAGCCATCTCCATCGCACTCTCAGTCGGCCTTTTAATCTTTTTATTTTTTATGGTTTCAAGGCAAGGCGGAGGAGGAAAACTGAATACCTTCAGTAAGGCAAATGCCAAAACCTTGCAATCCGGTAAAAAGACAACCTTTGCCGAAGTGGCAGGCGCCGATGAAGAAAAGGAAGAACTCTATGAAATTGTTGAATTTTTAAAACGCCCCGAACGCTTTAATAGTTTGGGCGCCCGTATTCCGAAAGGCGTCCTCCTGGTAGGCCCGCCCGGTACCGGTAAAACGCTGTTGGCACGCGCAGTCGCCGGCGAGGCAGGGGTTCCCTTTTATTCTATTTCCGGTTCTGATTTCGTTGAAATGTTCGTAGGTGTTGGCGCATCCCGTGTCCGCGACCTGTTTGCAACGGCTAAAAAGAACGCTCCAGCCATTATCTTTATTGATGAAATTGATGCCGTTGGCCGTCAGCGCGGTGCTGGTTTGGGCGGCGGTCACGACGAAAGGGAACAAACACTTAACCAGTTGCTGGTTGAAATGGATGGGTTCGGAGAAAACGAAGGTGTAATTATCATCGCCGCAACAAACCGCCGCGACGTGCTTGATCCGGCATTGCTTCGTCCCGGCCGCTTCGACCGTCAGGTTGTTGTAGGATATCCGGATGTAAAAGGCCGTGAGGCTATCCTGAAAGTGCATGCCCGCAACAAACCGCTTGGTTTTGACGTTGACTTGAATAAGATTGCCCGTACAACCGCAGGGTTTACCGGCGCCGATCTTGAAAACCTTTTGAATGAAGCCGCACTTCTCGCCGCGAAAAATAAACGCAAGGCCATTATAGAAGAAGATATTGAAGCAGCTACGATCAAAGTTGTCGCCGGGCCAGAAAAACGCTCCCATAAAATTGGCGATCATGATAAAAAGATTACCGCATATCATGAGGCAGGCCATGCGGTTGTCACTTATTACTGTGAGACGCAGGATAAGGTGCATGAAGTGTCTATTATCCCACGCGGTATGGCCGCTGGATATACGATGCACCTTCCGTCAGAAGATCGGATGCATTTGTCCCGCCGCCATATGAAAGAAGATTTGATTGTTTTGCTTGGCGGACGGGCCGCAGAGACAATTGCTCTTGACGATATCTGCACAGGCGCTTCCAACGATATTGAGCGCGCCACGCAAACTGCCCGTGAAATGGTAACCCGCTATGGCTTCAGCGAAAAATTGGGACCCGTTGTTTATGGGCAGTCAGAAAACGAAGTGTTCTTAGGGCGCGATCTTGGCCAGCAACGCAACTATTCAGAGGAGATTGCTCGTGAAATTGACGATGAAATTCATACGTTGATTGAGACCGCTTTTGAAAGTGCTAAGACGATTTTAGCAGAGCACCGCGAGCAGTTGGATCGTATCGCGCTCTATCTGATTGAAAACGAGAAGATAAACGGTGAAACCTTTGAAAAATTAATGACAAACACCTTGTCTATAGACAAAGAGGCATCGACGCATACAGATCCGGCAGACCCGCAGGTGCATGAGGAAGAGAGTTCTGAGCCTGTACCGTCCAATCCTTCCACTGCGGGTAATCACGATGCTGGCGAAAAATAATCTTTCTCTGCGCTAAAAATTAAAGCAGCCGGCATAGAGTAGTGGTATACCGGCTGGCATAAGATGCACACAGCCGAGAAAAGCAAACTTTGATGAAAAGCCCCCTGATGTGGGTAGAGATTCTCTACCCACATCAGGGGGCTGCTTATATGGCAAGACACAATATATACACCATGTGAAAGATGCAGAAAAAGAAACGTTGCGCAAGAGCATCTGAGAAAACAAACCGTAAAACAGACGCATGCTTTGTTGTGCTTAAGGAAATATAGGAAAGGAACGGATTAAACGGTATAACAGATGAATGCAGGGGAGGAGAGCGGGAATCTTACTCTGCCGCCGGTGGGAGTCTGTCAAAAGAGTAGTGGTGGGCGGAGCAGAAAAAGCAAGGAAATCTGATGCCTGAAGAAGATTTCCGTCCTTTGAGAAAAAAGGGGATTACTTTTCCCTTTTTCCACTACATTTATCCTTTACAGGCTCAACATACACCTTTACATGGCATGCCGGGCAGTAAAGCACTTTGCCCTCTACTGCATTGGTTGAAGCAATCATACGCAGAAGGCTTGGCTTCCAATAGAATCCACATTTTGGACAAACAAAATGTTCCTTTTTATAAAAATAGAACAGCCGGGCTGCCGCAACAAATAATGCTGTCGTCAGAACACCACAGGCTACAATGAGGATTGCGTCTTCCACTCGCATTTCTGCCTTTCACTCTCCTTGTATCAAAACGCCCAGCCGCCGTTTTCAAAAATCAATGTCTCGTCTCCGGAAGCATTGATTCCCGTAATAGACAGGTCAGCTGTCCCGACCATAAAATCAACATGGTTGATTGCGTAGTTTCCGCCTATCGCCCGAAGATCTTCCCGATTCAATTTTTCGCCGTCCCGCATCGTATTGGGATAGCATTGGCCAAGTGCAAAATGGCAGGCGGCGTTTTCGTCAAATAGTGTTTGTAAAAACAAGATACCGCTTTGGGAAATCGGCGAATTATAAGGAACTAACGCGATTTCACCTAGCCGGCGCGACCCATCGTCGGCCTCTAAAATCATTTTAAGCGTTTCTTCTCCCTCTTCAGCATGATACTCTACTACCTTTCCGTCATGAAAACGGAGCGTAAAATTCCGGATAACAGAGCCCTGATAAGAAAGCGGCAGCGAGCTCTTCAAAACACCTTCAGCCTGTTCACAATGCGGCATTGTAAAGACTTCTTCGGTCGGCATGTTGGCAAAAAAGGTAACGCCGGTTTTCGTCTGTTCTGCGCCGCCCGTCCAGATATGATTTTCAACAAGACCTACTGTAAAATCTGTGCCGAGGCCGTTTTGATAGCGCAGTTTTTTAAATTGCTTCTCATTCAAAAATGCACAGCGCTTTTTCAGGGATTCCCCGTGCTCCGTCCATTTTTCCTGTACATTTCCGCCTATCCGTACTGCGCGGAAAATGGCCTCCCATAGAGCAGCTACTGCGCTTTCCTCCGATCGGTCCGGAAATACCTTCCGTGCCCACTCAGGTGATGCCGCTGCAGCTACGCACCATTGCAGTTCATTTTTATCCATCCGTTCATAATAAGGGCGGAAGGCTTCATCCGCTGCAACGTTCCGGGCTGCAAGTTTTTGCGGATCTACTCCCTTGAAGGCCTCTGGATCCTCTGAAACAATACTCAAAAATGCTGCGCCACGCGCCGCATAATAGTTCATCCCCTCAGATTCCCACTCCGGTACAGAAGTAAACACATCGGTCGGCGCATATTCATAGCGCATACGGGAGATTTTATCATCACGGAAGTGGACAATCACTTCTCTTGCCCCTGCCGTATAAGCGGCAGCTGTAACGATACGGGCAAATGGAGCAGCGGCTGTGTCGCAGCGTATAACGAGTTCTTGTCCTGACTGTACGTTTACGCCAAGTGTTACAAGTATATCTGCATACTGCTTCTGTTTTTCTGCAAAAGTCATATCTCTCTTCCTTTTCCGGATATACAAAAAGCGCCCATACAGGCGCTTTTTGTATTCTTTATTTGTGTACCGTACAAAAACGCCAAGGATACATTTTCCTATGCTTATTATATCCCAAAGCGGTGCGTACGGCTTTATACCAACTCGATTACAGCCATTTCAGCTGCATCGCCGCGGCGCGGGCCTATTTTTATGATCCGACAATAGCCACCGTTTACATCAGCATACTTCGGTGCAATTTCATCGAATAACTTTTTCACAACTTCCTCTTTTGTGACATAGGCGAATACCTGGCGTTTGGAGTGGAGATTATTATTTTTACCGAGTGTGATCATTTTCTCGGCCATAGCACGAACCTCTTTTGCCCGTGTCACTGTGGTTTCAATCTTTCCATTTTCCAAAAGGAAAGTTACCATAGCGCGGAGCATTGCCTGTCTGTGGTCAGAGGTCCTGCCCAGTTTTCTGCTTCCTGCCATTGAAATTCACTCCTTACTGGTCTAAAGTATGTGGACGATCCATTTTACGGGAGAGCGGCGTAATGGTGGGTCGCCGCTCCTGTGTGCTGTCACACAGTTACCCGGCTCACTCGTCGTCAGAGGTCAAGTCAAAGCCTAAAGATCTGAGTTTTGCAATAACTTCCTCAAGAGACTTTTTCCCGAGGTTCCGAACTTTCATCATCTCTTCCTCGGATTTGCTGATCAGATCCTGCACCGTGTTGATGCCTGCGCGCTTCAAACAGTTGAATGAGCGAACAGACAAGTCAAGCTCCTCAATAGTCATCTCGAGAACCTTTTCCTGCGGGTTTTCACCCTTTTCGACCATTATCTCTACATTTGCCGCTTGCTCAGAAAGATCGACAAACAAATTGAGATGCTCATTCAGAACCTTGGCTGCAAGAGATACGGCTTCCTTAGCAGATATCGTACCGTCTGTCCATACCTCTAATGTCAGCTTATCATAATCGGTAATCTGACCAACACGGGTGTTTTCTACTGTATAGTTCACCTTTAAAACAGGTGTGTAGATGCTGTCAACCGGGATTGCGCCGATAGAAGCGGCCATATCCGCTTTATTGCGCTCTGCCGGAACGTATCCGCGGCCTTTATCGATCACAATTTCCATATGAAGTTTGGCGCCCTCACCAAGCGTTGCAATGTGCATGCCCGGATTCAGAATCTCCACTTCGGAATCTGCCTTAATATCTCCGGCAGTAACTTCACATTCGCCCTCCGATTCGATATATACCGTTTTGGGGGCGTTCCCGTAGATCTTTGCCGTCAGACTTTTGATGTTCAAAACGATCTCAGTGACATCCTCTTTCACACCCGGAATGGTTGAGAACTCATGCTGCACGCCATCAATTTTGATGGATTTTACCGCAACACCGGGAAGCGAGGAGAGCAGTACGCGTCTTAAGCTATTGCCCAAAGTGGTACCGTAGCCACGCTCGAGCGGCTCAAGGACAAATCTTCCATAGGTTCCGTCCGACTTCATTTCAGCCGTCTCAATTCTTGGCTTTTCGATTTCTATCATTCTAAAACCCTCCTTGTCTGCAGTATCATTCTGCACTCATATGACCCATTCCCTAAAATCAGTCGTACAGCGAATGATTATTTCGAGTAGTACTCGACGATCAGCAGTTCCTGAACGTCAAGGTCAATATCCTCACGGTTCGGCAGACGAACGACTTTTGCTTCCAGCGTCTCTTTGTTCATTTCAAGCCACATTGGGATCGGACGGGCACCGCACGTTTCAACGATTGCCTTCATTTTATCGCTGCCGCGCAGCTTTTCAGAAACAGTAATCACATCGCCGGCTTTCATCTGATAAGACGGGATATCAACACGCTTGCCGTTCACTTTGAAATGGCCATGCACAACAAGCTGTCTTGCCTCTGCTCTTGAGGTTGCAAGGCCTAATCTGTAGACAATATTGTCGAGACGGACTTCACAAATACGAAGCAAATTCTCGCCCGTCATACCCGGACGGCGTTCCGCCTCGTTGAAATAAGCCTCAAACTGGCTCTCAAGAATGCCGTAATAACGTCTGGTCTTTTGTTTTTCTCTCATCTGAATACCATATTCAGAGACTTTTTTGCGGCTTTGTCCATGTTGGCCCGGAGCATATGCCCTACGGGTAAAGGAGCATTTGTCAGAATAGCATCTTTCGCCTTTAAGGAACAGTTTCGCCCCTTCACGACGGCACATTCTGCATACCGCATCAGTATATCTTGCCATTACTGGTTACACCTCCTGGTTTAATCAATGCCAAAAAGGCAGTCTCGCAATTGGATTACACGCGGCGGCGCTTCGGCGGACGGCAGCCATTGTGTGCGATTGGAGTAACGTCTTTTATCATAGAGACCTCAAGTCCTACTGCCTGCAAAGCACGGATTGCAGCCTCACGTCCGGAACCCGGACCTTTTACATAAACCTCAACGCTCTTTAAGCCATGCTCTTGTGCCGCTTTAGCTGCTTTTTCCGCTGCAGTCTGCGCAGCGAACGGCGTAGATTTTTTAGAACCTCTAAAGCCCATTTCACCAGCGCTTGCCCACGAAATAGCGTTGCCCTGCACGTCTGTGATGGTAATGATGGTGTTGTTAAAGGTAGACTGGATATGAACAGCACCACGCTCGATATTTTTGCGTTCGCGGCGTCTGCGAACAACTTTTTTCGCTGTTGCTTTCGTTGCCATCGTTTAGCCTCCCTTACTTCTTTTTATTTGCGATCGTCTTTTTCGGACCTTTTCTGGTACGCGCATTCGTCTTAGAACGCTGACCTCTAACTGGCAGTCCTTTTCTATGACGGGTTCCTCTATAGCTGCCAATCTCGATGAGACGCTTAATATTGAGGGCGGTGTCTCTGCGAAGATCGCCTTCAACAATACAGTGTTTATCAATATAATCTCTCAGAAGAGAGGCCTCGTCTTCGGTCAGGTCTTTTACGCGGGTATCCGGGTTGATTCCTGTCCCTTTGAGGATGTCTCTTGCTGTTTTCAGACCAATACCGTAGATGTAAGTCAAACCAACTTCGATTCTCTTTTCTCTCGGCAGGTCAATACCGGCTATACGAGCCATTCAGTTGCACCTCCAATACAATGTGAGCGCGTCTGGGATCAACCCTGACGCTGTTTGTGTTTCGGGTTTTGGCAAATGACCATGATGCGGCCTTTGCGCTTGATAACCTTGCATTTTTCACATATTGGCTTTACCGAAGGTCTTACTTTCATTTGAAATACCTCCTTATCGGCTTACCGGAATACTCCGGCAACTTACATGTTTGCGTTTATTTGGAACGCCACGTAATGCGCCCCTTGGTTAAATCGTACGGCGACATCTCGACCGTTACCTTGTCACCCGGAAGAATGCGGATGAAGTTCATCCGCAGCTTGCCGGAGATGTGGGCTAAAATTGTGTGTCCGTTTGGAAGTTCTACCTTAAAGGTTGCATTCGGCAGCGCATCTGTAACGACGCCTTCAATTTCAATGACATCTTGTTTTGACAAGCTGTTAACCTCCCTGTTCGGCAACAGTGCCTGCATTATAGTTTAAGTCATGCAGCGCACGTCTGATTTTACGGTCTGTGTCTGTCTCCTTTAGCGGGATAATCCGGTTTGTTTTTTGCAGATGCCGCGGATTTTTGCGCTTCGGCTTTGACAGCTTTCTGCGTTTGCCGTCTGCAATATAAACAAAGTCCTCATCCGTCTTTACAACAAGATAAAAACGTGCCTGATCGTGCCCTGAAAGAGACTTCACGACCATACCTGGTTTAATCTGCACAAATGTCCTCCTTACCGAACGGTCAGAATCCTTGCACCCTCTTCTGTAATCAGAATCGTGTGCTCAAAATGTGCAGAAATGCTTCCGGATTTCGTTACCACCGTCCATCCGTCAGATAGCTGGCGGACCCCAGCTCCTGAAAGATTAATCATTGGCTCGACCGCAATCGTCATGCCGGGAACCAAACGCATCCCTCTCCCAGGCTTTCCGAAATTCGGAACTTCCGGATCCTCATGCAGCTCTCTGCCTACACCATGACCGATATATTCCCTTACTACGCCATATCCAAAAGATTCCGTATAGGTCTGAATGGCATTCGAGATATCACCGATCCGGTTTCCGGCTTTCGCCTGCTGAATCCCTTTCATCAGGCTCTCCTCCGTTACGCGCAATAGCTGGTCGGCTTCCTGCGTCACTTCCCCGACACGGAACGTATAGGCGTTGTCGCCATGGAAACCGTTATAATAGGCCCCTACGTCTACACTGACAACATCGCCTTCTTTTAAAATGACACGTGAAGAAGGAATCCCATGGATAACCTGATCATTTAATGAAATACAAGCGCTGGCCGGAAAACCGGCATATCCCAAGAAAGAAGGCTTCGCTCCTGCCTGAACTATAAACTTGTGGATCACATGGTCTATCTCTTTGGTAGAAACGCCTGCTTTCATATAGGGTTCGGCAGCCCAAAGGGCCGCATTCGAAAGTTTGCAGGCCTCGCTCATATTCTTGATTTCATTCGGCGTTTTTAGGGTAACCAATATCCTTTACGCCTCCAATGCTTTCAGTGTGAGGGCCGATGTATCCTCTACTTTATCCTGTCCTAAAACCGGGTAAAGCTTTCCCTGTGCCTTATAATAGGCAATCAGCGGCTCTGTCTGCTTGTGATAAACTTCCAGACGCGCTTTTACCGTTTCCGGGCGGTCATCCGAACGCTGGACGGTTTGGGCGCCGCATTTATCACACACGCCTTCTTTCTGAGAAGGCTTGAAAAGGGTATGATAGGAGGCACCGCAGCTTCCGCAGACACGTCTGCCGGAAAGCCTGCGTATGATTTCCTCATCACTTACCTCAAGATCAATGACCTTATCTATGACGACTCCCATTTTGTCGAGCGCCTCAGCCTGCGGCAGGGTTCGAGGAAATCCATCCAAAACAAACCCGTTTTTACAATCATCTGCTGCAAGGCGTTCTTTTACCATTGCAATTACTACGTCATCCGGGACAAGCTGTCCTGCCTCCGTATAGCTTTTTACCGCTTTGCCAAGCTCCGTTCCATTCTTGATTGCCTCTCGGATTAGATTCCCAGTGGAAATCGCCGGGATATGAAGCTTAGCACAGATAACTTCTGCTTGTGTGCCCTTTCCGGCACCGGGTGCGCCTAACAAAATCAGATTCATACGATCACCTTTCTTTTATTCCAAAAAGCCCTTATGATGGCGCATCAAAAGCTGCGATTCAATCTGTTTCATTGTTTCAAGCGCAACGCCGACAACAATGATAATGGATGTACCGCCTAATGCGACCGGGATCTGGAAAACGGCATTGAATACAATCGGGAATACCGCGATGATACCAAGGAACAGCGCGCCGATCATTGCGATCTTGCCGATGATCTTGCTGATATAGGTCGATGTCGGTTTGCCCGGACGAATGCCCGGAATCGCCCCGTTATTATTTTTAATATTATTTGCAATCTCAATCGGATTGTACTGCATCGTCACATAGAAATAGTTAAATCCGATAATGAGAATGAAATAAAGAATACCATAAAACCAATGAGATGGCGACAGCCAGGAAAGCACATTATACCAAAAGCTTCCTGCCGCCGGATTGGTAAAACCGCCGATTAAACTTGGAATTGAGAGCAGGGAAGATGCAAAAATAATTGGCATAACACCGCTCATATTGACTTTAATCGGAAGATAAGAGTTTTGGCCGCCATACATTTTTCTGCCGACGACACGTTTTGCATATGATATCTGGATACGGCGTTCCGCATCTGTCATAATAATAATGAAAACGATCATCGCAGCAAAAATCAGAACGATCAGCGGAACAAGCACATAGTTGATCCCGCCTTCGGACAGCCTTTCTAAAAGCACTTCAATGCTGCTTGGAAGCCCTGCCAGGATGCCGGCAAACAAAATCATGGAAATCCCGTTGCCGATTCCTTTTTCCGTAATGCGATCGCCCATCCACGTAACAGCACAAGCACCCGCCGTAAAAGTGAACATAATCACAACCATGACAAACCATCTCGTTGCGCCGGAAGTGTAGGCTGAATCAATTGACCCTTGGCTCAAGAGCAGGGTATAGTACCCATACGATTGCAGCAAACACATACCGATCATGGTAAAGCGGGTGATCCGATCCAGTTTCTTTCTGCCGGTTTCGCCCTCTTTGGCCATACGCTCCAGCGGCGGTATCGCCACCGTTAAAAGCTGAATCACGATTTGTGCCGTAATATACGGTGAGATGGACAGCGCAAAAATCGTTGCGTTCGCAAATGCGCCGCCGGAAAACATATTCAAAAGTCCAAAGAATGAATTCTCTCCGACCAATGTCTGTAATCCGGATCCGCTTACAAAGGGAACCAAAATTGCAGAGCCGAAACGAAAGATCACAAGAATCATCAGCGTATACAAGATACGCTTTCTCAGATCCGGGTTGTGAAAAGCGTTTCTGATTGTGGTAAACACCTTAAATCACCTCTGCTTTTCCGCCGGCCTTCTCAATCTTTTCCTTCGCCGAAGCGGAAAAAGCAGCCGCCTTAACCGTAAAATTCTTCGTCACTTCGCCATTGCCAAGAACCTTTATGCCGTCGCAGACCTTTTTAACCAGTCCGCAGGCCTTTAAAGCCTCAGCATCGATCACTGCATCATTCTCAAATTTCTTTTCAAGATCGCCGACATTGACCGTAGCGTATTTCGTCGCAAAAATGTTGACAAATCCTCTTTTAGGAACTCGTCTTTGCAACGGCATCTGGCCGCCTTCAAAACCAGGTCTTACACCGCCGCCCGAACGGGCTTTCTGGCCTTTATGGCCTTTACCAGCGGTTTTTCCGTTTCCTGAACCATGCCCGCGGCCAATTCGCTTCGAAGCATGAGTAGATCCCTTAACAGGCGATAACTCGTGCAGTTTCATTTGCGCGCACCTCCTTGCTTATTTATCCAAAACCTCGACGAGGTGGGAAACCTTAAACACCTTTCCCTTGGTTGCAGCATTAACCGGCTGCTCCGTCACATCGCCGATTTTCCGCAGCCCCAGAGATTTCACAACCTCAATTTGGTCTTTTTGTCTGCCGGCCAGACTTTTTACCAGCTTGATTTTCATCGTATCCGCCATAAAAGCCCGCCTCCTTAATGATAAATTTCCGAAACAGTCAGGCCGCGTTTCGCAGCGACTTCTTCGGCAGTGCGCAGATTTGCCAGACCGTTGATTGTCGCCCTGACAACATTGCACGAATTATTGGAACGAAGGGATTTTGTTCTGATATCCGTGATACCGGCAGCCTCAACAACTGCACGGACCTGACCGCCGGCAATAACGCCTGTGCCTTCCGGAGCTGGTTTCAGCAGGACTCTGCCCGCGCCAAATGTTCCAATAATCTCATGGGGAATGGATGTTCCCTTTAAAGAAACCTTAATCAGGTTTTTCTTTGCATCCTCAATGCCTTTTCTGATAGCATCCGGAACCTCGCCCGATTTGCCCATGCCAAAGCCAACGATACCGTTTCCGTCACCCACAACAACCAATGCTGCAAATTTGAAAATACGGCCGCCTTTTACGGTTTTGGATACACGGTTGATCGAAACAACGTTCTCTTTGAGGTCTAATGTTGTTGCATCAATTTTAGCCAAACGAATAACCTCCTCGTCTTAAAACTTGAGGCCGCTCTCACGAGCACCATCAGCCAATTCCTTCACACGACCGTGATACAGATAGCCGCCTCTGTCGAAAACGGCCTCTTCAATGTTCTTTTCCGCTGCTGCTTTTGCAATAGCCTGACCGACCTTGCGCGCAGCCTCTTTATTCCCGCCGTTTCCTTCAAAGCCTTTGTCCATTGTAGACGCAGACGCCAATGTAACACCGTTTACGTCGTCAATCAGCTGTGCGTAAATGTGTTTGTTCGAGCGAAATACGTTCAGGCGCGGACGCTGTGCAGTGCCCGAAATCTTCCTGCGGACTCTGCGGTGTCTTTTGAGACGCTGCTCATTGCTGTTAAAGCTTTTCACCATAGCTGTTCACTCCTTACCTTATTTCTTAGAACCCTTGCCGGCTTTGCCCTCTTTGCGCTGGACATATTCGCCGACATAGCGGATGCCCTTGCCTTTGTATGGCTCCGGCGGACGTTTTTCACGGACGACAGCCGTAAACTGGCCAACCATCTGTTTGTCTGGGCCGCTAATTACGATCTTGTTCGGCGTTGGAACCTCAATGGTAATGCCGTCAATCTCAGACATAACCACTTGATGGGAATAGCCGAGATTCATTACAAGGTCTTTGCCCTGCTTTGCCGCACGATAGCCGACGCCCTGAATTTCAAGCTCTTTGCTGAAACCATTTGTTACGCCGATAACCATGTTGTGAATCAGCGTTCTGGTCAAGCCATGCAGCGACTTGTGCATTTTATCTTCGCTCGGGCGGGAAACCTTAATGACGTTTCCCTCCTGCTCAATTTTCATATCTTTATGAAGCTCTCTAGTGAGCGTTCCTTTCGGGCCTTTGACTGTGATGACATGGCCGTCGAGCTTTACGTCAACGCCGGAGGGAACGTCGATTTCTTTTCTGCCTATACGAGACATACGTTTATCCTCCTTACCAAACGAAGGCAAGCACTTCGCCGCCAACATTTTCCTGTCTTGCTTTTCTGTCTGTCATAACGCCCTTGGACGTCGAAACAATCGCGATGCCGAGACCCTTCATCACCTTCGGCATATCCTCGCAGTTGGAGTAAATACGCAGACCCGGTTTTGAAACTCTTCTCAAGCCGCTGATAATCGGCGTTTTATTTTCGCCGTATTTAAGTGTGATACGGATGATTCCCTGTTTTCCATCATCAATTACCTGAAAGCTCTTGATATAACCTTCGTCGAGCAGAATCTGAGCGATGGATTTTTTCATGTTGGATGCAGGAACATCTACCGTGTCGTGTTTTGCCGCGCTCGCATTTCTAATACGAGTCAGCAAATCTGCAATACTATCGGTGATTTGCATGCCGTCAACCTCCTTTGCTCTTTTACCAGCTTGCCTTCTTCACACCCGGAATCTGCCCTTTATATGCAAGCTCTCTAAAGCAGATACGGCAAATACCGTATTTGCGCAGATATGCATGCGGCCTTCCGCAGATTTTGCACCTGTTATAAGCGCGGGTGGAAAACTTCGGCGTTCTCTGCTGTTTAATTTTCATAGACGTTTTTGCCATTGTTTATCCCTCCCTTTTATTTCGCAAACGGTGCGCCCATCAGTGTCAAAAGCTCACGGGCTTCCTCGTCGGTTTTTGCCGTCGTAATGAACGAAATATCCATACCACGGATTTTATCGATTTTATCATAATCGATCTCCGGGAAAATCAACTGCTCTTTTACGCCTACAGAATAATTGCCGCGGCCGTCAAACGCGTTCGGATTGATTCCTCTGAAATCACGGACACGCGGAAGCGCAACGTTGAAGAAACGATCTAAGAACTCATACATTCTGTCGCCGCGCAGTGTTACTTTTGCGCCGACGTTCATGCCTTCACGCAGTTTGAAGTTTGCGATAGACTTCTTCGCCTTTGTGATAACCGGCTTCTGCCCGGTGATCTTGGAAAGGTCGGAAAGAATGGCGTCCATCATTTTCGAGTTGCTGCCAGCTTCGCCGCAGGCAACATTTACGACGATCTTATCAAGCTTCGGAATCTGCATGACGCTTTTATAGCCAAACTTTTTCATCAAAGCCGGCGCTACGTCTTTTACATAGTAATCTTTAAGTCTTGCCACGAAACGCATCCTCCTTACTTAATTTCTTCGCCGCATTTTTTGCAAACGCGGATTTTTTGATCCCCGTCTATTTTCATACCGGTGCGGACCGGTTTTTTGCATTTAGGGCAGTAAATCTGAACCTTGCATGCATAGATCGGCGCTTCCGCTTTCACGATGCCGCCGGTCTCGCCCATTCTTCTGGGTTTTACATGTTTTGAGACGACATTGATGCCTTCTACGATAACCTTACCCTCTTTGGGGCTGACCTCCAAAACTTTCCCCGTTCTGCGGGTCCCTTTGTCGTCGGTATATTTATCGGAGTATTTACCGGTCATCAAGCATACGGTATCGCCTTTTTTAACGTGCAGTTTAGTACTCATGAATCACAGTCCCTCCTTAAAGCACTTCCGGCGCGAGAGACAGGATCTTCATATATTCTTTATCACGAAGCTCTCTTGCGACCGGCCCGAAAATACGGGTGCCCCTCGGGTTTTTGTCTTCTCTGATTATAACAGCAGCGTTCTCGTCAAAACGGATATAGGAGCCGTCTTCACGACGCAGGCCCTTAGCCGAACGGACGATAACTGCTTTTACAACGTCGCCTTTTTTAACCGTGCCGCCTGGAGCAGCTTTTTTTACGGAAGCTACGACGACGTCGCCAATGTTAGCATACCTTTTTCTGGATCCGCCCAACACACGAATACACATCAATTCTTTTGCTCCGGTGTTATCGGCGACCTTCAGGTAAGTTTGCATCTGGATCACAGTGCGTTCCTCCTTTTAGGTTATAAAGCGCAAATTATTTCGCTTTTTCGATAATCTCGACCACACGCCAATTTTTATCCTTGGACAACGGACGAGTCTCCATAATCATAACACGATCGCCGACGCCGCAGGCGTTCTTTTCATCGTGCGCCTTCAGGCGGATTGTGCGTTTGATAATCTTTTTATAAAGCGGATGTCTGACGTTGTCTGCAATGGAAACCACGCAGGTTTTATCCATCTTATCGCTCACAACGACTCCCACTCTTGTTTTTCTGAGGTTTCTTTCGCTCATAGCTTAAATCCTCCTTCCGTTACTGCCCGCTCTTTAATTCGTTCGCACGAATAACGGTTTTGATGCGAGCAATATCCCTTTTGACTGCTGTGATGCGCATCGGGTTGTCAAGCTGATTCACAGCAAGCTGAAAGCGGAGGTTGAAAAGCTCAGATTTTAAAGCCGCCAGTTTGTCGTTTAACTCTGCCGGCGAAAGTTCGCGGATTTCATTAGCCTTCATTATTGCTCACCACCTGTCGATTCCTTAGTAACAAACTTGCATTTGATTGGAAGCTTGTGCATAGCAAGACGCATAGCCTCTCTTGCCAGCTCTTCGGATACGCCGCCGATCTCAAACAGCACTCTGCCTGGTTTTACAACGGCAACCCAGTACTCCGGAGAACCCTTACCTTTACCCATACGGGTCTCGGCAGGTTTCTGTGTAATCGGTTTATCCGGAAAGATCTTAATCCAAACCTGACCGCCGCGCTTGATGTAACGTGTCATCGCAATACGGGCAGCTTCAATCTGATTGGAAGTAATCCATGCCGGTTCAAGCGCCTGCAGGCCATACTCACCGTGGGAAACAAAGTTTCCGCGGGTAGCTTTACCTGTCATACGGCCTCTCTGCTGGCGACGGAATTTTACGCGCTTTGGTAACAGCATTATTTACTTCCTCCTTCCTGGCGATCCTGACGCGGCCTTCTTGGGCGGCGGGAATCGTTCCTTCTTTCCGGCGGAAGTTTCGGCGCCTTCTGAATTTGGCCCTTCAAAACTTCGCCCTTATAGATGAAGACTTTGACGCCCAGACGGCCATAGGTGGTGTCCGCTTCTGCAAAGCCATAGTCGATGTCAGCACGCAGGGTATGCAGCGGGATGGTACCCTCGTGATAAACCTCTGCACGTGCGATCTCCGCGCCGCCTAAACGGCCTGCACAGCGGATTTTAATACCTTTTGCGCCCAAACGCATGGTGCGCTGGATTGCCTGTTTCATCGCTCTTCTAAACGAGATACGGCGCTCAAGCTGTGCACAGACGCTTTCTGCAACAAGCTGTGCAGAGAGATCCGGCTGTTTGACCTCAACGATATTGACGATGACCGGTTTGTTGAGCATTGCTTCGAGCTTGGCGCGAAGTTTCTCAATCTCTGCGCCGCCCTTGCCGATTACCAGACCCGGCTTTGCGCAGTGGATATGGATCCGTACCCGCACTGCATCGCGCTCGATCTCAATATTCGGCACGCCTGCGGCAAACAATGTCTTTTTGATATATTCACGGATCTTATAATCTTCAACCAGTGTATCGCCGAAAGTGCTCTTATTTGCAAACCAGCGGGAATCCCAGTCTTTGATAACGCCCACTCTTAATCCATGTGGGTTTACTTTCTGTCCCATAGTTTACCTCCTTCAGCTTATTCCTTTTCCTTCAGAACCAGAGTGATGTGCGACGTTCTTTTAAAAACGCGGAACGCACGCCCCTGCGCTCTGGGCCGGATGCGTTTCAGCGTCGGGCCCGGGCATACAAAACACTCGGAGACGTAAAGGTCGTCTTTGTTCATGCTGTGGTTGTTCTCTGCGTTGGCGATGGCCGACTTCAACAGCTTTGCAAGCGGCTCGCAGGCAGCCTTTGGTGTATATTTCAGGATCGCCATAGCTTTATCGACCGGCTGATTACGGATCAGGTCCAATACGATCTGAACCTTGCGGGGAGCTATGCGAACATATCTAAGATAAGCTCTTGCTTCCATTTTTAAATCCTCCTTCCGGTCTTATTTACCGTTATTTGACGTTTTGGAACCGGCATGTCCTTTAAAGGTTCTGGTCGGTGCAAACTCGCCGAGTTTATGGCCCACCATATCCTCTGTAACATAAACCGGAACATGCTTGCGGCCGTCATGAACGGCAAATGTATGGCCGACGAAATCCGGGAAAATCGTAGAGGCACGGCTCCATGTTTTAAGCACCCGTTTTTCGCCTGTTTTGTTCATCTCAACAACTCGTTTTAAGAGGACCGGTTGTACATATGGTCCTTTTTTTACGCTTCTGCCCACAGTTCTGCCTCCTTCCTTACTTATCGTTTCTGCGTTTCACAATGAATTTATTGGAGGGGTTGTGCTTCTTGCGGGTCTTGTAGCCGAGTGTCGGTTTGCCCCATGGGGTAACCGGGCCCGGACGGCCGATCGGAGATTTGCCCTCGCCGCCGCCGTGCGGATGGTCGTTCGGGTTCATAACAGAACCGCGGACCGTCGGGCGCCAACCCATATGACGCTTTCTTCCCGCTTTGCCGATCGAAACGTTCTCGTGATCAACGTTGCCGACCTGGCCTATAGAAGCCATGCATCTTGCGGAAACGTTGCGGAGCTCGCCGGATGGCAGGCGGATCAGCGCATAGCCGTTTTCTTTCGCCATCAACTGCGCCATATTGCCTGCGGAACGCACAAGCTGCGCACCTTTGCCCGGATACAGTTCGATATTATGGATAACTGTACCAACCGGAATCACAGCCAACGGCAGCGCATTGCCCGGCTTAATATCGGCATCTTCTCCCGCGCGCACCTTATCGCCGATGCTCAGGCCGTTCGGGGCGAGAATGTAAGCTTTTTCTCCATCCTCATACTGAATCAGCGCAATATGCGCAGAACGGTTCGGATCGTATTCCAGCGTCATCACCTCAGCATCCATGCCGAGTTTCTGGCGTTTGAAGTCGATCACACGGTATTTTGTGCGGTTTCCGCCGCCGCGGTGGCGAACGGTAATTCTGCCGTAGCTGTTGCGGCCGGAGTTTTTCTTCATCGGTTCAAGCAAAGATTTCTCCGGAGCCACTTTCGACAAACCGGTGTAATCGGTGACGGTCATCTGACGTCTTGCCGGCGTTGTCGGTTTATATGACTTTATAGCCATAGCTCATTCACTTCTCCTTATATTCGGTTTAGCGAGCAGGCGCATAATACCCGCTCATACATCACCTGAGCACAGCGCTGTAAAGACAGATCCCGTCTTTACATCATGCTCTCAAAGAACTCAATTCCCTTTGAATCCTTTGTCAGCGTGACAATTGCTTTTTTCCAGTCAGAGGTATAGCCCTCTGTTCTGCCCTGACGTTTTAAATGGCCCTTTACACGCATGGTGTTGACCTTCAGGACTTTTACGCCGAAAACTTCTTCCACCGCATTCGCAATCTGGATTTTGTTCGCGTCAATCGCAACGCGGAACGTATATTTCTTGTTCGCGATTCCTTCCATCGATTTCTCGGTGATAATCGGCTTAATGATAATATCGTGCGCTACCATTACGCGTACACCTCCTCGATTTTCTTAACGGCATCGGCTGCCACAACAAATTTGTCGCAGTTTAAGATATCATAAACATTCAGGGTGTTGACCTGAGCGGTCTTTACGCCCGCAATGTTGCTTGCGCTTTTGATAACCTTCTGATCCATATCCGGCAGAACGATCAGCGCTTTGCCTTCCACCTTCAGAGCCTTAAGCATCTCTACAATGGTTTTGGTTTTATAACTGTCCACCGTAATCTGATCCACAACGATCATGTTGTTTTCAGCTACCTTGGAGGACAGTGCAGATTTAAGCGCCAGTCTTTTCACCTTTTTATTCAAGGAGTAGCTGTAATCACGCGGTTTCGGACCGAGAGCCACGCCGCCGTGCGTCCACTGCGGTGCACGAATCGAGCCCTGTCTTGCATGGCCAGTGCCTTTTTGCCTCCACGGTTTACGGCCGCCGCCGGAAACCTCTGTGCGGGTCAGTGTGGACTGCGTTCCCTGACGCTGGTTAGCCAGATAGTTTACAACCGCCGCATGCATTACTGCAGTATTTGGCTCAATACCGAAGACTTCATTCTTGATATTCATCTTCTTGACTTCTTCGCCGGCCATATTCCATACCTGAATTCTAGACATTTACGCTTCCTCCTTCCTTACGCTTTTTTCACGCTGTTATACACAAGAACCGTGCCGCCCTTAGGGCCGGGAACAGCGCCTTTGATCGCTAAAAGATTGTTTTCAGCGTCAACCTTTGCAATAATCAGGTTCTGAACCGTGACTGTTTCAGCGCCCATGTGGCCAGGCATTTTTTTGCCCTTAAAGATACGCGAAGGGGTTGAACACGCGCCCATGGAACCTGCATGTCTGTGAACCGGTCCGGTACCGTGCGTCTCTTTTAAACGAGCGCCGTTCCAACGCTTGATCGTTCCTTGATAGCCTTTACCTTTGCTTGTACCGGTAACGTCAACGTACTCGCCGTCTGCAAAGATATCCGCTTTTACGATGTCACCAACGTTCAGCGCGGAGTCATCTTCCAGTCTGAATTCACGAAGCACTTTTTTCGGCGCCACATCGCCTTTTGCAAAATGGCCTTTCAGCGGTTTGTTGACGCGGTTTACTTTCGCGTCGGAAAAGCCAAGCTGAACGGCACAATAGCCGTCATTTTCGACTGTTTTTTTCTGAACGACAGCGCACGGACCCGCTTCCACAACGGTTACCGGGATTACTTTGCCGTTCTCGTCGAAGATCTGTGTCATACCGATCTTCTTGCCGATGATGCCTTTTTTCATTGTTTTTCCTCCTATAGGTTATTGGTTGACATTTGCCAACATGACCTGTTCGCGCTTCTATTCGGATTACAATTTAATCTCGATATCTACGCCAGCAGGAAGTTCCAGACCCTGAAGCGCTTCGACCGTTTTCTGGGACGGTCTGAGCACGTCAATAAGCCTTTTGTGAGTCCTCATCTCAAACTGCTCACGGCTGTCCTTATATTTGTGGACTGCGCGCAAAATGGTTACGACCTCTTTCTCCGTTGGGAGCGGGATCGGCCCTGAAATTCTTGCACCGGTACGTTTCGCGGTTTCCACAATTTTGCTTGCCGCCGCATCGATCAGAGCCGTGTCATAACTTTTAAGCCTGATTCTGATTTTCTCCTTGACTGCCACTGTCATCGCCTCCTAAATGATTTGCTTGGGGGGACATGACCTCAATCTTCAAACAAACACGCACCCGGGTGTTTCGTGCTTTTTGGCATAAAAACACCGAAAAAACTTGTAAAGTTTTTCCGGGTAAGGGTGCTCGTTCATAACCTGAAACGCAATCACATCCGCGAAAGTCGCGGGGATATTGCAGTTACGCCGCTGTTGTGAAATTAAGTGTCGCCCGGTTTAAAATCGGACATACTCCACGGAAAAACCCGCACATTGTGCGGCAACCTCCCGCTTCAACGCATATCTGTTGCAGTCTTGCCTGTCTATCTTACTATATTGGGCAGAAAAAAGCAAGTTTTTCTTCGAAGAATTTTGAGGATTTTATCGCATCTTTTTGTCTGATATGACCAAAGCCTTTCGCTCCTATGTATTCTTCTCCTCCAAACGGTTTGACTTACTCCGGGTATATCCGTATAATAAAGGAAAGAAAATAGTATTTGCTGCAAGCCCGCCCCTTTTTATAAACGGGATACAAGGCTGCAGCAGGGGGTTATTATATGGAAGCATTTCTCCGTTTCTTTTCGGAACAAGGCGGCGAGCAAATGCAGCTTTTCGGGCCGCTCCATTTGATTTTGACAGCCGCTGTCGTCGTTGCGGTTTTATTGATGTACCGCTTCCGCAGCGCTTTGCGAAGCATGTCGCACCGGGCTAAAAAAGTGATTTGCCGCACCTGTGCCGCTATCCTCTTCGCAAATATGACGGTTTATTATCTGGGGCTGATGCTTTGCGGGGAATATTCTGTCAAGCGCCATTTGCCGCTGGAATTTTGCTTTATTACGGGATATCTCCTGATGTATATCCTTATTTCAAATAACCGCAGGCTCTACCGGATTATTTATTATTATACCATTATAGGGCCGCTTCCGGCTATGATCTGGCCGAACGTTTCGGGCGTAGGTACCCGGTACATTTTTTATCAGTTTATCATCAGCCACCACTTTATGATTTTGGTCAGTTTTTATCTGTTGATTGTTATGCGTTACCATGTTTATGTGCGTGATACGCTCCCAGCCCTTCTCTGCGGAAATATTGTCTTCACGTTGGTGTATATATTAAATATCAACTGGGGATCCAACTATATCATGTCCGCTGGGCTTCCCGCCCATATGCTCGAGATGTATCCTTTCCTCCGCTATTTCAATCATCCGTTTTTCTGGCTTGAAATCTGCGGCTTTGCCTTTCTTGCTATTGGCGTTTTCCTTTCTTGGCTTTTGCAGGGACGGCCAAAACTTAAAAAAGTCCGTTCTTCTATTCCTAAAGCTAAGCTGCATTCCATAATTTAAAACTACTTTAAAGCTGCGCCTGTAAAACAGGCGCAGCTTTTTACATCTGTCGGCTTGCAGAAAGCATATCGCCATGCTATAATGCGTGCATAAACCGAGCTGAAACCAAAATAGGAGATGTAGCATGTTATGAAGAATATTCCCGCTATTTTACGCGAAAAAGCAGACGAGTTAGAAAAAAAGACAAAAGCTCGCTTTCCAAAACTGGCTCCCCTTGTAAAGCAGTGCTTTTTAAACACCATCGAGACAACCGTCACACAGCTTGACGACGGAAGTTATTTTGTTATTACCGGGGATATCCCTGCAATGTGGCTGCGGGACAGCGCGGCGCAGGTTAAACCCTACATTAAATATGCTGCTGAGGACGAGCAGCTGCGTGAAATCCTGCGCAGCATCATTGCCAAACATGCGTTTTATGTGAATTTGGATCCTTACTCCAATGCGTTTAACGCCACAGACAGCGGTGTTATTTTTGGATACAAAGATCATACGGACTTTGAAAACGGGTACATCTGGGAACGGAAATATGAAGTTGATTCTCTCTGCGCTTCTTTGTATCTTACGCATGAATATTACACCGCCACCAAAGACCGCAAAATTTTTACGGATTCCTTGCATGGAATGATCCATACAATCGTTCAAACGTTTACCGATCAGCAAGACCACGCCGCCACCTCTTATTTCTTTTCCCGCGAGAATTGCCCGGCCAGCGACACGCTTGCGCATGATGGGCGCGGTACGCCGGTAAACCCTGAGACTGGAATGACATGGTCCGGTTTCCGCCCAAGCGATGATGCCTGCCAATACGGGTATCTGATCCCTTCCAATATGATGGCGGTAGTCGCCTTGTCGTACGCAGCAGAACTTGCCGACGCGGGATGGAACGACATGGCGCTTGCTTCCCGATGCCATGCGCTTGCCGCGCAGATCGACGCCGGCATTCAAAAATTTGGCATTGTTGACCATCCAAAATACGGAAAAATTTACGCATACGAAACCGATGGCTTTGGAAACTACAATTTAATGGATGATGCCAATTCCCCGTCTCTGTTATCTCTTCCATATCTGGGGTACTGCGAAGCCGACGATCCAATCTATCAAAACACCCGCCGTTTTATTCTTTCAAAAGATAATCCCTATTTCTACGAAGGCACCGCCGCCAAAGGTATCGGCAGCCCCCACACCCCCCAAAACTATATCTGGCATATTTCGCTTTCCATGCAGGCGCTTACTTCAACCAACGAAGAAGAAATACAATATTGCATGGATACTATTGCTGCTACACACGCAGGGACCTGTTATATGCACGAAGGGTTCGATGTAAACGATCCGTCTAAATTTACGCGCGAATGGTTTGCATGGGCCAATACTTTATTTGCACAGACGGTTGAAACTCTGGTAAACCGCTGAACCAAACCATATTGCATCATAAAAAGGGGAGAGATTTTTATGTATCAAATCAAGACAATCCGCAGCGCAGAAGAACTCAGCTCCGGCAACGTAGCCGATATTTCCGTATACAATTGGGGCGGAGAGTATCGTCCGGAGTCTAAAGCAACCCTCTGCTTTATCCCAAACGAAGGCTTCCTTTTAAAAATATGGAGTATGGAAGAAAACCCCCGCGCTACCTTCACCGGAAAGAATGAAGGCGTTTGCCGTGACAGCTGCCTTGAATTTTTCGCTAATTTCAAACCGGAACTTGCCAATAGCGGTTATCTCAATTTTGAATGCAACGCAAACGGTGCGCTGCTGTGTTGCTATGGGGAAAACCGGTATGACCGCAAAACTGTTCTGGAAATGGGCTTTACCCACCCAACCGCCGTGCCATTTCGGACAGATAGGGTATGGGGATATACCTTATTGATCCCGCTTACTCTGCTTCAGGCAGTATACGGAGATGCATCCTTTTCTACAGGCAGTATAATCAAAGGTAATTTTTATAAATGTGGTGATGATACTGCCGTTCCACACTATGGAAGCTACACAGAAATCCAGTGCGATCATCCGGATTTCCACCGCCCGGAGTATTTTGCAGACATGCAGATTGTTTAGACACATAACTTCGTAAAATGTATTGACATATCAGGCTGGAAATATATAATAGGCTTATGATGCGTTTCAACATAATATCGCGCAAGCAATATATAAGGTGTTGCCTTCGCAGTATCCATGTGATCTTAATTAAAACTTTTAAATGGGTGAGTTTATGGGAAAGCTATTCTATTATACGCCGGCCTCCGAATGGATCGACGGCCTTCCGATCGGGAACGGGCGCTTAGCCGGCATGATTTGGGGAGAAGCGCAGGACTATATGACCTTAAACCATGAGTGGCTGTGGACCGGACGGAACAGGAAGCGGAAAACGCAGCCTGTTTCCAGCGCTTTGCCGCTCATTCGCCATACAATCCAAAAAGGGGATCCTTTCACTGCCACAGCATTGGCTAATGCTGTTTTAGGCGGAAAAGGGGGCATTTCCGGTCTTCCCGGAGGAGTAGATGATTATCAGCCGGCGGGCGAACTTTGCATCAAAGTATTAGGGCATCCGAGATTTGTCAGCCGGGAACTGGATCTTTCCACCGGCGTGGTAAAAACCCAGCGGACACTTGGCTGCGCACAGATAACCAGTGCATTTTTTGCAGATTGTATAAGCCAGTGCCTGTTTTCTAAAGTTTCCAGCGAGGCGCCTTTTTCCTTGGAAATCTCCCTAAACAGGGAGGCGGAAGAGGGGACGACGGTTTCCACCGTTTATCAAGACGGCTTGCTTCGCTTGGACGGCGCTGTTTCCGGCGGTATCCAGTTTGCCGTACAAATCAAGCTGTTTACTGACGGTCAAGCCGTACCGCAAAAAGACAACCTGATTATTAACGGTGCAACCTCGGTCTGTTTTGTTGTGAACGCCGCAACGTCGCATGAGAATTTAGAGCTGGAATTATCCAATTACGATCCTGACCCTGCACAATATGAAGAGCGAGAAAAAATCCATTGCCATGCTTTTGAAAATTTGATGGGACGGGTGGATTTTGCATTAAACGAAGATGCAGAGCCGGCCGGACTGCCTACGAATGAACGGATTTCACGGATAAAATCCGGAAAGACGGATAATGGGATAGCTAAGCTCTACTTTGACTATGGCCGCTACCTGCTCCTCTCATCTACTATCTGCGGGCAGCTGCCGGCCAATCTACAGGGAAAGTGGAACAGCAGCCTTACCCCTGCTTGGAACTGCGACTATCATTTTGATATTAACATTGAAATGAACTATTGGATGGCAGAGCCGGCCGGCATGACGGAATGTGTCCAACCACTTGTCCGGTTTGTCAAAAGCTTTCTGCAATCCGGAAAAGAAGCTGCGAAAAACCTTTATGGGTGCCGTGGAATCTGGCTGCCGATCCAAACAGACGCTTGGGGCATTTCAACCCCGGAATCCTATGGCTGGGATGTATGGATCGGCGCCGCAGCATGGATTGCCCGCCATCTTTGGGATCATTACCGCTATTCAGGGGATATCCGTTACTTAAAAGAAGAAGCATACGGCTTTTTTACCGCCGTTGCAGAATTCTATGAGGATTATTTGCAGCAAGATCAAAATGGTGTTTTCCAAATCATCCCCAGCCAATCCCCGGAAAATCACATTGATGCGATCGGCTGCTTTCCCGTGCTAATCGATCAATCTTCCGCTATGGATGTACAATTGTGTTATGATGCACTTTCCTACGCCATCCGTTCTGCTGAAATCTTAAACGTGGACCAGGATAAGGCGGAAAAATGGAAAGCCATACAAAAAGGCCTTCCGCCCTTCCAAATCGGTACAGACGGCCGGCTTATGGAATGGTATCGGGAATATCCCGAAAAAGAGCCAGGCCATCGGCATCTTTCCCATTTATACGGCCTATATCCTTCTGATCTTTTTACGCCTCGGACCAGACCAGAGCAATACAAAGCGGCAATCCGCTCGTTAAAGCACCGTCTGTCCTATGGCGGCGGCCATACCGGATGGAGCAGGGCGTGGGTTGCCTGCCTGTTCGCCAGATTGGGAGACCCGGACAACTTTTACGAGCATTTTACCGCACTCATCAAGGATTTTACCACCGTCAGCTTGCTGAATCTTCATCCGCCTTATATTTTTCAAATTGATGGGAATTTAGGCGGTGTATCGGCCGTAATAGAATCTATTGTGAGCTATTATGATCAAACGGCCCATCTGCTGCAAGCGCTTCCGAAGGAATGGAATAGCGGGCATTTAAACGGCATACATATCCCCGGTGGACATATTGTATCTATTTCTTGGTCTAACAGAATGCTTTCCCATCTTTCCGTTACCTTAGGATTTGAGCGCTCTGTACAGTTTGAATACCAAGGAAGGATATTTTCAGCGCAGGGAGAAAGCGGGCAAACGATTGTCCTAAAACAATAGGCCCTTCGATTTTAAGTTTAAACAGCGAGAGCATACCGCTTTCCCTTTCCCGATCAATGACAAAGGATGGAGATTTCCCATGGACATGAAAAGTACAAAGCATCAAGAGACAATTTCTAAAATGACTCTTGAACAGAAATTCCGATTTTTAACAGGCGTCGATTCCAATGCGACCTACGGCGTTCCCGAACTCGGGATCGCCCCAATGTACTGCCACGACAGTCCTTTTGGCCCACGCGTTCCGCTTTCCCGCAATGAATATGCCACCCAAGCAGCTTCCGCTTTTCCAAACAGCTCTGGAAATAAAGAAGCAGTTGCAACTGCATTCCCTACAGGGTGCGCGCTTGGGGCAACATGGAACCGCTCTCTTTTAAAAGAAGTCGGGCAGGCAATTGGACAGGAACACAAGGCCTATGGGGTGACAGCCCTACTGGGGCCTGCCGTGAATATTAAGCGGCATCCATTATGCGGGCGCAACTTTGAATATTTTGCAGAAGACCCATTTTTGTCAGGAGAATTGGGGGCGGCTTATGTAATAGGCGCACAAAAAAATCATATCGCCGCTTGCCCGAAACACTATATTGCAAACAACCAAGAGCGCGGCCGCTTTTCGGTATCCAGCGAAATGGACGAACGGACCATGCGCGAAATTTATCTTGCCCCATTTGAAAGGATTGTAAAAAAGGCCGCGCCATGGTCTATTATGTGTGCTTACAATCGCATCAATGGCGTTTACGCTTCAGAGAGCAGTTTTCTTTTAGACGACGTACTGCGGAAAGAGTGGGGATTTGACGGGGTTATCATCTCTGACTGGGGTGCTGTAAAAAACAGGGCGTATTCTTTAAAAGCTTCGATTGAATTGTGTATGCCATATCAGAAGGAAGCCTTTTTCCAACTGCAACAGGCCTATGCCGCAGGGGAAATTACGGATGAGGAGATCGACGGGGCGGTTGACCGCCTGCTGACCCTGCAAGATCGTACCAACGAAAGCCCTGTTGAACCGGCTATCGATTTTAAAAAGCACCACATGCTGGCCGTACAGGCGGCGCGTGAATCCATCACGTTGCTGAAAAACGACGGCACGCTGCCTTTACAGGCAGAGGCCGTTAAACGAATTCTAATCATTGGGGAACGTGCCGACCAGCCGTTCATCGGCGGAGACGGAAGCTCGCGTGTACAAAACCCCGCCATGCTGACAACCCCGCTACAGGAAATCCGCCATATTCTTGGTCAAGATGCAGATATTGATTTTTGGGGAGAATCAGAGATTAACACCTTTGATCATGAAGTCGGTGTCTTAGAAGGTAAAATAGCAGAAGCTGCAAAAGCCGCAGACGCCGTAATTATTTTTGCCAATCAGGATTATTCCTGTACCAGCGAAACAATGGATCGAAACGATATCGAAATCCCCCCTTATCAGGAACATATGATCCGGGCCGCGCATCGGGTCAATGCGCATGTCATTGTAGTGCTGAATACAGGCAGCGCCATATCAACCTATAAATGGAGTCCATGCGCACACGCAATCTTAGTGAGCTGGCTCGGCGGGCAGGGAATGGGGCGCGCTGTCGCCGAAACGCTGTTTGGTCTGAATAACCCTTCCGGAAAGCTTGCCGAAACTTTTCCTAAGCGTTTAGACGATGTTTTAAGCTTACGGGATTACCCCGGCGATGGTTATAAGACAGAATATCGCGAAAAGCTGATGGTTGGATACCGCCATTTCGATACCAACAACATAGAACCCGAATATCCGTTCGGCTTTGGCTTGTCTTATACCAGTTTTTCTTATTCTGATTTGGAGATCAATGGCCGAACCGTATCGTTCCTTTTAAAAAATACAGGCTGTTGTGCCGGCGCCGAAATAGCACAGGTATATGTAAGCGCACCGCGCTGCAGCTGGCTCAGCCATCCTCAAAAAGAATTGAAGGGGTTTGAGAAAGTTTATCTCCGCCCTCAGGAGGAAAAACGAGTTGTTATAGCGCTGGAGAAACGGGACTTCCAATATTGGAATCCCATGCTGCACGATTGGGTCTCAGAACCTGGCGAATATCATATTTTTGTCGGAAGTTCAAGCCGCACGCTTTTGCTCTCTGCGCCTGTTTATATTAAAGATGAGCATAAGATTACGTTCGCCGCTTCCGCAGAATGACAAACATATCCTCATGCACCGTAGTAAGTGCAGGTATCCTTGCTATCATATTATATCATACTGAAATCCTGTTTATATTTATGAAGAAAACCTAAAGAATCATTCCGAACTTTGTAAAGAAGGAAAATTCCGGTTGACATTGTCTATGCTTCATCTTACAATAATGATATATCCTTTTCATGAGGGAGTAATTTGCACAGTGATGTGTGGCAAATCAACATACATGGCGCTTTGCGTCTGGTTTGTCTGAAAGAATGAGACTCATGCAGAGCATCAAAGGCTTTGTATGAGTCTTTTTTATTGACTCTGCGATGTATTCTGTTTTACCTACTGTGCAAAATGGGTACTGTAAAGCTTAAGGAAAAGAGGTTCTACACCATGCGCGATTATCTAAAAGACGCTGGTGCTGTGCTGTCTGAACAGCACAGTAACTTGGACGGTCTCTCTCAGCAAGAAGCTGAAAATCGTCTCTTAACTACAGGAAAGAACAAACTGGCCGAAGGGAAAAAGACGCCGCTTCTCGTCCGCTTTTTAAAGGAACTGGCTGACCCTATGACCATCATCCTGCTTGTTGCAGCGGCGGTTTCGGGCATCACGGCAGCCTATGCGCACGAATCCTTCACAGACGTCTTTATTATCCTGATCGTTGTCATCATTAACGCCGTTCTGGGCGTATATCAGGAAAGCAAAGCAGAAAAGGCGATTGCCGCTTTGCAGGAAATGGCTGCCGCCACCTCAAAAGTTGTGCGCGACGGCACGATTCATGTAATCAAAAGCGAAGAGTTGGTTCCCGGTGATATCGTCGTCTTAGAAGCCGGAGACGCTGTGCCTGCGGATGGGCGCATCCTTGAATGTGCCAGTATGAAGGTGGAAGAAGCGGCGCTGACCGGTGAAAGTGTGCCGGTTACCAAAAAATCGGATGCACTCTCCCTTTTAGAAAACGAAAAAGATATTGCGCTCGGGGACCGCAAAAATATGGTCTACATGGGAAGTACCGTTGTATACGGGCGAGGACGGGCAATTATTACGGGCACCGGCATGAATACTGAAATGGGCAAAATTGCAGACGCCCTTTCTCAGGCAAAAGAAGGGCAAACGCCGTTGCAGCTGAAGTTAAACCAATTGAGTAAGGTTTTGAGTTTTCTGGTTATCGGCATTTGCATTTTTATGTTTGCCTTTAACATGATCCGTGCCTATCCGAACATTTCCGGCGAAAGCTTCCTTGATACCTTTATGATTGCTGTCAGCCTTGCCGTTGCAGCAATTCCGGAAGGCCTTGCAACGGTTGTAACAATTGTCCTTTCTATCGGCGTCACCAATATGTCAAAACGCAATGCCGTTATCCGCAAGCTGACGGCTGTCGAAACCCTCGGCTGTGCACAGGTCATTTGTTCTGATAAAACCGGTACGCTTACACAAAACAAAATGACAGTTGTCGAACACTACGGAGCCGACGAACCGCTTTTGGCGCGTGCTATGGCGCTTTGCAGCGATGCAGAACTGGACGAAAAAGGGGAGGCAACCGGCGAACCAACCGAATGCGCGCTGGTCAACTACGCGAACAGCCTTTCCCTCCCAAAACCTTTGCTCTCTGGTGAAATGCCGCGCGTAGGCGAAGCGCCCTTTGATTCTATGCGCAAAATGATGTCTACTGTCCACAAAGACGGTACATGCTTCATACAGTATACTAAGGGCGCGCCGGATGAGATCCTCTCCCGCTGTACGGAAATATGGGAGAACGGCAGCCCGCGTCCAATTACACAGAAAGACCGGGAAGATATTCTGGCGGCAAACAAAAAAATGGCAGATGAGGCGCTGCGTGTACTTGCAGCAGCTTATCGCAAACATTCTTCTATGCCTGCTGACACTTCTCCCGAGGCGCTTGAACAGAATCTTGTCTTCATCGGTTTAACCGGCATGATCGATCCTATCCGGCCGGAAGTAAAAGCAGCTATAGAAGAATGTCGTGCGGCGGGGATCCGCCCGATTATGATTACGGGAGATCATCGTGACACTGCTGTCGCAATTGCAAAACAGTTGGGAATCTTATCGGGAGATCAGCTTGCGATCACCGGTGCACAGCTGAACGAGCTCAGCGATGAGGAATTTGAAAAAACAATAGGGAATTACTCTGTATACGCGCGCGTCCAGCCGGAGCACAAAGTCAGGATTGTAAACGCATGGCGTAAAAATGGCAAAATCACAGCTATGACGGGTGACGGCGTAAATGATGCGCCATCTATTAAAAATGCAGATATTGGCGTTGGTATGGGAATTACCGGTACGGATGTAACCAAAAATGTCGCTGACATGGTTCTGGCCGACGACAATTTTGCCACCATTGTTTCGGCCGTGGAAGAAGGACGCCGTATCTATGATAATATCCGAAAATCAATCCAATTCCTGTTATCCTCCAATTTGAGCGAAGTCCTGGCTATTTTCTGTTCATCTCTTTTGGGCTTTACCATTCTTAAACCCGTGCATCTTCTGTGGATCAATCTTATCACCGATACCTTTCCCGCATTGGCCCTTGGAATGGAGCGCGGGGAAAAAGATATTATGCAGCGCAAGCCGCGTGACGCCAAAGAGGGAATCTTTGCGCATGGCCTTGGCATAAACGTCATCTACCAAGGTGCATTGGTGGCGCTTTTGACGATTACCGCATATTTTGTAGGCCACTATATGGAATCGGGCGTCTGGGAAATCGCCAACAGCAACGACGGTATGACGATGGCTTTTCTGACCATGTCGATGGCGGAAATATTCCATGCGTTTAACCTTCGTTCCCAAACCAAATCGATTTTTACCATCCTCCACCAAAATAAATTCCTCTGGGGCGCAATGGGGCTTTCGCTTATCCTGACAACGGCTGTCATATATATTCCTGGTTTATCTGACGCCTTCCAGTTTACTCATATTTCCCTCCCAGAATATTTTACCGCTTTAGGGCTTGCAATTCTTGTCATCCCAGTTGTCGAAGCAGTAAAATTCTTTCAGCGGCTGTATGAAAAGAAAAAAGCTGCATAACCCCTTACACCAAAACACCGGCTGCTCAAAGGCAGCCGGTGTTTTTTTTCTTGCTATATAACCCGCTTTTGGACAGCAGGCTTCCCGTTTTACTGAAACTCTGCGGCATTAAGATAAAAAGCAACGTGTTCTCTTAAAAAGCAGGCTGATCTGTTTTTCCCTCCGCTAATTTTAAAACGGCGAGGACTTCCTTTTCCGGAACAAAGTCAGGAGCCTTTCCATTCAATGCACATTCCTTAAAATAGGAAAGCTCCTCATAATAGCCGTCATCTGAAGTCAGATTGATGCCCTTCACTTCGCTTTTGTGTACAGCAGATAAGTCAACAGAAACCGGGACCGATTCATGCCCGCGTGGATATATGGTCATCTGCTTCCCGTCATATAGAATAACAGCCTTCTCACAGACTACCCGAAAATCGGCGCAAAACGGCATGGCACAGTTATACCATCCCGCTTCAGCTGTAATTTGGGCTGCACCATACTGCATCGTAACAGTATAAGCATCGGTATATCCCTCTTCAGAACAGGTTGCGCGGTGCTTGGTGATGTTATCGGGCATACCAAATACACTGACAATATAATCTATGTCATGGATACTCAAGTCAAACGGAACGCCGCCGCTTTTTTGTTCGTCCAACATCCAGTTTTCCCACGACCAAACGGGGGTACCTGACAACCGGCGGAATGCTGCGCGCATTACATTGCCATAGCGCTTGTCTCGGATCATCTCCCGCAAGGCCGCGTATGGCCGCATAAAACGCACTACCTGCGCCGTCATAAAGCAAACGCCGTTTTCTCTTGCCGTATCAAAAATCGCTTTTCCATCTTCATAGGAGAGCGCAAGCGGTTTCTCGCAAATGGTGTGCAGACCATGGGACAACGCCTTACAGGAAAGCGCGCGATGGAGATAGGACGGCACCGCAATATCGACAAGATCAATATCCGGTAAAGCTGCAAGCGCATCATCCATATCCGTAAAAACCGCCTCTCCATCCAGTGCTTTTTCCTGAGCGCGTCCCGGATATACGTCGCAAATCCCGGCGACCTGAACGTCAGGCATTTTGCGCCAGCATTCCAGATGATGGCTTCCCATCCCGCCAACACCTACCATTAATACTTTTGCCATTATGATTCCTCCGCCTCTTTTACATACTGCATCAAAAGATCACGAGCTTCTATGATATCAAGATCCTGCTGCTCTCCTTCGATTTCCCGTTCAATGGTCAGCGTCCCCTTATATCCAAGATGATATAATTTACGTATTACCTCTCGCAGGTTGGCTTTGCCTTCGCCGATTTTTACCTCTTTTCCAAGATCCCGGCCGTTGGTTGGATAAAGCCCGTCTTTGCAGTGCACGCCGCGTACATATTTTCCGAATACATCCAACGCATCTACAGGGTTGGCCTTGCCATAGAGGATCACGTTTGCTGTGTCAAGGTTGACACCCACATTATCAAACCCGATGTCCTCAATCGTCCGCAATAATGTCACCGGCGTCTCCTGTCCTGTCTCAAAGAGAAAATCTTGACCGTCCGCTTTTAATGTTTCTGCAATTTTCCTAAGGCAAACCAAAAGCGCCGGATAGTGCGGGTCATATGGATTTTCCGGAAGAAACCCTACATGTGTAACAATCGTCCGGACACCAAGCGACTTGGCAAATTGAGCACCGCTCAAAATCTCATTCATTCTTTGGTGCCGATACGCCGTAGGAACAAGCCCTAAAGTCTCTTGCCCTTCATAAAAGTTCCAAACAACAGGCCCTGTCCAGCCGCACCAAAACGCAGTAATGGTAATATCATACTTTTCAGCCGCCATTAAAATATGTTCCCGTTCCTCCGAGGTCCACAACGACGGATTCCAACTGATAAACTGGCAACAGGAAAAACCATTCTGTTTCATTTTAAAAAAAGCTTCTTCTGTTTTAAGCGCCTGATGTCCAACGCATACTCCAACGTCCATGATATCCCTCCAATGATTTGTCATAATACGTTTCTTGTGTTTTTACTATACCACAACCAAACAGAAAAGCAAGCTTTTTGTTCTTGCTGCACAGGGCTTTTGATTTACATTTTTTATTCGAGAAAAAACACCGAAAGACGGGCGATATTAATCGTCCGCCTTTCGGTGTAAAATCAATTGGGTATGAAGCTGTTTCTAGAACGCAAAATTAAAATTATGGCCACATGCCATTCTATCTAACGACTTGCAGGTTGTGAAAAAATATACCTACATTTTAATACCAATACCTATTCTATGCAAGCCATTCGCGGTATCTTTTATGCGTTAAAATAAAAACACTTTGTTTATGTGTTGATTATATCACGCCAATGTGAAAATGTCAAGAACAATATTAATATTTGTTCTTCTATTTATGTAGGTTTGTCAATGATGTGTTACAGATTAAGGGAAGCGAATAAGACCTGCTTAGGAGAGCGCCAAGAGAGAGGACGCATGGGGAAATTGTTGTA
>CAJFJV010000001.1 GCA_904384225.1 uncultured Oscillospiraceae bacterium | reverse complement strand
CCGTATTTAGCGGATGCGGTGGACTACGATACAAAGGAAGTAAAGATCGATACGCCGGAGAACCGAGAGACGATGCGGTTAAATTACGAAGTAGTAGACATACACAGGGGAGAAGAAGGATGGGGCCCAAGCACAGGAGGGATAGACGATGCGCTAAGGGTCATTGAAAATAAGGCTATTTTTTCAACTGTATCTTTGCAGTTTGGGTATCATCTTTACAGCTACCGTGCATTGAAGGATGTGGGAACGCCGGTACAGGCAGCGGTTCGGGATACAGAAGGACGCCTCATGGCGGAAGTTGGGGAGTCAGCGGCAATCAATGCGAACTCACCGAACAAGCAGAATGCATATGAATTTATAAAACTCATGCTGGACGGTTTGTCAAGTGAACATCAGATGTCCGGTATGGTGGAGATCCCGGTTTCAGAGTTATCTGGAAAGCCTGATAGGGAAAGAAGAGAAATTGTCAGACGCGCTTCAGGGATATACGAGTGAATATGTAGAAGTATTACCGGGACTGACGCAGGAAGAAGCAGATGCGTATATGGGGCTCCTTGAAGAAATAGACGGGGCGTATCTGCGGGAAAAAGATGTAACGGAAGCACATGGGGAGATAACCCGGTATTATCTTGGTGAAACAACAGACTTAGATAGCTGTATCAAGGCGATGGAAGACAAACTCAAGATACTAATAAGCGAATAAGAGTATTTATCCACAAGGGGCTGGTCCCTTTGTGGATAAAGCTTTACCAGCCGGAAAAAACCAGTGCGTGGGTGCAGGCAGCACCCGGAGGAAAGCAGGAGGGAAAGGATGAAAAACATAAGCGCATTCATAAAGACCATACGGTTCTGCCTGCGGCTGTCGTGGAAGGCGTCAAGGTTCTATATGGCCGTGCGGCTGCTGTGCAGGACGGCGTCCCCCCTCCTGCCGCTGCTGTCGTCGTTTGCACTGAAATACCTCATCGACCTTTTGTCCGCCGGGGGAGCAGCAGGCGGGATGGCCTCCCTGTTCCCGTATGTGGCGGTGATCTGCGCCTGTTCCGCAGTGTCGGCAGTGCTGGAGACCGCGTCGCAGTACTGCGAAGGGATGCACGGGGAGCTGCTGTCGCGGCACCTGCGTCTTGAAATGATGGAGATATCCTTGGCGGCGGATATCGAGATATATGACAACAAAGAGTTCTACAACCAGTTCACGGCATTGAAGCAGGATATGCAGTCTGTGACATACCTGCTGTGGAACACCATCGACTGCATCAGCGCAGGGATTGCGCTGGTGGGGGCGGTGTGGGCGTTTGCGAGCCAGAACCTGATGTACTGCCTTGTGCTGGTGGCGGCGTCCGTGCCGTCGGGGATCCTTGCCAACCGGTACACAAAGGCCGTGTACCATGTCGGGCTGGGGCAGATAGAGGAGGAGCGGAAAAAGAACTATATCGACATGGTAGCGGGGAGCAGGCAGTATGCGCAGGAGATCCGCCTGTTCCAGACAGGGCCGTACCTGAAACAGAAATATATCTCGATCTGGGATGCGGTGTTCGGGGAAAGGAAAGGCGTGCTGAGGAAGAAAGCGGTGTGGACGGCGGCGGCAGGGCTGCTGCCGGAAGCCGTGATGCTGGCGGTGCTGGCAGGAGTGGTGCAGCAGGTGCTGGCGGGGAGCGCGTCGCTCGGCGACCTGTCGCTGTATACCTCATTGTTTGCACAGGTGACCTCGGCGGTGCTGGTAGTGGTGATGCGGACCAGTGCGATCTATGAGAACAAGCTGAAGATGGAACACATGGAGACGTTCCGGAAGCTGAACATACATAAGATCAAAAGCGGCAGGGAAAAGCTGGGGGAAATCGAAAAGATCGAGTTTAAGGACGTGTGGTTCCGGTACCCGTTCACAGAGGGGTATGCGCTGCGGGGGCTGACGTTTACGGTCCGGAAAGGGCAGAAAGTAGGGATCGTAGGAGTAAACGGGGCCGGGAAGAGCACGGTGATCAAGCTGATGACGCGGCTGTACGATACAACGGAAGGGAGCGTGCTGATCAACGGGCGAGATATCCGGGAATATGATCTGGAAAGCCTGCGCGGGGCGTTCAGCTGCTACTTCCAGAATTCGCAGAACTATGCCTTTACGGTGCGGGAGAATATCCAGTTTTCGGACATCGGGAGGGAGGATGAAAAGGCTGTGCGGGAAGCGCTGGACGACGGGGGGATAAGCGACCCGGAAGCGCTGTTCCCGGAAGGGCTTGGCACATATATCGGACGGATGTTTGACGAAAGCGGGGCGGAGCTGTCGGAGGGGCAGCATCAGAAGATAGCGCTGGCAAGGGCGTTTTACCGGCGATGCAGCGTACTGGTGCTGGACGAGCCGTCGTCGAGCTTGGACCCGGAGGCGGAATACCGGCTGTTTGAGCGGATGAAAGGGAGGCTTGAAGGGAAGACCGTGCTGTATACGTCGCACCGGCTGTCGAATATCCATTTGGCGGATTATATACTGGTAATAGAAGGCGGGCGGCTGATAGAGGAAGGGACGAAGAGCGAGCTGCTGGCGAACAAAAAGCGGTTTGCACAGCTATACGGATACCAAGTGCAGAAATACAGCGAGGGGGCGGAAGGATGATAGCGGTAATAGACGACGGCGTAAACGCGGGCATCTGGCCGCAGATAGGGAGCCTGTGCTTTGACATGGAAGTGACGGGACGGGGGAAAGTGAGGCCGCGGGGGACCCCCTGCCGCACGGAAAGCCACGGGACAAACTGTGCGGGCATCATCAAGAAATACGCGCCGGATGCGCCGGTAGGGAGCATCTGCATCTTCGGCCGGGAGAAGGGCAGGAGCACGCCGGGAAAGCTGGCGGCGGCGCTCCGGTGGTGTTTGGGACAGGATATAGAGGTGATCAACATCAGCATCGGGTTTACGCCGGTAAGCATCCCCGCAGAGCTGGCGGAAGCAGTCAGCGCGCTGAAGCGGAAGGGGACGGCGGTGTTTGCGGCGAACTCGAACAAGGGGGTGTATACGCTCCCGGCCTGCATGGAAGGGGTGTTCGGGGTGAGGACGGACCCTAAATTGAGCGGCGGGGAGATATACCGGGTCCCGGCGCCCCCGTTTGGTGTGGGGATCGCTGCGTCGAGCCGGCATATACTGGATAAAGGGGCGGGGATATCCGCCATGACGGGATACGGGAACAGCTATGGATGCGCACTGGCGGCGGCATGCTGCTGGAACCACCTGAAGGCAGGCGGGACGATAGACAGCTTTTTAGGGACGCTTGCGTACCGGGAGGAAGAAGAGGCGGGAACGGCCGGGATGCCGGAGGACGTACCCGTGGTGGCCGTAGAAGGGCAGTGCGGGGAATGGACGGCGGTGCTGCGGCAGGTCTGCGTGGAGCTTGGGAAGAAGGGGTACCGTGCGGCGTTTTTCTCGCGGGGGATGGGAAAGCCGGAAGAAGGGCCGGTGTTCCGCATCCCATGGGGAATGGAGACGGAACGGACTTGGAAACGGCGGCGGAGAAGCTCAGCTTGTCGGTGGTGCTGACGGATGAGCCGGTAGAAAGCAGCGGGAAGCTGATTATAGGCAGGAAGCGGGGCGTGTCCGGCGAAGGAAAAACGATTTATTTGGAAGGCGGCGGGAAACATGAGGTAAAGGCCGCGGTCAGGCGGATGATCCGAACGTATTGAGCGCGGGCAATACTGTCTGCACCGGCCTTTTCTGTTGAATATAGCGGCGTTTGCTGAGGCTGGACATCATCCAAACGGCCGTAGATGCAAAAATACCGAACCGGTTTATTGTATGAATAAAGCGGTTCGGTATTTTTATGAAGGCAGGCAAAAGAAGGCGCCGTGTCAGCAGTTTTGCTTTGGCGCTTTATAGCGGAGCTTTCGAAAAAACAGCTTTTGCCTTGTTGGGATCCGGGTGCTCTCTATGGCCTTTTGGATTGCTTTATTATGTATCCAAATAGGAAGCCGTTTTTCAGTCAGGAAGGGGAGCGCCGCGTCGTATTGCTTGACAAGCGCAGTTGCAAAATACCAAGCAATCATCATATTGATATAGTATTCATCCCTTTGGATCTGGGATACAAGGGTAAGGTGCGACGCATCAAATAGGTCGTCCAGATAAAAACGCATCAAAAGCCCGATGGCGTAGCGGACCGCATACTCGTGTGGACTGCTGATCCACGCTTTGATTTGCAGGAAAAGCCGTTGCGGATGCCGCGATAAAATGTCCGGCGGCTTTATATCGCACGTAGACCAGTTGTCGACGAACGGAAGGAACGTGTCGAGCGCCGCAATGGCCTGATCAAAATCGTCTATTTGTCCGATAAGAAGGGCGTGCAGGTTGTTTTCCTCATAATATTGGTGCGGAAGCTCCTGCAAAAAGCGGGCGGCTTGGGGCGTATTGTTTATTTTTTGAACTACCGCATGCAGTGCTGGCATACGGACGCCTATTACGGTTTCAGGCGGAACGGTCGGCATCAGCCTGCACTGGAAAGCGCGGAAGGAAAGATCCTGAAATGCATAAAGAGCTTTTTGGATATCCGTCATATTACTTTGTATCTCCCTTCGTCGACTGTGTATCATCAGATGCTGCCGAGCCGCTTATAGGCAGTTCCCTTTTTTCGGAGGGGGATTTGGACGGTTTGTTCCGTTTTTGATGCTGGTATGCGCCAACAAGATATATGATGGGCAGAATAAGATCGAGCGGCAGCGTGAGCATGGAAAAACCGGCGGGATAGAAAAAGAGCGCGTATCCATCGGACAGCACGGCAAGGGAAAGCGAAATAAAGCCGCATACAAGGCAGGCTGCGGCTTTGGCCGGACGCGCACGGTAGAAGTATCCCAGAATACCGGCAATCAGTTCGGAAACGGCGATCAGCATGGTAAAAATACCGGAAGTAATCAGGACAGGTATCGGATTTGCAAGCTGCAATTCTGCTGCGGCTTCATGCAATGCGGAAATTTCAAAAAAACCGCTGATTCCGACGGCGGCTTCCACTGCGCCGAATACGATCATCAGGATAGCAGCGTACTTTAGGACAGGGGTTTCCTTTTTCATAATGTCTCCTTTGTTTTGCTGTAAAATAGAATCATGATAAAAAGAGGGGAGTCACGGCGAAACGGCAAAAATCGATCCCGCTGTCAGAAGAGAGGCGGTGAGATCGGCGCGAAAGCCGGGATCAGAAGGGTTTAAGCTGGCTTCGGTCACACAGTCGTCGCCGTCCTTCGCCGTTGCATGTAAAAAGCGGCCCGCCCCAAGGTACAAGGCGATATGCCCCGGGAAATATAAAAGGTCGCCTTCGGCGGCGTATTCCAGCGGGATAGGCCGCACGGGAAAGCCCGGCTGAATGGAAGCGTCCCGGTAAATAACCACCCCGTTTAAAAGGTAGCACATGGAACAAAATCCGGAGCAATCAATTCCCTGAGGGGTTTTGCCGCCCCACCGATACGGCGTGTGCAGGTAAGTATAGGCTGTACGAAGAACGGCTTTTCGAAAGCTTTGCGCATCCTGCGGCAGTGCATAAGGGACAAAAGGGGAAACGCGGTCGGCTTTGATATAGCAGGTCTCCCTGGATACTGTCCGTACGGGCAGCCATCCATCTTGCTTTTCACCGCAGGACAGCAGATTTGCGCCGCGGGGAACGGAAAGGCGAAGGGCGCTGTTTACACTGGGCCCGCTGAGCAGGTCGCCGAAAGCAGCGGTCACTGTCAGGTCAGCGGGATATGCGCAGCCGGCGGCACATGCGGCAGGGATATATCCCCGGTAACGGTAAGGCGTTTCCACATGCAGCCAGTCCCCTGTTTCCTCCAAAACGGTTATGGGCATACCGTAGAAAATCTCATCCTGTAATACCGCATTTTGATCCGGCGTATGGGTAAGCGGGGCAACGGGGGTTTGAATGACTTTACCTTTCATTTATGCGACACTCCCTTTTTTCGCAGTAGCAGGATCCCAGCATAAAGGATACCTGGTATTTCACGCAGCCAGTAGCCCGGAAGAAGAAAAGGCTCGCGGAAGCTTGCGGCGCCGCAGGAGATCAGGCCCTCGCCTTGAGCGAGCAGGGCGGAGCGGAATTGATGGAAAAAGTCCGTTGCGATAATGATACGGCCCGATCGGCTGAGCTGCCGGATCAGCGCTGCGCTGAAGGAAAAATTCTGCATTGTGCTGCGGGAAAATCCTTCCTCTTTGATCCGGCTGGGATGGATGCCCTTTTTTACAAGCCAACGCTTCATAGCGGCGGCTTCCGAACAGGGTTCATCCTCCCCCTTGCCGCCTGAAACGACACACTGCATGCCGGGATACCTGCAAAGCAAAGTATATGCAGCCTGAAGCCGTCCTACGAGCATTTTACTCAAATGATCGGGGTAAACGCGGCATCCAAGGACAAGGACGGTTTCATCCCCTTTAACACGCAGGGCTGAAAATCGGCGCCAGCCAAAACACATAAACAGGGAACAGATAAGCGCTGTTACGGCGCCGAATACGATACAACCGGTAAGAAAGACGCCGCAGATGCGCAGGGGCCGGCTGTCAGGCAAGATACAGGCAAGGGCAGCATACAAAAAAAGCAGGCAGGATACGGCCGTCGGGAAAACAACGCCGAAATGCAACTTTTTTTGCAGCAGCGCAGGAAGGGAAACAACCAGCAGGAAGCAAGCAGAAATGAGGCAGACAATAACAGGGATCGGCACACAATCAACTCCTATTCACGCTATCATTATATCCGCTTTATGCTGCAAAAACAAGCGGAGAGAACAGGGAGGGAGAAAACAGGCGGGAGAGGGGCGGATCCGCTGAAAAGCGAAAACACAACGGTGTGCGGCAATGCCGTATAGCTGCATTTGTTCGGAAAGAAGAAGGCCAAAATACAAAAATCCCTCCGATACGGGTTCGGAGGGATTTTTGCTGTAAACTCAATCTTCCTTGTTCCAAGAATACATTTTGCGAAGTTCTTTGCCGACAGCTTCCAGCTGATGTTCCGCGTGCATGCGGCGCTCTGCGTTAAAATGCGGACGGCCCACACGGTTTTCGAGGATCCAATTGCGGGCAAATGTGCCGTTTTGGATTTCGGTAAGCACCTTTTTCATCTCTTTTTTGGTTTCTTCGGTGATGATGCGTGGACCTACCTCATAGTCGCCGTATTCTGCCGTATCAGAGATGGAATATCTCATGCGGGAGAATCCGCCTTGATAGATCAGATCGACGATCAATTTCATCTCATGGATGCACTCGAAATAGGCGTTTTGCGGATCGTATCCGGCTTCTACTAGGGTTTCAAAGCCGGCCTGCATCAGCGCGCAGACGCCGCCGCACAAAACGGCCTGTTCGCCGAAAAGATCCGTCTCCGTCTCCTGACGGAAGGTTGTTTCCAAAACGCCGGCGCGGGAGCCGCCGATTGCTGCGGCGTACGCCAGCGCATAGTCCATTGCGCGGCCGGAGGCGTCCTGTTGCACGGCTGCGAGGCACGGAACGCCTTTCCCTTCAAGATACTCGCTTCTTACAGTGTGGCCCGGGCCCTTGGGCGCGATCATAATGACGTCAACGTCGGCCGGAGGGGTAATCTGGCCGAAGTGGATATTGAAACCATGCGCAAAAGCGAGGATTTTTCCGGCTGTCATATATGGCGCAATGCTCTCATAGTAAATCGCAGATTGCTTTTCATCCGGCAGAAGAATCATAACAAAATCTGCCGCCTTTGCAGCTTCCGCTACAGTTGCAACTTTCAGTCCCGCAGCTTCCGCTTTGGCCCAGCTTTTGCTGCCTTCATATAAACCGACAATTACGTCCAGCCCGCTTTCGTGTGCATTCAGCGCGTGTGCGTGCCCTTGGCTTCCGTAACCGATCACTGCGATCGTTTTACCTTTCAGCAGATCAATATTACAGTCCTGCTGATAAAAAATTTTTGCCATGTGAGATTCCTCCTGTCAACTTATGTTGCATAAAGTAGATATATAGCTGCTGCCGGAAAACCGGATCAGCGGTTATGCGTTTAGCGTCGCGTTCCCTTTGTCGAGCGCGATGGTCCCGGTACGGGCGATTTCAAGGATGTGGTATGGTTCCAGCAGTTCGCAGAACAATTCGATTTTCTCCGATTGGGCAGAGAGTTCCGCGGTAAGCGTCGTTTTGGAAAGGTCGCTGACCTTGGCGTCCATTACACGGACCACATCGATAATATCGCTGCGGGTTTTGGGGGTACATTCCACTTTTATAAGCACAAGCTCCCGGCTTACCTTTTCCCCTTCTTCGAGGCGCCGGAGACGGATAACGTCGATCAGCTTATTGAGCTGTTTTTCCACTTGTTCCACGATGTATTCATTTCCGTCCACCACAATCGTCATACGGGAAACGGCCGGGTCGTTTGTGATCCCAACGGCCAGGCTGTCGATATTAAAGCCGCGCCTTGCAAACAGGCCCGAAATGCGTGAAAGGACGCCGGCGTGATTCTCAACTAAAATGGATATCGTATATTTCATGAAAAGCGCTCCTTTTTGCCCATTACAGCGTGGGCTCTTCCGGGCTTACCGTGCATTCGAGCAAATAAGCGTCGGCACAAGACAGCATATTTTGGATGGCCTCGTCGATATCGCCGTCGTTTGAAATGCGGCAAGAAGGAATGCCGTAGCTTTCCGCAAGCTTGACAAAGTCAGGGTTCCCGTCAAGGAACACGGCGGTTTCGTTCCCGCCGTATCTTGTGTCCTGCAATTCGCGTACCATGCCGAGCCTGCTGTTATTCATAACAATCATTTTTACCGGGATGCTGTTGCTGCGAATGGTGGCAAGTTCCATCATTTGCATCTGGAACGAGCCGTCTCCGCAGACGGCGATCACCTGCCTGCCGGGAGCGGCCAGCTTTGCGCCGATGGCGGCGGGGATAGAATATCCCATTGTCCCCATCCCGCCGGAAGTGAGGAAACGGCCGTGCGGAATAGAAAAGCCGCGCGCCGACCATATCTGGTTTTGCCCAACGTCTGCAACCAAAACGGCGTCCTCTTCTGCTCTTTTGCAAAGAGTTTGGATCACGCGCTTGGGACGGATGACGCCGCTCCAGGATTCCCCGGTAAAAGCGCGCCGACCCTGCAAATCCAAGCTCCAATTTTCCGCATGCAGCTTGTCCGCTCTTTCACAAAGTTCCTCCAAAATCAATTTGGCGCTGCCTACAAGCGGGATATCCGTTTCGATATTTTTACCGATCTCCGCAGGGTCAATATCAATATGGATAATCTTGGCGTTTCGGCAAAGCCCCATTGGGGACATGATCGCGCGGTCGCCCACACGTGCGCCAATCAGCAAAAGTACGTCGGCGCTGTTCATGGCACGGTTGGCCTCAGGCGCGCCGTGCATCCCGATCATGCCGAGATTCAGCGGGTAATTTGCCGGAATGCAGCTAAGGCCCATCATAGTGGTGACAACCGGGATACCTGTTTTTTGAGAAAAGGCCAGCAGCGCTTCGCATGCATCCGCGCTGAAGACGCCGCCGCCTGCACAGATAAGCGGACGCTTTGCGTTGGACAGTGCGGAAACCACGCGCTTGATCTGCCCTGGATGGCCGATCAGATTGGGCTTATAACTCCGGATATGGACTGCTTCGGGATAGGTGAAGGGGATTTTTTGCGTTTGTACGTCCGAGGGGACGTCGATCAGCACGGGTCCCTGCCGTCCGGTCCCAGCGATATGAAAGGCCTCTTTCATTATGCGGGGGATATCCGCGGCGTTCTTAACCAGATAGCTGTGTTTGACAAACGGTTCGCACGAGCCGGTAATATCGGCTTCCTGAAAAACGTCGCGCCCCAAAAGCTCGCTTGACACCTGTCCGGTGATGACGACAAGCGGGATCGAATCCATATAGGCGGTGGCGACAGCTGTAATGAGATTTAAAGCACCGGGGCCTGAGGTTGCAATGCAAACGGCCGGCCTTTTTGTCAAACGGGCATACCCGCTGGCGGCATGGCCGGCATTTTGCTCTTGGCGTACTAAGATGTGGCGGATATCGGTTTTGGACAACGCATCGTAAAACGGGCAGATTGCTGCGCCGGGAAGGCCGAATACGACCCGGATCCCTTCCTCTTGCAGGCAGCGGACCATTGCCTGTGCTGCGGTTATCGTCATACCCGGCCACCTCTTTCGATACATTCCTTCCGAAAATAGTTATTTTTTATTATAACGGCTTTTTTCCTGCATTGCAATACTTTTATGTGATAAAGAGATAAACCAACAAAAGCACCACCCGATTTTCATTTTTTTTGATAAGGGAAGCTTAGATCGAAGGGCAGAGGTTGAATTTGCAGATATAAAATGATATCCTTATAAATGCAAAAAGGCGCACAGGCTTTTGGCATACCTTGCTTTTGCATAAAGCCGTGTTTGCGGGATATCATATAGGCTTTAAATGCTGTTCATCAAGTAAGGCACGGAAAGGAAAAAGCAGATGGAGGCTCTATTATGAAACGGATAACTGCGGGAATGTTGGCTGCTTTTTTGTTGCTTTCATTGACTGGCTGTGTAGGCAGCCATACTATTGAAAAAGAGGAGGCGCCCTATCCGGTGGCAATCGGAAACGTTACCGTGCAGGGACGTCCGGAAAGGGTTGCCACGCTTTCGGCGCAGCTTACCAATATTTTAGAGGATTTGGGCTATGGCGACCGGTTGGTTGCAGTGGCCGCAGATGAAATAACAGAAGAAGATACTGGACGGCGGGGCATTGGCACGGCAATGGCGCCGGATCTTGAGGCAATCAAGGAAGCGGCACCCGACCTGCTGTTTACAGGCATGCCAATGGCCAAATCTCAGCTGGACGAATTGTCGGAAGCGGGGATTCAGGTTGCGGTGCTTCCCGCAATAGATTCTTTGGATGCGCTGTATCAGCGGTATTATGACGTGATTGCGGCGATGGAGGGAAAGGCCGAGGCCGATACTGTGGGAACGGCACGGATAGATGCCATGAAAGCGGATGTAGAACAGATTACCGGGAAAATTCCACAGGAGAAAAAATCATTTCTTTTCGTCTGTACCATTGACCCGCATATCGCAACCCCGGATACATTCGAAGCTGCGCTGCTTTCGCTTATCGGGACAAATATGGCCGAGGGGGAAGGATATACGGTTCCAAATGAGGCCCTTTTGGCGGCGCAGCCGGATGTGCTGCTTTATGCAGCGCCGCTGCAAGCTGAGAATATCCGTCAAAGCGCGGATTTTGCAGGGAAAAACGCTGTTATGGAAGATGCGCTGTATGAGGTAGACCGCGATGCGCTCAACAGCGGAACAGAGGCCGTTTTGGATCAGCTGCGGAAGGTAGCCGGGCTGATGTATCCTGAGATTGATTTTTCCGATACGGAAAGCCTGCCGTCCGATCCGTCATCAGAGCTTTCGGAAGCTGCACCGTAAAGCGCCCTTGGCGCTTTGATCAAAAAAGGGTGGGGAAGATCGTCGTCTTCCCCACCCTTTTTTGAGGCACGGCCCGTATCGGATTATACCGTCAGCTGGCCATACTCGCCGATTAAAAGCAGGAGGATTTGTTCCTCCATCCCTGTCTGGGCGTTAATATAAACAAGGATTTGGCTGCCGTCCGCAGTTTCACAGGCATATTCCCAGCAAAGCGTTTCATTCAGCCCGTCAGAAGGAATGACGCACAGCTTGGACTGCTTGACGTGCAAAAGCGGGCTTACCGACTCTTGCGCCGCCTCTGCGGTAAGTGCGGGTGTTAAGCTGCCTCTGGCCGTGTGGTTCATCAGATAGCCGCGCGCATCAAAGGCTACGATCTCGCCGTTATCCATTGCGACCCCGACTTTGACTAAGTCCGGATAGATGGTGGCGCTTCCCTGACGGGCGGCAAAATTTGCGGTCAGGATATTTCCGGCAATCTCATAGTAAGAGGAATCCATGTTTTCATAGCCAAGCGAAGCAAGGTATGCTTGTGCGCGTTTTAAAGCTTCCTCGGCGCTGATGTTCTCTCCCTCCGGGATGCGGTCTTTCAATACCGAACAGATCTGGCCGCCCTGTTTTGTGACAATGGCGTATACGCCATCTCCGGAAAAACAATAGGATTCCATCCGTGAATATTCCGTTTCTTCTGAGGTGAGCTGCTGTGCCTCAACACCGAGCGCTGTTGCAGCGCTTTGCCGGGCAGCCTCTTCCGTGACGGTATAGGCGCCGGCCAATGCGCGGGGTGCTTGCTGCAAAATGTGGTCGGAGAACGGCCCGTCATAGATCAGCGAAGGGTAAGCGGCAAAGCTTTCTTCAAATTCAGAAAAACCTTCGGTAACACTGACGCCGTCTTGTGCCCCTTCCATGGTGCGTGTGAGTTCTTCGTTGAGCATAGCATATGTCAGAGAACCGGTTGCAAGCTCGTCTGATACGACGGCGATTTCATTGAGCATTTTTTCGCAGTAATCGGCCAGAATAGCGAGTGTCCGGCGCTCTTCCTCTGTGATATCCTCTCCGGCGCTGAACTTTTTGGACAGGCTTACACAATAATCGCCCACTTGAGAAAGAAGCTTATTGGTGTTTTGAAGACGGTTATAGGATACCGGGAGAAGATCCAACGACTCTTTGGCAAAACTGGCTTCCCGCCAAATTTTTGAAGAAAGGGTGGCCAGCATCGGCGGGGTGTTTGCATATTGGATTTTTTGGAGATCGCTCCGAATGTCACTTGCATAGGTGGTCAGGTCACTGATATTTTGGACAAGTGTTTGCTCAAGCTTTCGATGTGCGGCGCCAGCCTCTATTTTATAGCGGAAGGCCAAAACAGACAGCACTGCGATGGCTGCAATGCCGAAGCTGATGATACGAATGGCGGTGCGCCGCTTGATAAACAGCGTCATAAGGGTGCTCCTTTCGGATTTGACAGCAGAATACCGTATTTTGCTGTCGGGTCATTTTCCCGGATAGTTTTTCCGCATCCCAACGCTTTATACAAAAGGTCTTGCGATTTTTTGTGAAAGGAAGTACAATAAAAAACAGTTGGGACAAAGAGGTTTTGGAACGTGTGGTAGCAGGCATGTGACATTTGGGCTATTACCGTTTTAATATAGGAAATATGGATGATAAAAGGCCGGTTTGTATGTCGAAACAGCGCCGCGCCGGATTAGACAACGGACTTGCAAAGGGGTAAACGTGGTATGGAGATCTATCTTGACAACAGCGCGACAACCAAGAGCTGTAAGGAAGCGGTTGACGCGGCTGTATGGGCGATGCAGGAGGAATATGGAAATCCGTCTTCGCTGCACCGCAGAGGATTTACTGCCCAAAAGCTTTGCGAGGAGGCGCGTTCTGCGCTTGCGGCGGCGTTGTCTTGTGCGCCTTCCGAGCTTTATTTTACATCTGGTGCAACAGAAGCGAACAACATGGCGCTGATCGGTGCGGCTGAGGCGAGAAAGCGGCGCGGGAAAACCATCCTCGTCTCGGCCGTTGAACACCCTTCTGTCCTTGAGGCCGCTCTGTTTTTGGAAAAACAGGGCTATCGTATCAAAAAAATCCCCCCTGCGGAAGACGGCATCTTCACAGCAGAATCTTTCGCAAAAGAAGTAGACGGGGATACGATCTTGGTATCTGCAATGGCGGTCAACAACGAGACGGGGTTAATTCTGCCGGTTAAGGAAATAGCGAAGTCTGTAAAGGCCAAGAACCCCGATGTGCTGTTCCATACGGATGCAGTCCAAGCTTTTTTGAAGCGGCCAATCCGATTAAAAGGCTCCGGGATTGATCTTTTGAGCGTCAGCGGGCATAAAGTATACGCGCCTAAAGGCGTAGGGGCGCTTTACATAAAAAAAGGGGTGCGGATTGCACCGCTTTTGTACGGCGGCGGACAGCAGGGCGGCGTCCGCTCCGGTACGGAACCAGTCCCTTTGATTGCGGCGTTTGGCGCCGCCGTACAAAAGGGGAAGCAGCGCCTTTCTGAAAACATGGCGCATTACGCGCAGCTGAGCGCTTTCCTTGAGGAGCGGGCAAAGGCTGTCCCGCAGATCAGGATGGAGAAACGGCCGCAGCATGCGCCGCATATAGTAAGCCTGTCGGTTTACGGAATCCGCTCTGAAACGATGCTGCATTATTTGGAGCAGTTTGGGATCTATGTGTCAAGTGGGAGTGCCTGTTCAAAAGGAAAGCGCAGCCATGTGCTGGAAGCACTGGGAGTAGACCGGATGACAGCGGACGAGACGCTGCGGATTAGTTTTTCCCCAGATACGACGCAAGAAATGATAGAAGAGCTTATATGCCGGATTGCAGAAGGGGCGCGCTCTCTTGCTGCACAGCGCTGACTTTAAAAGACAAAACCGATGGGACAAGGAGAGCAGAATGAGAGAAGTTATTTTGATCAAAACGGGTGAGATTGCTTTAAAGGGGCTCAACCGCGGTTCGTTTGAAGATATTTTGGTGAAAAATATACGTTGGAGGCTAAAGCCGTTTGGAAAATTTGAAATTCAGCGGGCACAGTCGGCAATTACACTTCAGCCGCTTTCAGATGACATTGATTTAGACGAGGTGTGCGAGGCGGTGGGGAAAATATTCGGCATCGCGGCGTATTCCCGCGCGCTTGTTACAGAAAAGGATTTTGAGACCATCCGGCGGGATGCGGTTGTATATCTTGAAAGCGCAATGGAAGACATTCGTACGTTTAAAGTGGAAGCAAAACGGTCGGATAAGCGCTTCCCCTATACCTCTCCGGAAATTTCAGCAGAACTGGGAGGCGACCTTTTACAGGCGTATCCGCATTTAAAAGTGGACGTGCGCCATCCTGATATGACGGTTATGGTGGAAATCCGCGACTATGCGGCGTACATTCACGGCCCGCAGATTGAAGGAGCGGGAGGACTGCCGGTGTCATCAAGCGGACAGGCTATGCTCTTGATATCCGGCGGGATTGACAGCCCGGTCGCAGGCTATATGATGTCGCGCCGGGGGCTCAAGCTGTCTGCTATCCATTTTGTAAGCCCGCCGTATACCAGCGACCGGGCGCTTGATAAAGTGGAGACGCTTTTAAAGATCCTAACCGGCTATACGGGCAACATCACATTTTATTGCGTACCGTTTACCAAAATACAGGAGGCTTTAAGAGACCACTGCCCAGAAGAATTGTTCACCATTATTATGCGGCGTTTGATGATGGAAATAGCCGTACACATTGCGGAGCGGGAGAACATTCCGGCGCTGATAACCGGGGAAAGCTTAGGGCAGGTTGCCAGCCAGACGCTTTTATCCCTTGCCGCCACAGACGCTGTAGCGGACCGGCCTGTATTCCGGCCTTTGATCGGAATGGACAAAAAGGATATTATCAAGACGGCACGGGAAATCGGCACATTTGAAACATCGATACTGCCATATGAGGATTGCTGTACTGTGTTTACGCCGAAACGGCCGAAAACGCGGCCGACACTGCAATACGTTGAAGAATCACAAGCCCTTTTCGATTTTGGCCCGCTGGTTCAAGAGGCAATCCGGGATATTGAGGAGAAAATCATTCGGCTGGAGTGGTAAAGATGAACGACTGGATATCGGCTCAAGCGCTTGCAAACACGCTTGTAGGAAAATTAAAGCAATGCGGAATGTCCGTTTCTGTGGCAGAAAGCTGTACCGGCGGTTTGGTTACGGCAGCGATCACATCGGTTTCCGGCGCGTCGGCAGTGCTTCAATACAGTGCTGTTACTTATGCAAACCGAATCAAGGAGCAGGTATTGGGCGTACGGGGTGAGACGCTTCGGCAATACGGCGCCGTCAGTGCGCAGACTGCGTGCGAAATGGCCGCAGGCATTGCGTCCGCAGCAGACGCCGACCTTGGCTTAGCTGTAACCGGGATTGCCGGGCCTACCGGCGGCACAGCCGAAAAGCCGGTAGGGACCGTGTATATCGCCGCATGCTTCAAAGGGGTATGCCAATGGGAGCATCTCAGCCTTTTGAAGGAGTGCGGGATGGACCGCGAAGCGATCCGCACGGCGTCTGTCTGCCGGGTGCTTGCGCTTGGCATCAGCCAAATTACGTGAGGATAAAACAGAAATAATCGAGATGGGGCATCTGAATCAGAAAGGATGGCAATCATGAGGGAAAGAAAAGTCAATTCCAAAGCCACTGCTGCAGCGCAGGCTGAAAAAACCAAGAAAAAACGCAGCAAATCGCAGACCGTTTTGTTAATCCTGACTGTTTTGTGCCTATTAGGCGCATTGGTCAGCGGCGCGCTGATTTTAGGGAAATATTGGATCATCCAGAGCGACCAGAATAAAGTCAAGGATTTGTATAATACAGAGGCTTCGAGCGGGGATGCCGCACCGGAAACATCGGATGAGCTGGATCCGGAAACCGGCATTCTTTCCGACTTTAATGCGCTGTATAATATCAACGAAGATGTCAAAGGATATCTTTGGGTTGACGGGACCAAGCTTTCCACCGTTGTGGTACAGGGAACGGATAACGAATATTACCTGCGTCACAATTTTTATGGGAAAACCATTCTGGGCATTCCGTTTATCGATTATCGGGCCACGCTGACTGCCGAAAAGCAGAGTATGAATTTAACGATATATGGGCATGCCGCACAGGACGGTTCGTATTTTGCCCCGATAAAGGAATATAAGAGCCTTGATTATTACCGTGCACATCCGGTCATCAATTTTGATACGACGTATGGCCGGGCAAAGTACAAAATTATCGGCGCATTTATGGCAGAAGTGCGCAGCGATTTGCCGGATTACTTCAATTACCACGACTATATTGATATGACGCAGGAGGAGTACAATACCTTCCTTGAAGAAATTGATAAGCGCTCGTATTTTAATACGACGGTAGACGTCCAATATGGCGACGAGTTTATTACGCTTTCCACTTGTGAAACGCTGACCAGTGAAAAGCCCACGCCATACCGCATGGTTGTGGTGGCGCGGAAAGTTCGTCCCGGCGAATCTTATGCAGTGGACACAAGTTCTGCTACCGCCAATACGGATATGATCATGCCTGAAGTATGGGTTGAGCAAAACGGGAAGGCGAACCCTTATGCGTAAGCGAAGAGAACGGCAGAAGCGGCGTTTTGGAAATGCCGGCGTCCAGCTTGCGGCGCTCGGCGTTGCAGTTTCTGTGTTTGGGGTATCTGCTGTCTTGGGGGCGGATATGCTTGCCGATACTGCGGTGTATGCCGCTGCTGATCCTTATGAAGGGATTACCCAGGAAGGCGAGCTTGGTATCGCGCAGGTGCTTGCCGAAGAAAGCGGTTTTGATTTGGACGAAGGAATCGCTGTATCGGAAGAAAGCGCGGAAAATGCGGATTCTTCTGCGGAGGAAAGCAGTCCGCTTTCTTCTCAGGAGGAGCAGGCCGACGTTTTGTCAAGCCGGCAGCCCGCCGAAGTGCCGGAAAGCAGCGTGCCGCCTTCTCAGCCGGCTTCCTCTGGACAGGCGTCTGAGAAGCCGCCCGCTTCCTCTTCTAACGGCAATATGGAAGACGAAGATCTGATTGCCGTAATAGCCGGTGCAGTGCAGTGCGAGATTGTGGGGACAAACACCACGCCAATCCCGCAGTATTATGAAGCGTATAAGGCGCAGGCTGTTGCATGCCGCAGCTACATGGAGCACTATAAAAAAGCCTACGGCCGCTACCCTGCAATGTCGTATAGGACGCCGCACAGCAAGACGGTCGAGCTGGTGCGCCAGGTGTACCGGGAAGTTTTGTATTACGGGAACAGCCCGGCCAATGCGGTATACCATGCCGCTTCAGGCGGGCATACACAGTCAAGCCAGTATGTCTGGGGCGGGGCGCTTCCCTATCTGTCCGCTGTAGAGAGCGCTTATGACGACCTTCCGTCTTCGTATGCTATTTCTGTGGACGCGGCGAGGCAAAAGCTGTCTGCTGCCGGTATTGCAGTTTCGGGAGAACCGGATACTTGGTTTGATTTAAGCGGCGCAACGTATACGGACGGCGGCTTTGTTTCCACAATTCCTGTCTGCGGTACGGCGGTAAGCGCGAATACGCTCCGAGACCGGGTTTTTGGCGCCAGTAATTTGAAAAGTACGAAAATTACGGACATTACCGTGAGCGGCGGCCTTATCACTTTTTCGACGAAGGGCTATGGACATGGCGTAGGGCTAAGCCAAAGAGGCGCACTTGGCTATTCCGCCGCAGGATGGGGATACCATCAGATTTTAACACATTACTATAAAGGGGTTACAATTCGGACAATGTGACCCGGAAATGGAGCAAAATATCATGCCGGCAATTTCTTTGCTGATCAAGCCTGCTTCATCAAGCTGCAATATGCGGTGTGCCTATTGCTTTTATGCAGATGTGGCGAACCGCCGTGAGATATCCAATTACGGTATAATGTCGGAGGATATGCTTGAAACCATTATCCAAAAGGTTTTTGCCTATGCGGATTCTATGGCATCTTTCGGGTTTCAGGGCGGTGAACCGACCTTGGCGGGGCTTGACTTTTTTAAAAAAGCGGTTGCTTTGCAAAAAAAGTACAATACAAAACACATCCGGGTACATAATGCAATACAGACAAACGGATTGAATATAGACGATGAATGGGCGGCCTTTTTTCACGAGAATCATTTTCTGGTTGGGCTCTCCCTTGACGGGACAAAGCCGATTCACGACAAATATCGGAGGGACGGCGCCGGAAACGGTACGTTCGACCGCGTTTTGGAAGCGGCGAAGCGGATGGAACGCCATCAGGTGGAATTTAATATCCTTTCTACCGTAAACCGGGATGTGGCGCAGAATATTGACCGCATTTATTACTTTTTCAAAAAGCAGGGCTTTTCCTATTTGCAGTTTATCCCTTGCTTAGATGAATTGAAATTTCCAGGGGAAAAAGAGTATTCGCTGACTCCCAGTTTGTACGGAAACTTCTTAAAAGACCTTTTTCGGCTTTGGTATGTGGATTTGAACACCAATCATCCCGTTAGTATTCGCTATTTCGACAACCTTGTTATGATGATTGGCGGGTATCCGCCGGAAAGCTGCGGGATGGCAGGCTCATGCAGCTGCTATTACATGATTGAAGCAGACGGCAGCGTTTATCCGTGCGATTTCTATGTTACAGATGAGTGGCGCATCGGGAATGTGATGACGGATGGCTGGGAGGAAATGCGGCAGACTGAAACAGCGCGCCGTTTTGTGGAGATTTCCCGCCAAGTGGCAAAAGAGTGCAGAGACTGCCGCTATTTTATGCTTTGCCGCGGGGGATGCCGGCGGAACAGGGAGCCTATATCAATGGGTCAAAATACGCTTAATACGCTGTGCCCGGCTTTTCGTTCCTTTTTTGAATATGCGGCGGACGACCTTGCGAAAATAGCGCGGAAATTTTTACGATAGGGAGAGGGAGCAGATGGGTTACATAAAAAAAGAAACGTTCGGTTTGTCCCATTCAGGCGTCCCGGTTGCAATTTATACGCTTTCGGATGAGGTTATCCGTGTGCGTGTGATGACCATGGGCGGGACAATTGTTTCGATTGAGGCGCCGGATCGGGAGGGGCATATGGATGACGTATGCCTTGGATTTGATTCGCCGCAGGATTATGAAAAGCAAACGTGTTTTATCGGCGCGACGGTTGGGCGGTATGCAAACCGTATTGGGGGTGCGCGGTTTTCACTGGGCGGACGGGAATATCCGCTGTATCCAAATGATGGGAAGAACCATCTGCACGGCGGCCCGGGCGGCTTCCATACAAAGATATGGGAGGACTGCGTAGACGGCGACTCTCTTGTTTTGTCCTATGTAAGCCCTGATATGGAAGAGGGATACCCGGGGAACCTTTCCGTAAGCGTGCGCTATACTCTGAAAGAAGGGACGTTGACGCTTTCATACCGTGCAAAAAGTGACAAGGATACGGTTGTGAATCTTACAAACCATGCCTATTTCAATTTGGCATGGCAGAAGGCGGATACAATATTAAACCAGCATATCCGCATCAATGCGGACCGCTTTACCCGGGTGAAAACGGGGGCAATCCCGACAGGGGAGCTTCCGGCGGTAGCAGGGACGCCTTTCGATTTGCGGCAATTTACCAAAATAGGTGCGCATATTGGCAATGATGATGCCGATTTGCGTGTAACCGGCGGCTATGACCACAATTTTGTATTAAACGGTTCGGGGTTCCGCGAAGCGGCGCGTGCTTATGATCCGCAAAGCGGACGGATGCTTACGGTTAAGACGGATCTTCCAGGGATGCAGTTTTATGCGGGAAACAATCTGGACGGCTCGCTGACCGGTAAAAACGGTGTAAGATATATCCCGCACAGCGGCTTTTGCTTGGAGACGCAGTTTTTCCCGGATACGCCGAACCAACCGGCTTTTCCGTCCTGTATTCTCCGCGCGGGAGATGAATTTTTTACCAAAACGTCTTATACGTTTTCGGCTGTGAACGAAATATGACGCGGATATTAACAAAACAGGGATAAACATTCCACAGATTTATCACAAAAGCGGTGGAAAAAAGGCGGCAGATATGATATAATGAGCATATCGCTTATTATGTACCGGTTATCTGTCGGCTTTTTTATGCAGGTTTGTGTAAAATCGTAAAGCCGCTTAATTTGGAGAGAGGATATGTGGACGTTTTCGTTTCGGGATATCCGGGCGATATAATATATTAGGAGGGAAAACCATGATCGAGATTTCCAATCTCACAAAGAGATACGGTCAAAAACTGGCGGTTGACGATGTATCCTTTTATGTCGACCGCGGGGAGATTCTCGGCTTTCTTGGCCCAAACGGCGCAGGAAAATCGACAACGATGAATATTTTGACCGGATATCTATCTGCGACCAGTGGTTCCTGTAAAATCAACGGTGTTGATATTTTGGAGGATCCCATCAAAGCCAAGCAGTCTATCGGCTATCTGCCGGAGCAGCCGCCGCTGTATTTGGATATGACAGTAAAGGAGTATCTGGACTTTCTTTATGACCTCAAAAAGGTAAAGCAGCCGCGCGCCGCACATATTCAGGAAATCTGCGAAATTGTACAGATTACCAATGTCTATGGACGCGTAATCAAGCATCTGTCCAAAGGTTACCGCCAGCGTGTCGGGCTGGCACAGGCTTTGATCGGAAATCCTGAAGTACTGATCTTAGATGAGCCGACTGTTGGACTTGATCCAAAGCAGATTATCGAAATCCGCAATTTGATCAAAAAGCTTGGGAAGAAACATACGATCATCCTTTCGTCCCATATCCTACCCGAGGTTCAAGCGGTCTGCGACAAGGTCGTTGTCATCCATCAAGGCAAGCTGGTCGCAAATGATACAACCGCTAACTTATCACACAGCATGTCGACGGATCACCGGTATAACATTTTGGTGGACGGGCCGGAAAACGAGGTCTATCGGATGCTTTGTGCGATCAGTGGGATGCACGATGTGCAGACGCTTGGGAAACGCGAACCCGGCGTCTTTGAATATATAGTAGAGGCACAGCAGGGCGTAGATATTCGCCGTCAGATCTTTAAGCGTTTATCGGAACGCAATTGGCCGCTTCTTGGGATGCGTTCCAGCGAGATGACGCTTGAGGATATCTTCCTGCAGCTGACAAAGGATTCAGGAGGGACAAAATAAATGGGCGCAATCTTTAAACGGGAACTGAAGGCTTATTTTTCATCTCCGCTCGGCTACATCTTCCTTGCGGTTATTTACGCGCTTTCAGGATATTATTTCTTTTACATTTTGTCGAATCAAGCTAATTATATCCAATATGTATTCAGCAGCATGTTCACGGTCGTTATGATGATTATCCCGCTTTTGACCATGCGCCTGATGAGTGAGGATAAGAAGCTGAAAACAGACCAGCTTCTGCTGACATCTCCGGTCAATATTACCGGTATTGTAGTGGGCAAGTATTTGGCGGCTTTTGTTGTATATATGATCGGCGTTTCTTGTACTATCCTGTTCCAGATTATACTTGCCACTTTTGCGACGCCGGACTGGAATGTCTTTTTAGGCAACTATCTGGCTTTGGCGCTGATCGGCGCCGCGCTGATTGCGATCGGCATCTTTATTTCCTCTTTGACGGAAAACCAGATTGTTGCGGCGATTGGCACGTTTGCCATTACGCTGTTTATCTGGATGTTTGATACGCTTGCTTCCGTATTGCCCACCGGCTTAAGTTTTCTGGCAACGATTTTGAATGCCCTTTCCTTTTCTACGCGGTATAATGATTTTGTCAGCGGCATTCTTGATTTGTCACATATCCTGTTTTTCTTGAGTTTTGCGGTTGTGTTTTTGTTTTTAACCATTCGCGTGCTTGAGAAAAAGAGATGGAGCTAAGGGGGGCACCGATATGAAACGCATCAATATGAGATATTTCCACTCCCGCCGCTTCAAGTTTGGTTCTTTGGCTACGGTTATTACCGCGGTCTTTGTCGCGGCAATCATCCTGATCAATGTTGTAGCAGGGCTTTTGCTGGATCGCTTTCCCATTTCAATTGACCTGACTGCGGACAACCGCTTTGAGTTGACGCAGGATTCCATTGATTTTCTTGCCGGGCTTGAGCAGGATGTGAAAATTACAGTTTTGGCAGATGAGGCAACTTTTGAGAATGCGGGCGTCTATTACAAGCAGATTTACGAGATTATCAGGGACTACGCCCAGCATTCGAGCCGTGTCACAGTGGAATTTAGGAGTATTACCAAGAATCCGGGCTTAGCCGACGACTATCCGTCTGAGCAGCTGGAGGAAGGCGATATCATCGTAGAAACGGACAAGCGTTACAGAAAGATCGATAACGGATCTTTGGTTTCTGTTACGACTACAAGCTACGGCACCAGTACATACAGTTCACAGGCGGAGCAGCAGGTTACGTCCGCTTTGATGTATGTAACGGAGTCCAATATTACAAAGGCGGCTCTGCTGACAGGGCTTTTGTCGAGCATCGATGTGAGCGGCCTTCAGGAACTGCTGACCTCCAACGTCTATGATGTGACATCTGTAAATCTTTTGACGGAGGAGATCAGTTCCGACTATCAAGTTGTAATCCTGCCGCAGCCGACGGAAGACCTGACGTCGGAGCAGGTGGAAAAGATCAATGCTTATTTAGATAACGACGGCGCTTTCGGCAAGTCGCTTTTGTTTATCAGCAACGGGACTACGCCGGGAACTGTTTTGAAGACCTTCCTTGCCGATTGGGGCATAGAGATGCAGAGCGGTACGGTGTATGAGATGAATGAGAGCAATATGTACAGTACGACGTATGGCGGCTACATCTCAGGCGCGACTGTTGCGGACGAGGAGTTGGCATCTTCACTGAACAATGCGGAGCTGCCCGTTATTTCTGCATTTGCAACGCCGATAACAACGTTGTTTGAATCGAGGGACAATCGAGAGACATCCGTACTGCTTCAGAGCAGCGATACGTCTGTTTTGGTACCATATGACGCAGATGAGACGTTTGATCCATCCGCGCAAAGCCAGTCGGCAATGAATTTGGTGGTTGAGGGGAGGAAACTTCGTTCTATCGACGGCGAGATGGTATCATCCAATGTCATTGCATTTGGTTCCGCCCAGATGCTGACGACCAACATGCTGAATTACGGCGGCTATGGAAACGGTGATTTCACCATAACAACCATTAATGAAGCGAGCGGAAAAGATTCTGTGATCAAGATCCTTCCGATCGATCTTTCTTATGATACCATCACAATCAGCCAGACACAGGTCGTCACCTATGCGATTATCTTTATCGGCGTGATCCCGTTGATTGTGCTGGCAATCGGTATTGTGGTCTTTGTGCGCAGGAGGCATTTATGAGCAAAAAGATCAAAACAATAATTTGGAGCAGTGCGGCGCTGGTCGTCTTGATCGCGGTTACCGTGACACTGGTTTTGACTGCGCCGTCAAGCACAGACGATACGTCCGCTCCAAGTGTAGAAAGTATTGCTTTAATCCGAGAGACATACAGCGATGTGGAAAGCCTTCACATTAAAAATCAGGATGATGATTATACCATTGAACTGGTGGGAGAAGAGCTGTGGCGCATCCGCGATACAATGGATTTAAAGCAGATCACCTATATGTATGACCAGACCCTCACCAATCTGAGTACTTTTTCCGCTATAGAAACGATTGAAGAGGACTGCGCCGACCTTTCGCGCTATGGCTTGGATGATCCGCAGATTTCCTTTGAAATCAAATACAACAACGGGAATTCGTATGCTTTTGATATAGGGCTGCAAACAGCCGACGGAACGTATTACTATCTTGTAAAAGACGGCGATAATACGGTATATACGGTAACGGCGACCTCTGTTTCATCTTTGCTTTATACACGCTATTCCTATCTGGATACGGAAATATTGGAGAGCTTCGATTCAGAGGATACCAGCGCGGTTCCAGTGATCAATCGCGTCGAAATTACCCGTCCGGATCTTGCCGCCCCGATTGTATTGGACGAGGCGCAGGATGGCGAGCTGGGCGAAACGGCAGTTCAGCAAAGTTATTTGGTAATGCGTGAGCCTCAGTTCTCGCTCTTAGCTGAAACTGCTACAGAAAGCGTCATTTACGACAATTTTGGCTTGACTGCCAACGGCATTGTAAAAGCGAACATCACGGAGGAGGATCTTGCAACCTATGGTTTCAATAATCCGACCGCACGCTATGAAATGACCTATGATGACAATACAACGGTCGTTTTAACGCTTGGCTCCGGTTTTAACGCCTCTGCTGGGTTTACGGAAGGGGAAACGGTTGCGGAAAGCGATATTGATACGTATTTCCTGATTCGTGAAGATGTAGATCAAATTTATACTGTCGCGGCGTCCGATATCGGCTGGCTTACTGTTCAGACAAGCGATTTAATTTCGTCTTCTGTTGTATTCCCGAATATTGTAGATCTGGAAGGGTTTGACGTACAGGTATCGGGAGATTCCTATCAGGTTGTTTTTGATCCAGGTGATGATGTATCCGATTCCAGTGGGTATACGGCTACAGTCAACGGGCAAAATGCAGATATGGATAATGTCCGCACTTATATGCAGCTTGTAATGCTGACCTCTGTGCAGGATATCAGTACGCAAATGCCGACTGGGACGCCCACGATGACGATCACATATCGTTATCGGAGCGGACAGGACGTTGTGGTAAAAGTATATGTTGCAGAAGATACGACGACGATTGTCACGCTGAACGATCAAACGGCATTTGTCGGACGATCCGGATTTGTAAGCAAGGTTGCGCGGGAGTCGCAAAAACTGATAGCGGGAGAAACCGTCGACACCGAATGGTAAAACAAACGGGAAACAGCGTGTGCATGCGTTGTTTCCCGTTTTTATTGAAGTAGGGAAAGTATTTATGATATAATAAAAGAAAATTGGCGAATTGGATAATGCCGCCGTTTAGGCAAAACAGCGGCCAAGTCCTATTTTTGGCATGAGATAAGGAGTGTCTTAACATGGGAGACGTATTTTTAGAACAAATTGTAAAAAAGCAGAAGAGCATGAAGGATATTATACGCAACGCAGTTATCATTTTTATCGGACTTCTGCTCGCCTGTATCCTATTCATCATACTTTTGATGCCGTTTGCACTAAAAGAATATATCGGAACGTTTATCTTCTTGATTTTAGCGGGCGTAATCTATTATACATGGTATATTGTTTCGGGGCTAAATCTTGAGTTCGAATATATTTTTACCAACGGTGAATTAGATGTGGATAAAATCAGCAATAAACGGAAAAGGAAACGGATGACGACGGTAAAAATTACACAGGCATCGGCATTCGAAGCTTTTGACAGTGCTTCTTTTAACAGGCAGGCGTATGCGAACGTTTACGATGCAAGCATATCCATGAAAGGGGAAGGCAATTATATCCTTGTTTACAGCAACCGAGACGGGGAAAAAAGCTGTCTGATTTTCACACCGGAAGACAGGCTGGTTGAAGCAATCAAAAAATATTACCGGCCGCATGTGCATGCGCTGTGAGAGGCATTGGGATCGATTTGACAGAAGTGGCGCGCATCAAGAAAAGCATGGAGAACCCCCGCTTTTTATCCCGGTTTTTTGGCAAAGAAGAACGCGCGCTGTTTGTCGGGGCGCACGCGGCGGAGCGCGCTGCCGCGCATTTTGCTGCAAAAGAAGCTTTTGGAAAAGCAATGGGTACCGGTATTCGCGGGTTTTCTTTGGCAGAGGTACAGGTGCTGCGCGATGAAAGGGGGGCGCCCTATTTGTCTTTTTCCGGCAGCGCCGCACAGATTGTGAAAGAACGCGGCCTCAGCTTTTTTTGCAGTATAACGCATACGGCGCAATATGCGCAGGCAATTGTTGTGGCACAGGAGGAGAATGCATGCTGACATTAACGGTGGCACAAATGAAAGCAGCAGAGGGACTGGCAAATGCCCGCGGTATTTCTTATTCGCAAATGATGCGGAAAGCCGGGCAGCAGGCCGCATCATATCTTTTAAAAACGCATGTACAGGCGGTGCGTTTTACTGTCGTCCTTGCCGGGAAAGGCAATAACGGCGGGGATGGGTTTGTCATGGCCAAAACGCTTGCAGAGGCGGGATGTACGGTTACTGTGGTACTGTGTCAGGAAAAGCCGGAACAGGGGATCGCGGCGGAGGCGTATCAGAAGATGCTGTCCGTCGGCAGTATCTCCGTTATAGAGGCCAAGGAAAACACGGATGCAGCAATACGAGCGATACAAAGCGCCACTCTGCTTGTTGATGCAATATTTGGAACCGGCTTTCATGGGACGCCGGATGAGTTAACAGCGCTTTTACTGAAGACGGCGAACGCGGCAAGCTGTGTGCGGGTGGCACTGGATCTGCCAAGCGGCTTGCAGGCAGACGGCGGCGAATGCGAAGGCATCTGTTTTGCGGCACATTTGACACTTGCCTTTGCGGTATATAAACCGGTGCATCAAAATGCACAGACAGCAGAGATTTGCGGAAAGACGGTAGTATTGGATATCGGGATTCCTGAGGCTGTGTTATATGCATCCTTGAATGGCTTTGCCAAGGTTACAAAGTCTTCTGTGCAAAGCTGGCTTCCAAGGCGTCTTCCGGATACGCACAAAGGCTCGTATGGAAGGCTTCTTGTTATTGCCGGAAGCTGCGGCATGGCAGGAGCGGCAATGATGGCTACCCTTTCGGCGATGCGTACCGGATGCGGCCTTACGACGTTGGCTGCACCTGAAAATGTAGTCAAATCTGCGGCACCGCATTTGATGGAGGCAATGACCCTGCCGTTGGCCGAGAATGCGGAGGGGACAATCGTATCCGAGGCGCTGCGGCAAATAGAAACGGCGATCATAGAAAAGACCGCTGTTTTAATCGGATGCGGACTGCGCACTTCGGAAAACACGAAACAAATAGTACAATATATCACAAAGAATACAAATAGTATTGTTGTTTTAGACGCTGATGCCCTCAATAGCATAGCAGGCGATCCCTCTATACTGAAGGGCGCTAAAGCACAGGTTGTGATAACACCACATATCGGTGAAATGGCACGCCTTACTGGAATGACGGTGGAGCAGGTTTCTTCCCGTCAAGAGGAAGCAGCACGTGCATTTGCGTGTGAATATGGCTGCGTGACGGTGCTGAAAAGCCATCGCACGGTTGTCGCAGCCCCCGACGGTACGCTTTGGATCAATACGACAGGAAATGCCGCCCTTGCAAAGGGGGGCAGCGGGGACGTTTTGGCCGGGATGATTGCGTCTTTTGCGGCGCAGGGACTGGAAGCGGCTGCTGCAGCGATTTGTGCGGTTTGGGTGCATGGCTTTGCCGCAGACCGTCTTGTGCGCAGAATGTCACAATACAGCGTATTAGCCAGAGACTTAATCGGGGAAATCCCGTTTGCGCTCAAGGCTTTGGGGCTTTAGCCAAAATACGGTATAACGCATTTTTTTCTGCATAAAATGGGGCAGGAGGTGCGTTGCGGGTTGAGTGCAAAAAGAAAGGCCGCAGCCGTCATCATCATACTGGCGGTTGCCATTATAGCGGGAATCCTTTTGTGGAGGGCTTATACGGCGAAGCAGGCAGTTACACAAACGCGGGACATTTTTTCCGGCGCTTTTGAAGCAGAAGTAACGATCAAAAGCGGAGAGACATCGTTGACGGCGGTGTTGGGACGGGATGAAACAGGCTCCATTACGCTTACGGTAAAAGACCCCTCCCCATTGGCGGGGGTTGTCTTAAAGCAGCAGGGCGGCCAGTTAACAGCATCTTACGGAAATATGGAAGTTCCGCTTAATTTGCAGGGCTTTCCCTCGGAATCTGCGGTAAAACCGTTGTTTTCTCTTCTTTCCGGTGCGGCGGATATGATAGGGGCGAATGTAAAAGAAGAGGATGGCCAGTTGGTTTTGTCCGGCACCTGCGATGCGGGGCCATATACTGTGACACTGGATCGTGAGAGCGGAATGATTTTGCGGGTGGATTTTCCGGATGTAGGCTTTACCTGCGATTTTGACCGTTTCTTAAGTGGGGAAGCAGATGCAAATTGACAAAGGACGTTTGATGGTTGAGAAAGGAAGAATTACAGAAGATGCTGGATCCAAAAGGGTTTGACGAATGGGCTGGAACGTACGATCAGACGGTTGCAGAAAGCGAAGAGCAGAACGAGTATCCTTTTGCTGGCTATAGACAGATGCTCCGGGAGATTGAGAGGCAGATCCCTAAGGAAAAGCCAAGTGACATATTGGACATTGGGTTTGGCACGGGTGTTTTGACAGAGCGTCTTTACGAAAAAGGGCATCGTATTGTGGGAATCGACTTTTCCGCAGAAATGGTGCGTACGGCAAAAGCGAAAATGCCTGCGGGCATTTTTTTGCAGCATGATTTTAAGTACGGATTGCCAAAAGAATTGGCAGCATCCAAATTTGATTATGTGATCAGTACGTATGCCCTGCATCATCTAACGGATACGGAAAAAGTGCATTTTATGGTGGAGATCTTAGAGCATCTGAATCCGGACGGGATGATGCTAATGGGGGATATCTCATTTTTAAATGAAGAAGCGCTTGCGGCTTGCAGAAGAAGGGCAGGTATAAAATGGGATGAATCCGAACACTATTTTATATATGAGACGTTGAAACGTGTTTTGCCGGCGGGGTCTTCTTACCGGCAGGTATCATTCTGTGCAGGGCTTCTGCAAATCAGTAGGGTTGATTAGCCGAAAGGCAGGGGCTTTAGTGAAGCGGCAAAAGAGGGGACAGGTGTTTGAGCCTATCCCCTCTTTTGTGCGTTATAGCGGAGAGCATTAGGAACTAAGAGGCGGTATCGGATAGCCGTGCTAAGGGAGAGAGAGGTTCAAGGCATTTACAAAAGTGAGCGTATAAAAAGCTGTATCGTCGTGTAAGGACAAGCAGGAAAAGCGAACCTTGCGGCGAACCAGTTTAAATCTCTGAGGCCCTCTTTGCGAAGCGGAGCGGGAGGGTTGTAGGTTTTCGCAGCAGAAAGTTTCAGAAGGGTAAAAGCGGGCAGACATATCCCGCTTTTATAGAGCCGAACTGAATCTGCAAAACCCAATGCAAAGCAGACGATAAAAAGGGAGGGCAGGACGTTTTTTAAAACGCCCTGCCCTTGTAAAAAAGCACACGATCGCTCCCCATGCAGCGGCCGTTCAAAACTCCCTGCCAGTTCTGTTTTGCTCAAGACTGATGGGATGACGGAGGGGTTACATCTGTTTTTATGGCCCCAGATTTTTTGGATGAAGAGGAAAGCTTACGAGGGGGTGTTCAGCGCGGCCTCTTTTTTCTTTTGATACCGCGTGGCAGCGGGGAAGATCAAAAGAAACAGGATAACGGCGACAGCCGAAACACCCGCGCCGATCAACAGGACAGCCTGTGTCCCCAGCAATCCGTCAAGCCAACCGACGATAGGCGCACAAATGACAGTAGAGAAAATCGTGGTTATAATTGCGTTTGTCATCTGTGCTGTGGTCCTCATCTGTGCGGGAACCGTATCGTTGATATATTTGATAATACAATAAGAGCTGCTGACGACGGACATACCGCTCAGTACTTGCAGCGCAAGTACGAGATAAGGGTTCGTAACGAAGGACAAGCAAACCATTTTTAAGATAATGGAGCTGGTTGCAATGGCCAAAAACCAATGTGTCCCGATTTTCCGCTCTATCCGGCCGGCATACCAGAAAAACGGCAGCTCGCTTATAGCGCCGATCGTTGTCATCCAGCCCAAGAGCTCGGACGGCGCCCCCAATTCGTGGCGGAAGTAAATGGAATAATACATGCTGAAAGAGGAGCCAAGAGAGGAGAGCAGCTGGAAACAGATGATACAAATCAAAGGGGCGTGGGAAAATACCTGGCGGTAAGGAATTTTTTCTTTTTTCTTCCGCTGGCCCGGAATCGGTTTGGTAAACAACTGCAGGACACCGGCGGCGCCGTACAGCAACGCCATCATCCAATAAATTTTCCCGTAATCGTCGCCAATCAAAACACCCGTAAACATAGCGCAGACAGCATAGCCGAGAGTGCCGCCCAAGCGGATATTACCGTAGTCCCAGCGGCTTTTGTCCATCAATTCAAGCGTGTAGCTCTCCTGAAGCGTATAGGCAGGCTGGAAAAAGAATTGATACAAGATCACGCAGAGCGCAAGCCAATATGCGGAAGCGGAAATATAAAAGGCGACGCAAACCAATGCGTTTGCAATTAGCAAAACGCCGATGATCCGTGCCTTGTTTTTCGATCTGTCGCTGATGACACCCCACATTGGTTTTATGAAAATAAGGATTGCGGTAAAAATCGAGTTGATAAAGCCAATCTGTTCCTGTGTCAATCCGTTTTCGTATAAAAACAGCGTATTATACGTATTGTAAAAGGCGTGGCCGGCATAAAAAATTACGTAGATCAAAAAAATATGAATAGGAAAACGGGCGTCCTGTTCGGAGTGTACTTTAGAAATTGTCAAAAAAATCCCTTCTTTCACATGACCGTTTGCGATTGCCGCCGGATAGACCGGCTGAATGTGCATTTAAACAGGATAATACCGGCAAGCATAATTCCTGCGCCAGCCAACAGTGTTCCGCCGGATCCCAGAAAATCGGCGCAAAACCCTGCGACAGGAGCGAAAATAATGGAAGAAAAGACGGTGGATAGAATCCCGTTTAGCGATTGCGAAGTGGCGCGCATGCTTTTTGGCACATTCTCATTGATATAGTTTAAAACACAGAAATTAAAAGTGGAAAACCCGCATCCGTTGAGGGCGTGAACCAAAATGGCGATCCACGGGTCGGTGACAAAGCACAGCAAGACATGTTTTAAAATCAAAGAAAGCGCGGCAAGGATCAAATACCGTTCGATGCCAAGCTTTTTTTGAATTTTTCCTGCATACCAGAAAAAAGGGATTTCCGCAAGGCCGCTTACGACCGTAGTCATGCTCAGCATAAAGGAAGTTGCGCCGAGCTCTGTGCTGTAATAAACGGTGTAATACTTGGAAAAAGAATTGGCGACAAAATAGATTATATTGAAAACAATCAGCCAAATCAGCGGTTTATTTTGTAACAGCACGCGATATTGGACTTTTTCCTCTTTCCGGCGATGGCCGCCCACATGATGATGCATACACATCAAAAGGAGACCGGCCGGGATGAAAAAGAGCGCGATCCACCAATAGATTTGGTTATAGTCTTTTATGAAAAGACTCATGACAGCCGCACAGGCCAGATACCCAAGCGTGCCGCCCAAACGGATATTGCCAAAATCCCAACGCGGGCCTTCCGTCATTTCAAGCGTACAGTTATCCTGTAGTGTAATAGCAGGCGAGAAGAATACGGCAACTGCCATTGTGCAAAGTGCGATCCACCACAAATCCTTCATGAGGTACACAGCTATGCCGGAAATGCCGCACAGCGCGATCAGCAATCCAGCGATCCGGTTTTTGTTTTTAGACCTATCGCTGATTACGCCCCAAAGCGGCTGGATTAGAACCAGAACGAGCGTAGCGGCAGAGCTCATCATGCCAATCAGCGTCTGGCTGAAACCATTTTGGGAAAGGAAAACAGTTCCGTACGTATTGTAGACTGCGTGGCCGCAGTAAAAAATAAAGTATGTAAGAAAAAGGTAGATGGGAAAAGGCGTTCTTTCCACGGTTTGGGTTTGCTTCATTTCGTCCCGGTTTCCCCCTTTGGCTTTAAAAGAATCCGGCTTCCCAAAAAGGGAGCCGGATTTGTAAAATCTGCGGCAGCCGACAGACAGAGCCGGTGCGGCATGTAAATACAAAGCAGCAAACCCATATACCGATTATAAACGGCTTCTAAACGGGCTGCAACTGTTTTTTTGATCGATCGGATTGTTTAAAAAAACGGATATGGCGTTTAGATTTTTTTCATGCACAAGGCATACATATACCAAGAGGCGTGTGGAATCCATTGTTCAGCCCAGCGCCAGTTATCGTCTACTTCGCTGGTGGGCGCACTATAATAAGCGATCCCGTGCTCATCATGCAATCCGCTGGTGATACCGTTTACAATGCCGCCCGGGCATTGAATAAAATCACGGCGATCCCCTTCGAAGAAATAGTCGATATTGTTACGGCCCTCGCCTTCCAGCATACAGCTGTCAAACGGATTTAAACCAAGCACCCAGTTGATCTGGTCGTCTGCATATTTACGCAGGGCAGCAGCAAGCGCCGCATCCTGTGTATGGTGTGAAAGGGAGCGTGCGGCAGTTGCAAGAGAAGCGATACGCGCATTTTCCCCTTGCCACCACGGTGCAGTTTCCACATCATGCGGATAGAAAAATTGTGTCGTTTTGCTGCCGTCGCCATGCTGGACGAATTGCCTTGCATAACCGAACGGATTTGCCACTTCGTTTGTGACAAAAAGCTCGTGGCGCATCAGCTTTTCGCATACAGCCAGAACGGCGGCTTTTTCTTCCGGCTGACGTTCAATTTCACAGTAGTTTAAAAGGTTGACTACCGGCATTCCGGCGTCGGCCGCATGGAAGAAGGGGCGGTCTGTATCGTTGACGCGCAGGTAGCCCATTGTCTCATTTACTGCGATATAGCGGTCGATAATCCGTTTCGCCATTGCCCTTGCACGGCGGAGATAGTCGATCTCTTTGGTTGTTTTATAAATTTCAACCAGAGCGTCAAGCGCACAGTATTCATCTACCAAGTTCCATTTGCCGTCGTTTGCATACAGCTCGTTGTGCGCATACAAGTAATCATAAGAACTGACGGCGGCCTGCAAGTACTCTTCTTTTGTATAATCGCTTGGGTATGTCACACGCGCGGCATAAGCAAGTGCGGCAATCGCATATCCGCCGCCTGCACGGAATGACGTCTCATAATCATAATCCGTGATATCATCCACATTTCCCCAAGAACCGCCGCCTTTTCTTCCGGTTGGGTTGCGGAAGTAGCAGCCGAGTACGCGCATGGATGCAACAGGGCCGTATGCATCCATTGTACGGGATTTGGTCACAAAAAAGCTGCCCGAGGGCGCACGCATCCGCATCAGAAAATCTGCGCCGTGCATTCCTTCTTCAATCAGCCGCCGTTTCAGCATGGTATAATACGGATATTCCGCTTCTTCCAATAGATCGTTCATCTTAAAGAAAGCATAAGCGGAGAAGGCTGCTTGCTGAGGGTTAAAGTAGGTGGTGTGGGAAAGATGGGAGAGATGCACGCCGTAGTCTCCCGTAGCATCATACCAGCCGCCGTGCGCATCGATGCGTCCTTCGCGTTTGCCATACATAAACGGGATATTTTTGTCCGCAGCCTCATACTCACCGGTGGAGCGCTGGGCCTTAAAATAATAGCCAACGGCGCTCAGTGTGCTGGTTTCAAGCAAATTCTGACCAATTTTAAATGGATAAGAGCGGCGGGCTGCCCCGTTGTTGTCGATGACTTCGATATAATATTGCCCCGGCTTTTTTACTTCATCAAAGCGCATGGTGTAGTAATAACCGGTTCCCCAGCGATCAACCTCCCCTGCTTCGACAGGAGCGCCTTCCCAAGCGGTTTCACCGGTTCCGTCGCAGATAACGCGGAAAGATACCGGTATTTCACTTCCTTCGCGGCGATATACTGCATTTTTGGTATCGCCGGAATCATAGCCGATGTGATTGGTGAAGATGGACACCATAATAATAGTCCTCCTTAGACAAAAAGTGAATCTTTATATTGCCCGCACAAGCGGTGAATCAACGTATTTAATATGTCCCATTATTCTTCCAGTACCGGATGTGCCTTTTGATAAGCCTCCGCTTTGCTGAAGGTGAAAGCGAACAACAGCACAGCCGCTACCATAAGAAGCCCGTTCCCAAGCAGTACGGTAGAAACGCTGAAATGATCGGCAAGGATACCGCTGATCGGGGTAAAAATAATACGGGAGAAAAAGGTGCCCAAAATGCCGTTTAACGACTGTGCCGTAGCCCGCATGGATTTCGGCACATTGTCGTTGATATAACGGATCAGGCTGTAGCTGAAGCCGACAAAACCACAGCCGGAAAGCATGTTTACGACCAAAATAACCGAGGTGTTTGTCAGCATGGATAAAAGCAGCCAGCGCGCTGCGGCGGAAGCACCGGCGAAAAGCATAAGCGCTTTTGTGCCGAATCGCTTTTGCAGCCTTCCTGCGAACCAGAAAAACGGGATTTCGGAAAGCGCGCCGAACGTCGAAAGCAGCCCGACCATAACAGAAGAGGCACCCAGCTCGTTGGAGTAATGGATGGAGTAAAACTGATAGAAAAACGCAGTGCCGAGCGTATAAACGATGTTGAACACAAACATGCACACGAGACGCCGGTCTTTAAGCAGCAGGGAGTATTTTACTTTCTGCTTTTTTTCTCTATGGCCGGAGACGCGGGGAAGGGTGAAGTACAAGACGCCTGTAATGATAAAGAAAATACCCATCATCCAGAAAATTTGTCCGTAGTTTGTCTCCACAACAAAGCCGATGAGCGCTGCACACGCGGCATAGCCCAGCGTACCGCCGAGACGGAGCTGCCCAAAATCCCATCTTCCGCCTTCCAGCATTTCGAGCGTGTAGTTATCCTGAAGGGTGACCGCCGGATTAAAAAAGACGTTAAACAGCAGGACACAGAGAGACATCCACAAGGCTGTTTTGGATGCGTAAAAAGCAAGGCCGACAATTGCGCTGATCAGCAAAAGCATGCCGACAATCTGGTTTTTGCTTTTGGATTTATCGCTCAATACTCCCCATAAAGGCTGTACCAGAACGAGCACAACGGTTGAAACGGAACTTAAAAGTCCAAGCTGTGTATTGGAAAAGCCGTTTTGATTTAAAAAAAGATTTAAGTATACGTTATACATGGCCTGGCCGGCATAAAATAAAACGTAGATCAGAAACATCTTAAACGGAAACGGCTCTCTGCCGTCTGCCACAAGGTTTTTCTGCAAGGGGCATCTCCTCCTTTAGCTTATGATTATATTTTCCTTACATTTCGGCGTGACAGTCTATTCCTGATAAAAATAGACTATCACGAAGAAGTTTATTTGTCAATATTTTTGGTAAAGAAAGTTTACTTAGAAATTAACGAAACCGGATGCTTGCGCAAATAGACCGAATAGGCGGAAAAGTGAGCCATCGGCGGAATTCGCTTGCAGAGGCTGCCGCAGCGTGATATGATAACACCAGATGGGAATGCCGGAAAGGGGGTGCTTCTGGATGGAAATCTGGGAAGTTTTGTTTTGGGCTGTACTTAGCGTAGCGCTGATTATTACAGAGATCGCCACAGTACAGTTAGTGGCTGTGTGGTTTGCCGCCGGCGGTATTGCTGCATTTATTTCCTCGCTGTTTACTGTACCGTTCTGGGCGCAGCTGATCATTTTTATAATCGTTTCGCTGCTCTTGCTTTTGGCAACCCGCCCCATCGTTCATCGCTTGGTCTCTGACCGAAAGAAGGTCGCTACCAATGCAGACAGCATGATAGGACGGGAGTGCGTCGTAAAAGAGCGGATCGATAACCGCGAGGACGTGGGCCGGGTTCTGGCTGACGGCCTTTTGTGGACGGCGCGCACCGCAGACGGCGGTACGATGGAAGTGGGCGAAAGCTGCGTTGTGGATTCCATTGTGGGCGTCAAGCTGATAGTCCGGCGTATGCCGGAAAAAAAATAAATCTTATATTGAAAAGAAGGGGTTTTGGCTATGCTTTGGGGATTGTACATTGTATTGGGACTGATTGTGGTGCTGTTGATTATCATCATTGCACAGATCAAAGTGGTGCCGCAGGCGCAGGTCTATGTTGTGGAGCGGATCGGTTCATATTATCAGACTTGGACTACCGGCCTGCATTTCCTTATCCCGTTTATCGACCGGATTGCAAAGCGCGTTTCATTAAAAGAGCACGTTGTAGATTTTAAGCCGCAGCCGGTTATAACAAAAGATAACGTAACCATGCAGATCGATACGGTTGTGTTTTATCAAGTAACGGATGCGAAGCTGTTTACCTATGGGATCAACAACCCAATGTCGGCGATTGAGAATTTGACGGCAACGACGCTGCGCAATATTGTCGGCGAACTGGAACTGGATGCGACGCTGACTTCGCGCGATACGGTAAATTCCAAGATTACTTCCATACTGGATCAGGCAACAGACAAATGGGGGATCAAAGTAACGCGCGTCGAGCTTAAAAATATCCTGCCGCCGCGGGAAATCCAAGATGCAATGGAACGTCAGATGAAAGCGGAACGTGAACGCCGGGAAAGCATCCTGCGGGCTGAGGGCGAGAAACGTTCCCAGATTCTTGTAGCAGAAGGCGAGAAGGAATCCCAGATCCTGCGTGCGCAGGCGGTAAAAGAAGCGACGATCCTGCAAGCGGACGCGGTGCGTGAAAAGAAAATACGCGAGGCAGAGGGTGAGGCTTCTGCAATCCGTGCCGTACAAGAGGCGTATGCAGAAAGCTTAAAAATGCTGAGCGCCGCCGATCCGAGTGAGAAGGTCCTTGCCATTAAAGGGCTTGAGGCCTTTGAAAAGGCGGCGGATGGGAAAGCCACCAAGATTATTGTGCCATCCCAGATTCAGGGGCTGGCGGGCCTTGCGACAAGCGTGAAAGAGCTTTTTGCAGACCATAATATGGAAGCCTAATCTATCAGGCAATTAAAAAACGGATATGCGTTAAATCGCATATCCGTTTTTTTTGGCAGACATTTATTATCAGATTAACCCGGCGATAATGCTCTCTGCACCGAACTTAAACGCGCCATACATGGCGGAATTGGTATAAAAAGGCGTGGTCACTTTCGGTGTGGGCAATGGAATACTGTCCAGAATCCGACGGGTTTCATCCACAAGGAGAGAGCCGAATCCTGTATATTCTCCGCCGATTATTACCATTTGTAAATTCATTGTATACGTGATATTGGCAATAACGGAAGCAAAAATCTGACTCACATGCCGGGCAAAATCCAAGCAGAACGTATCCCCTTGTGCCGCGGCTTCAATCATCATGTCAAGATAAAAGGTATCGTCCAAAAGATGCTTTGCGATAGAAGAAGCGGCGGCGGCCTCTTTTCTGGCCGCGATATAGGCGCGGATCCCGTCCATAGAGGTCAGATCCTGCAAAAACATATATTTGTTTAAGACAGTATCGTAAACGGTCGTAAAGGCAAGCTCGCCGCCATACAGCGTATAGCCCTCATAAATTTCGCCGTTTAAAATCAAGCCGCCGCCAACAGCCAAACCGGCCCAGACAAAAAAGAGGTTGTCCGCCTCTTTTCCGACGCCGAAATGCTTTTCCCCGATCGCAGCGAGATTGATATCGTTTTTGACGGCGATCTTACCGGCAAAATCCGGTTGGAACAGTTCGGCCAAATTGATGAATTCATGGTTGCGGCACTCGAGCGGTACATGGTTTTCATCGTAACAGACCGTTGGCGCGGTGAGCACCACTTTACCGACCTGTTCCGGGACGATCTTGTTTTGAGAAAACAGCTCACGGATTGTTTTGGTCACTACCGTGCGCACTTCCTCCCCGGTAAAGCAGGGGGAGAGGAAAATCGTGTCGATAAAAATCGGTTCACAGTAAAGATTGCAAACCGCAATCGGGACTTTCCCGCGGGAAATATAGCTGATAAAATCCAAAACCAGCACATACTGCACGTTTTTGTTGAAGTCCACCAGCATTGGCTTTTTTCCGATATCCGTTTCGCAAAAGCCAATCTCCTGCAAGAGATTCATTTCAATTAATTCGGTGACGTTGGCTGATACGGTAGGCTTGCTGATTTTTAGGCGCTTGGATAAGTCGGCACGGGAAATCGGACCGTGCTCAATGATATAATTGGTGATGGCTCGTTGATTGTTTCGCTTCAGCAGCGTCTGATTTCCCGCCGGCATAGTATTTCCCCGCTTTCGTAATGTCATTTAACTAAACTGATTATACGGCGAAATTACCATTCTGTCAAGACAAAAGCAGGAAATTGGAAAACGAATGTCCTGCATTTTTATGAAACGACACGCACAATACGGGGATAACATGCAGCTTGTTGTCGGCTGTGCCTGCGGGCAGCGTTTTAGTCTTCCTGCATCAGCGCTGAGACCCGCTGCGCAATGCTTTCTTTAAAATTCATCACTTTATGTTCGTATTCTGTATCCATATATTTGGAGGTGATTAGAAAATCGGCTGTTGCGCGGTTATTTGCGATTGGGATATCATAAACCTGTGCAATCCGCAAAAGCGCTTTTACATCCGGATCGTGCGGCTGCGCTTCGAGCGGATCGGAAAAGAAAATGACAAAATCGACCTGCCCTTCCGTAATTTTAGCGCCGATCTGCTGGTCGCCTCCAAGCGGGCCGCTGTTGTATGCGCGGACGGGGAGATCGGTATAATCCGCAATCAATTTTGCGGTAGTACCGGTCCCGCAGAGAAAGTGATGCTTTAAAATTTCTTGATTGGCTTTGCACCATTCGATCAGCTCTTTCTTTTTCCCATCGTGCGCAATCAGTGCGATGTGCTTTTGTTTTTCTATTGTAAAGGTAATATACTGCGGCTGCTGCATAGGAGGCCTCCTGTCTTTGATTAGCGGTAGAAAACGTATGAAGAAAAAACAACTTCGTGCGGCGCCGTCTTTGTCAAAAGACAGCGCTTCTTTCCTTTTATTATAATACAGGCGCCCAGCTTCGGCAAGGCAAAACGTGCCGCCGTCCTTGCGTTTGGACAGGATTCGTGCTAAGATAGCAGGCGGACAAATTTCAAAGGAAGGCGGAGACGCTGTACTATGCGGATGAGAGCGAAGAAGTGGGCGCGCCCGGAGCTTGCGGCATGCCCTTATTTTATAAAAGAACCTGCGCAGAACCGGGGAAGATGGGCAGAGCAGTTCCCCAAAAAGCAGCCGCTGTATATGGAGCTTGGCTGCGGAAAAGGCGGCTTCCTTGCTGAACTTGCATCTTGCCGGCCGGAAATCAATTTTATAGGGATTGATCTGATCAGCGATGTTCTGGCGGTGGCGCGCCGCAATATTCAGGCGCTGTATGACCGGCAGGGGAAAACGGTAGATAACGTTTTGCTTACCAGTATTGAGATTACACGTATTGAACTCGATTTTTCAGAAGAGGACGTTGTCGACCGCATTTATATCAATTTCTGCAATCCCTGGTTTAAGCATTCCCAGCACAAAAAAAGGCTGACACATCCGTATCAGCTTGAAAAATACCGCGTTTTTTTGAAAGACGGTGGGGAAATCTGGTTTAAAACCGACGATGATGGGCTGTTTGCGGATTCTGTCCGCTATTTTAAAGAGATGGGCTTTTCGATCCTGTATCAGACACAAGACCTGCATCAGAGCGGGTTTTCTCCGAATTATCTGACGGAACATGAAAAAATGTATACCGAGCAAGGAATCAAAACAAAGTTTTTGATTGCCCGGAAGCTTTCGGGCACGTATAGAGCTGCGCGGCCGGTGCGCGGCGGGACAGCGGGCTAAAAAACGTTTGTTTTTTGGGCTTTCCCCCTTGACTTTTTCTGCGCTTTCCGGTATAATAGCCACTTGTAAAGTTTAAGCGCTTTACAACATTGCGGGGAGGGAGCCGGATGAGTAAAAATCTTGACGTTGCAGTGCTGCTTGATTTCTACGGTGCAATGCTGACGGATAAACAGCGTGACGCGATTGACCTCTATTATAATCAGGATCTCTCTTTAAGCGAAATTGCCGAGCTTCAGAATATTACGCGGCAGGGCGTGCGCGATTCAATTAAGCGCGGCGAAGTTTTTCTTTATGATTTGGAAGATAAACTCCATATGTTTGAAACCTATATTGATACAATCAAGGCTTTTCAGGAGATCGGCTATGTGGCCGACCGGATTGACCGGGAGAACAGCACGGGATATCGCTCCCGTGCGGTAAGCGACGATATCGGACAGATTAAAAATATAGTCCGAAGATATTTGGAAACCAATACGTAAAGGGGAGTGGACCGCTTTGGCATTTGAATCTCTTTCCGACAAGCTTGCCGGAGCGTTTAAAAAGCTCCGGCAAAAAGGCAAACTGACTGAGTCTGATATAAAGGAAGCGATGCGCGAGGTCAAGCTGGCGCTGCTTGAAGCAGACGTCAGCTATAAGGTTGTGCGGGATTTTGTAAAGTCTGTAAGTGAACGCGCCGTCGGCGCGGAAGTGATGGAAAGCCTGACGCCCGCGCAGCAAGTTGTAAAAATAGTAAACGAAGAGCTCTGTGCGCTAATGGGCGGGGAAAACCAGCGGATCGCCTTTGCCTCAAAACCACCGACGGTCATTATGATGTGCGGCTTGCAGGGCGCAGGCAAGACGACGCACGCTGCAAAGCTTGCAAAATATTTTATAAAAGACGGGCACCGTCCCCTGCTTGTTGCATGCGACGTATATCGACCGGCGGCTATTGAGCAGCTCAAAGTGGTCGGAGAAAAAGCGGGTGCCCCTGTGTTCGAAATGGGACAGGGAAAGCCGGTTAAAATAGCAAAAGAAGCAATCCGGCATGCCAAAGACCATGGCAACGATATTGTGATTATCGATACCGCGGGACGTCTTCACATCGATGAGACGCTGATGGGAGAGCTTAAGGATATCAAGTCGGAAACGTCACCGAATGAAATCATGCTGGTAGTAGACGCCATGACCGGCCAGGATGCCGTGAATGTCGCAGAGGCATTCCATGAGGCGCTTGACATCGATTCTGTCCTGCTGACCAAGCTCGACGGCGATACCCGCGGCGGCGCGGCGCTGTCTGTTTTAGCGGTTACAGGCCGGCCAATCAAGTTTGTGGGTATGGGCGAAAAGCTGGATGATATTGAACCGTTCCATCCCGAACGCATGGCTTCCCGCATTTTGGGAATGGGCGACGTATTAACCCTTATCGAAAAGGCGCAGAATGCGCTGGATGAGAAAAAAGCGGATGAAATGCTTGCTAAAATGAAGCAGAACAGCTTCGATATGAATGACCTTTTAGAGCAGATGCATCAAATCCGCAACATGGGTTCCATGAAACAGGTGCTCTCCATGCTCCCGGGCGTGGGCGGGAAAATAAAGGATATGGATATTGACGACAAGCAGCTTGTGTATATAGAGGCGATGATTACCTCCATGACGGCGCAGGAGCGAGAAAAACCAGCGATTATCAACCCATCCCGCAAGCGCCGCATTGCAGCCGGCAGCGGCAGGAAAGTGGAGGATGTCAATCGGCTGCTGAAGCAGTTTGAACAGATGCAGAAAATGATGAAGCAATTTTCCGGAAAAGGGATGAAAGGCAGGAAGGGGCGCCGTATGGGCGGCTTCCCGGGTATGCCGTTTTAAACAAAGCTTTTCAACCCGTTCACACGGGATGAAATATAACACAATGAAGAAATCAGGAGGTGCTATAGAATGGCAGTAAAAATCAGACTGCGCCGCATGGGTGCGAAAAAAGCTCCGTTTTACCGTATTGTTGTTGCAGATTCCAGATATCCGAGAGACGGCAGATTTATCGAAGAGATCGGTTACTATGACCCGACAAAGAATCCGTCTGTCGTCAAGGTTGACGCGGACAAGGCGAAGGAATGGATCAAAAACGGCGCACAGCCGACCGATACCGTCAAAAAGATTCTCAAAGACAACGGTGCTCTGTAATTGCTGTGCTTTCGGCGGAAAATACGGAGGATGTTTGCATGAAGGAATTGCTTGAAGCTATCGCAAGAGGTTTGGTTGTGGACAAGGACGCCGTAAACGTCACAGTCGACGAGCCGACCGAGGAAGGCGTGGTCGTATATCATCTGCACGTTGCGCCCGATGATATGGGAAGAGTGATCGGCAAGCAGGGTCGCATTGCTAAGGCGATCCGCATTGTTATGCGCGCCGGTTCCTCCCGCATTAACGAGCGCTGTGCGGTGGAGATTGACTGAACCAAAAAGAGGAAACGGGAAGCAATGCTTCCCGTTTTTGCGTATCAAAGCAGAAAACGGAGGAGCCCTGTGAAAAAAGAATTTTTGGAAATTGGAAAGATCGTTTCAACCTGCGGATTGAAAGGGGAAGTGCGCGTATTGCCGTGGAGTGATTCCCCGGACTTTTTTATGTCGCTTTCAAGCCTATATTTTGAAGAAGGCGCACAAAAACTGACTGTTCAAAAGGCCCGTCCGCAGAAAAATGTTGTGATATTGAAACTCAGCGGCGTGGATACCATAGAGGCCGCAAATGCCCTGCGGGGGAAGGTTTTATATATGTCGCGTGCGGACGTGACGCTGCCGGAGCGCACTTTTTTTGTTCAGGATTTAATCGGCCTTCGGGTAATTGATGCGGATGATCCTGCCGTCGAATATGGCTTGCTTTCCGATGTAAGTCAGACCGGCGCAAACGATGTTTATCACATCACGAAAAATGGAAAAACAACGCTGATCCCTGCGATCCGCCAGGTGGTGGAGGAGACAGATGTTGAAAAGGGGATTATGCGGATCCGGCCGATGAAGGGGCTTTTTGACGATGCGGATTGATATTGCGACGCTGTTCCCTGAAATGTGTGAAACAGTATTGAACGAAAGTATTTTGGGACGTGCGCGCCGGGCGGGGTATATTGCATTTGCCTGCCACAATATTCGGGAATATACGACCGACCGGCATGGGCGTGTGGACGATTACGGATATGGCGGCGGAAAAGGGATGGTGATGCAGCCGGAACCGATTCAACGCTGTTTTACAGATGTCTGCGCCAAGCTGGGTAAGCGCCCGCACGTCATCTACATGTCTCCGCAGGGAAACGTCCTGACACAGCAGAGATGTATGGAATTGGCCAAAATGGACAACCTGTTTTTACTGTGCGGGCATTATGAGGGCGTGGATGAGCGGATACTGGAGGAAATTGTGGACGAAGAAATCTCGATTGGGGATTATGTGCTGACGGGCGGGGAGCTGCCGGCGCTTGTCCTGGCCGATGCAGTGGCAAGGATGTGCGACGGCGTTTTGGCCGCCAGCGAATGCTATGAGGAGGAAAGCCATATGGGCGGACTGCTTGAATATCCCCAGTATACGCGGCCGGAAGAGTGGCGCGGCCGTCGGGTGCCGGAGGTGCTTTTATCCGGACATCATCAAAAGATAGCGGATTGGAGGCAGGCCCAGCGGCTGGCTCGGACAAAGCAAAAACGCCCTGACTTGTTTGCCAGGTATCCTCTGACCAAAGCGGATCGGAAACTCCTGATAAAGTATGAGTTGGGGCCGCAGCAGGATGGAGAAAAATAATCTGTGCATAGTGCCGACAGAACTGAAAAATTTATGTGAAACCTGCACAAGCGAACATTTTGTAAACAGGTTGATATGGCGAAAAAGCAGAAATTGCGTCCGAATGCTTCGAATTTCCCATCGGACACGTTGACGAAAAAACGGATAATGCTTATAATGATAACACACTGTAAAAAATTCTTTTATATGATTTTAGATGAATACTGGGAAAGAGGAGAGCTTGAAATGTACGTTAAAGAAGTAACAGTTCAGAATCAGGTTGGCCTGCACGCACGTCCGGCGACGTTTTTTATCCAGAAAGCAAATGAGTTCAAATCTTCCATTTGGGTTGAAAAGGACGAGCGCCGCGTGAATGCGAAAAGCCTTTTAGGCGTTTTGTCATTGGGAATTGTCGGCGGAACCGATATCCGTATCATTGCGGACGGCCTTGACGAGCAGCTGGCAGTCGACAGCCTTGTCCGTCTTGTAGAAAATGGCTTTACCGAGTAAAGGGACACAGCATAAATAGTACGAGCACCGCTTTTGATGCGGTGCTTTTTTATTTGGGATGAATTCGAGCCAAGGGAAAAAATAACAAAATTTCTGTTGACTTTAGTTGTTTTTTTATATATAATCAAATTGTAAAAAATGTTTGTATGTCTAAATAGCGGTCAATTTGTCGACTAAATTTGCCTTTTGCAAAAGCCTTTTTGATACTTATTGGAAGCAGAAGACGTATCCCGGCAGGTGTTCCCTTTTATAAGGACGGCGCGGCCTTTACGGCGGCACCTTAGCGTGGGCGTTTACGCTGCAAAAACCGAAATACGTCATATTTCAATGACGAGTAAGGAAGGTGGAGAGGATGACAGATCGGAACAGACAGAATTGTGCACTGTGCGGCTTGTTCTTACTGGCGGTGATAGCTGTTTTTGCTGTACAAAGCATGATTGTAGACGGTGCGCGCGTATTGATGCAGTATCTTCCAAGCGCAGCCGTTGGAGCGGCGGCGGCACTTCTTTTGTATTTTGGCCGCCTCCTCCCGGAAAGCTTGATAGACGGCGCAGCGTTTTACGGTGCGGTTTCTTCCGCCCTTGTCTCCGTTTGGGGATTGATGTCCGGGAACCAGACGGCGCCGTTTTGGCGCTTTGACCGATTAGGCATCGGCGCCCTGTTTGCCCAGTCAGAATTCGGCATAACAGAGGGAGCACCGGCATTTGCACCGTTTGCAGGGCCTCTTACAGCGCTTTTATTTGGCGGGACAGTGGCTTTATCCATTGTAACGGTCACCCGTTTTCTGCGAAAAAAGGGCGGGCTTCGGCTGCTGCCCAATGCAGCGTCATTGCTGTTTCTGGTTCTCCCCGTTTTATGGGGATTTGCGGAATATCTCTTGGTATATTGGCGCTATATCATCCAGCAGAACTTTTTGCAGAGCAATACAATATCCATCTATATGATCCTGTGGCCTCCTATCCTGTATCTGGTTTTTGGAGTTTTGACCGGCGCTTTCGCTGCAAAGGGATGCGCTGAAGCGTCCCGCCTTGCAGCGGCGGCAGTCCTTGTATTGAGCCTCTTTGCTTGGTTTGCGGTGTTCTTCTGGGGGTTTGTTTTCCCCAAGGAGGGGTTTCTTACGATGGTAGGGGTTGTTTCAACGGATACTTCGGGCGTATTTCTGGGCTTTGCCGCAGGCGCAGCGCTGCGGGTTGTATGTGCGCCGAAAAAAGCGCGCCGTGAATCACCGGCCGGATATAGATAATAAAATACGCTGCCTTTTATGGCAGCGTATTTTGCTGTTTAGATAAAGTATGTAATGATGCGATGCGGTTGTTATTCAACGATGAACTCTTTGATATCGGCGAAGAAAGCGTCAGCATTGTCGGTGTGGGCGTCCAGTTTAATCGGTTTGGAAATATCCAGACTGAAGATACCCATGATGGATTTTGCATCGACTGCATACCTGCCGGAGATCAGGTCGACATCATAATCACATTTGGAAACAGTATTGACGAACTGCTTTACATCGTTGATTGTGTTCAGACGGATCATAACGGATTTCATGGCGGAAACCTCCCTAACTTTGTTTTATAGTTTTTCACTACATTTCAACTATAACAGGCGAAGTCTTTTTCGTCAACTGCTAATTGTAAAATTCATGTTAATCCTTTATAATTAGAATAAAATAAGCAGAAATAAAAAACTATTTTTTGTTTGGATTTACCTTATAATGGGAATTGATTTGATCAGGAGTACACATGAAAGCAGCTTTTTATACCTTCGGTTGTAAGGTCAACCAATACGAAACACAGGTCATTTCGCAGTATTTTGAGGCGGATGGCTTTTCTATTGTACCGTTCTCGCAGGAGGCGGACGTCTATCTGATCAATTCCTGTACGGTCACCTCTTCTTCTGATAAAAAGACGAAGCAGCTGGTCCGGCAGACAAAACGCCGCCATCCTGAGGCGGCGGTCGTGCTGACCGGATGCTTCCCGCAGGCTTTCCCAAAACAGGCCGAGGAAATAACAGAGGCGGATCTGGTAACGGGCGCAAAGGACCGTATGGCCCTATTGGATGGGGTGAAAAAGCTCTTGCTGGAAAGAGGTAGGATGGTGATGCTTTCCCCTCATGAAGCCGGCGAGCCTTTTGAACCGATGCGCGCATCCCGCTTTGACGAGCACACGCGTGCTTTTGTTAAGATTGAGGACGGCTGCGACAGATGGTGCAGCTATTGTATCATACCAAAAGCGCGGGGACCGGTGCGCTCCAAGCCGATCGACGAGTTAAAAAGCGAACTCAGCACGCTTTCTGAAAACGGTTATAAGGAAGTGGTGCTGGTAGGGATCAATCTGAGTTCATATGGGAAGGAAACCGGCTCGTTTCGGCTGGCGGAGGCTGTCGAAGCTGCGTGCGCTGTCGAGGGGATTGAGCGGGTCCGTCTGGGGTCGCTTGAGCCGGAGCTTTTGACCGATGCGGATCTTGCGCGCATGGCAGCGCAGGAGAAGTTTTGCCCCCAGTTCCATTTGTCACTGCAAAGCGGCTGCGACCGTACGCTTAAGCGCATGAACCGCCGCTATACAGCCGCAGAATATGCCGCGTTGTGCGGGCGGATCCGTGCGCAGTTTGATAACCCGTCTATTACGACAGATATCATGGTGGGGTTTGCCGGGGAGACGGACGAGGATTTTTTAGAATCCGTCCGCTTTGCAGAGGAGATTGGGTTTGCAAAAGTTCATGTATTTGCTTATTCTGTGCGGGAAGGGACGCGCGCGGCCCAAATGGACGGGCATCTGCCGCAGTCTGTCAAGGAAGCGCGGAGCCGGGAAATGATTGCACGTACGGACCGCCTGCACGAAGCGTTTCTGCGTACCCAGATAAACCGTGTTCAATCCGTGCTGTTTGAAACGCAGCAGGATGGGATATATACCGGCTATACGCCGAACTATACACGTGTTTTTGTGCCGTCGGACAGCGACATCTGCGGAGAAATCCTGCCGGTGCGGCTTCTGGAGGTAAAAGGCGGCGCGTGTATGGGCGAAATTGTGTCCGATGTTTCCGGACACCAAGGTTAATGAAAGTCAGGAGAGGAAACAGTATGTCAGTCTACAGAATTTATGTAGAAAAGAAGGCGCCTTTCGCCGTAGAAGCAGACAGTGTTCTTGCGGATGTGCGCACGTCCCTGCGGATTGAGGGAATAGAGTCAATCCGTCTGTTAAACCGCTATGACGTGGAAGGCGTGTCGGAGGAGGTCTTTAAAAAGGCGCAGCCGACCGTGTTTTCTGAGCCAAGCGTAGACAACGTCTTCTTTACACTGCCGGAATGCGGTGAGGACGAGACGGTCTTTGCCATTGAATATCTGCCGGGACAATTTGATCAGCGTGCTGATTCCTGCGCGCAATGTATCCAGCTGCTGGTTCAAGGCGAGCGGCCGACTGTACGCAATGCGCGCGTATATATCCTCAAAGGGGCGCTTTCCGAAGAAGAAGTTGCGGCAGTGAAAGCCTATCTGATCAATCCGGTAGAAAGCAGAGAGGCGTCGCTTGAAGAAGTCGAAACGTTAGAACAAAATTATGAGGTGAAAACAGAAGTCGAGACGCTTACGGGATTTATTTCGCTTTCCCGCGAAGGGCTGGCTGCTTTTGTCAGGCAATACGCATTGGCAATGGATTTAGATGACATTGCGTTTTGTCAGGTTTACTTCCGTGACACCGAACACCGCGACCCCACGATTACGGAAATCCGCATGATCGATACGTATTGGTCGGATCACTGCCGGCATACCACTTTCCTGACGCAAATTGACAATGTAAAAATTGCAGACGATTATATCCGTGACACCTTCCAAAAATACATGGATGCCCGTGAAGTGCTGTATAAAGGACGTACAGACAAACCGGTGACGCTGATGGATTTGGCCGTATTCGGTGCAAAGCAGCTCAAAAGCGAGGGAAGGCTTCAGGATCTTGACGAGTCTGAAGAGATCAACGCATGTTCAGTTAAAATCAAAGTGGACGTCGACGGCGAGCAGGAGGATTGGCTTCTCATGTTTAAAAATGAGACGCACAACCATCCGACAGAGATTGAACCTTTCGGCGGCGCCGCTACCTGCTTGGGCGGCGCAATCCGCGACCCGCTTTCCGGACGCGCTTACGTCTATCAGGCAATGCGCGTGACAGGCGCCGCCAATCCGCTGGTCGCTGTTGAGGACACGATTGAAGGAAAGCTTCCGCAGCGTAAAATTGTGACCGGTGCGGCCGCAGGGTATAGTTCATATGGAAACCAGATCGGCCTTGCAACGGGCCAGGTGCATGAAATATATCATGACGGCTATGCTGCAAAGCGTATGGAAATCGGCGCCGTAATGGGCGCCGCCCCGGCAGAAAACGTAATACGGGAAAAACCGGAGCCTGGCGACGTCGTCATCCTTTTGGGCGGGCGTACGGGCCGCGACGGCTGCGGCGGCGCAACAGGCTCGTCTAAGTCGCATACGGTAGAGTCGCTGGAAACATGCGGTGCAGAGGTGCAGAAGGGCAACGCGCCCGAGGAACGGAAAATCCAGCGGCTGTTCCGCAACCCGGAGGTTACCCGCTTGATCCGGCGGTGCAATGATTTCGGCGCGGGCGGCGTTTCCGTTGCAATCGGCGAATTGGCGGACGGGCTGCATATCGACTTGAACCGCGTCCCTAAAAAGTACGACGGCCTGGATGGGACAGAGCTTGCGATCAGCGAATCGCAGGAGCGGATGGCCTGCGTCGTGCGTGCGGCTGATATGGATCGCTTTATTGAACTGGCGTCTGCTGAGAATATTGAAGCGACACATGTGGCTACCGTTACCGATACAAACCGGCTGACGATGGAGTGGAACGGCGTTCGCATAGTAGATCTTTCCCGCAGTTTTCTCAACTCTAACGGCGCCGTTAAGCACACAGATGTGGAAATCCTCCCTGCGGCGGTAAAGCCGGTGCACAGCCGCGCGGTTACTGCGCAGGATGTCATGGAGCACATGGGCAGCTTAAACCTCTGCTCACAAAAAGGCCTTTCGGAGCGCTTTGACTCCACAATCGGCGCAAATACCGTTTTGATGCCGTTTGGCGGCGAAAACCAGCTGACGCCGACACAGGGAATGGTGGCCAAAATCCCGGTTTTGCACGGAGAGACCAACACCTGCTCTGTTATGGCGTGGGGATTCAATCCATATATCAGCGAGCAAAGCCCGTATCACGGCGCCATGTATGCCGTAATAGAGTCTGTTGCAAAGGCGATTGCAGTAGGCGGAAGCTATAAAAAGTGCTGGCTGACATTTCAAGAGTATTTTGAGCGTACACAAAACGACCCGAAGCGCTGGGGCAAGCCTATGGCTGCACTGCTGGGTGCTTATAAAGCGCAGATTGCGCTTGGGATCGGTTCGATCGGCGGAAAGGATTCCATGAGCGGTACGTTTGAACAGATCGACGTCCCCCCAACGCTTTGTTCTTTTGCCGTATCCTTGACGACGGCGGAGAGAGCCGTTTCACAGGAGTTTAAGCAATGCGGCAATACACTTGCGCTGCTTTTGCCGGAATATGACAAAAACGGGGAGCCGGATTTCGAAAGCGTAAAGGCTGTTTTTGACCGTGTGGAGGATTTGATCGCATCCGGCGTTGTAAACGCTTGTGCAGCATTGTCCTTCGGCGGCTTGGCTGAAGCACTGTCCAAAATGGCACTTGGCAACCGCATCGGCGTCAAGCTCACGGAGAAGATCCCGGCGGAACTGATGTTCAACCCAGTTTACGGCGGCTTTGTTTTAGAGCTTGACAGCCATGCAAAATTGGACGGGCTGCGCGTGATCGGTTCAACCATTTCGAAATATATCCTGATCCTTTCGGAAAGGGAAGTTGTGGATATGCGGGCGCTGCAGGAGCGATATGAACGCGTGCTGGAGCCGGTCTTCCCATACCGCAGCAAGAATGTGAAGCCCGCTCCGCAGGCAGTGGGGCGTCCGACGATCCGCGTACCGATCCTTTCCAGAAAAAATATGCTGCGCAGTCCCGAAAAAGTTGCCAAGCCGCGTGTGCTGATCCCGGTATTCCCGGGAACAAACTGTGAATATGACACGGCGCGTGCATTTGAAAAGGCAGGGGCAGAAGCAGACATCTTTGTGATCCGTAATTTGACAAGCGCACAGATCGAAGAGTCTGTCGCCGTTTTCGCAAAACGCATCGGCGAGGCGCAGATGATTATGATTCCGGGCGGCTTTTCCGGTGGGGATGAGCCGGATGGCAGCGCGAAGTTCATTACCTCGTTTTTCCGCAACCCGCAGGTGAGCGAGGCGGTCATGGAACTGCTTGATGTGCGCAAGGGCCTGATGCTGGGTATTTGCAACGGTTTTCAGGCGCTGATTAAGCTGGGGCTTGTACCATATGGGAAGATCTGTGACATGACGGAGGCTTCGCCGACGCTGACCTTTAACACCATTGGACGCCATCAGTCCATGATGGTGAATACGCGTATTTGTTCCACAAAGTCACCGTGGCTGTATAATACGCGGGTCGGTGAAGTGTATAATGTCCCGATTTCACACGGGGAAGGTCGTTTTATTTGTAGCCCGCAGCTGTTTGAGCAGCTCAAGGGAAATGGGCAAATCGCCACACAGTATGTTGATTTGGCGGGACAGCCGACGTATGACCTTGCCTATAATCCGAACGAGAGTTACATGGCGGTGGAAGGCATCACTTCGCCGGATGGCCGTGTGTTCGGCAAAATGGCACACAGTGAGCGTATCGGGAAAAATATCTGCAAAAACGTCTATGGAGAAAAAGATCAGAAAATCTTCCTTTCCGGCGTAGAGTACTTTACAAAATAAAAACCGCAGAACAGCGGGATAAAAACAAAAGCCAACCATACGGTTGGCTTTTGTTTTTTGCTGAAAATATCAGGCGGATAGGCTGTCTGCGCATTCTTTGAGGGCAGATTCCGCTTTTTCGCAAAGCTCATCGCGGACTTGCCGCAAAAGCTGGCGCTGAAGATCAAGCTGTTCCGGATCGCGCGGCGTGCTCAGAAGGAAAGCAAGATTGGAACGCAGTGCTGCAGGACAGTATTCCATCTTGGAAAGCGCCGCCTCCAGCTTTTTGTCGCCGGTAAAATATACACGGTTTAAGGCAAAGATTACTTGGATCATATCCATGACGGTATGCAGGACGATAGGGGCGGTAAACAGGATATCCGCGCGGCGGACCGCGCTTTCATAATGGAAATTGTCGATCCATGTATTGGCGCGTTCCATAAAAGTCTTTATGATAGAACGGCGAAGAGGTGCGGGATACACGGCGGCTTTTTGCTGATAAGCGGCAAGGATGCCGTCCGGATCCCAAACCGGCTTGATAAAGCTAAGCTCGCACAAGTAAATAAACGTATAATATCCATTTGACGTCCATGTGGCAGGAATGATTTCGAATTTCCCGTTTAAGCAGTCTGTAACAACCCGGTCCATCATGGAGATCGTGCGGGCAGTGGTTTCAATCGGCGTCCCGCGGTACATAAAATCCATCGTCCCGCCCCAAGGCGTCGCGTCAAATGAAAGGTCAAGCCACGGCTCAGTCCCTGCATCCGCAGCGGAACAGATCAGCTGTTTGCGTTCTTCATACGGTTTGGCTTCTTGTGCAAAAAGGTAAAAATCAATATCAGACGCAGCGTCGGCCGTCCCCTTCGCATGCGCGCCGGCGAGCGCAATGGCACATTTGCCGTTTGCCGTTTGCTTTAAAAGCTCTGTTAGTTCGTCAATTTTTCGCTGTGTGTTTTCGTCCATTCTGTTTTTTCCCTTCTGCGGCCTCTTTTTCGCCGCTTTTTTGTTTTTCCTCCTGCGCAATCCGAAGGCCGAACCAAAAGATGCTGCCTTTACCAAGCTCGCTGTTTACGCCGAACGGTGCCTGATGCCCTTCCAGTACGGCTTTTACGATGGACAAGCCAAGCCCGGTCCCCATACCGGGACGGTCTTTGTGATACGGCTTATAGTAGCGGTCCCAGATGAGCGGAAGGTCTTCCGGTGCGATGCCGCTGCCCATATCCTGTACCGCAATCCATGCCGTCTCCTTTTCGGTATGCAGAGAAAGCGTGATGCATTTTTTATCTTCTGTATGATTGACGGCATTGTTTAACAGGTTATAGACAACCTGTTCGATGCGGGTTTCATCGGCATAAACGATGCAGTGCTCCGGCGCATTGCAGACAAAGTGGAACCCTTCCGTCTGTTCAAGAAGCCGGTATCGGGAAACAATGTCGCGCAGCTTTTGTGCCGCATCGAAGACGGTGTATTTCATTACAATTTGTCCGGCCTGCATCCGGGAAAGGTCGAGCGCGTCGTTAGCCAGGCGGCTTAACCGGTTGGTCTCATCTACAATGATATCTAACTGTTCTTCCCGCTGCGCCTTGTTGTCGCCCGTAATGTCCTTGATCATTTCGGCATAACCGCGGATCATGGTGAGCGGCGTGCGGATATCATGGGATAAATTGGCGACAAGTTCCCGTTCCAGCTTATTTATTTTGTTTAGTTCAGAGGCCATATAATTAAAATTCTGGGAGAGCTCGCCGAGCTCATCCGTGCTGGTGACCGGGACCGTTATATCCAGATTGCCGCGGGCGATTTCCTGCGCTGCCTTTGAAAGCTTTACAATCGGCTTGGTAAACAGGCGGGCAACGAAAAAGGCAACCGCAGTAGCTAAAATAATCAGAATACCGGAAATCCACAGAAGCTGTGTCCGCGTGACAGCGGCGGCTTCGTAAACTGGAGCGAGCGTCTGGGTAATAATCAGGACATAACCGCCCCCTTCCGATCCGGTATTGACGTAGGAGACGGAAATCAGATATTCGGTCTGGGTTGTGCTGTCGCGTACCATCCGGATGCTTGCCGTCTGGCTTTCGCGGGCTTCCCGCACCAGCGCCTGCTCAGCTGTCTGGTTGCGTTCGTGCAGATAGCAGTCGTAGGCAAGCCCTTCGACTGTCAAGACGCGGTCGTTGTCCATGACGACCTCAATGCAAAGGCGGTTGTTCCCGGCGAGCTCCATCATCTTGTTTTGGGAAAGAAGGACGCCGTTTTCGTTGATTGCAGCGGCCACATCATTTGAGAGAGAAGCCAATTCGTTGCGCTTGAGGCCGACGTAGTACTGCTCCAGAAAAACGACTTGAAACCCCCAAACCAACACAAGAACTGCCACGACAATCGCCATGATGGCGAGCCATATTTTTAAAAGGATGGGCAGACGGATCTTTTTAGGCTTCGTCATACCGGTATCCAACTCCCCAAACTGTTTTGATGAACTCGCGGTATTCACCAAGGTTATTGCGCAGCATTTTGATATGGGTGTCTACCGTGCGGGAATCGCCGTAAAAGTCGTATCCCCACACCTCGTTGAGCAATTGTTCGCGCGTAAGGACGACGCCTTTGTTTTTGATAAAGCAAAGCAGAAGTTCAAACTCCTTCGGCGTCAGGGAAAGCTTTTTCCCATCGATATACGCTTCATATGAAACCGGATTTACACTAAGCCCTTTATAGGTGTAGATTTGCATTGCACGGTCGGCTTCGCTGTGCTGCGTCCGTTTTAAGACGGCTTTAATGCGCGCCATCAGTTCTTTCGGGGAAAACGGCTTGACAACGTAGTCATCCGCCCCTAAGTCGAAGCCAAATACTTTATCGTATTCTTCTCCTTTTGCCGTAAGCAGGATAACCGGTACGTTGGAGTTCTGGCGAATGATACGCAGAGCGGTGATGCCGTCCATGAATGGCATCATCACATCCATAATAATTAAGTCGAAAGCGGTTTGACCTGCCATTTCGACCGCCTGTTTGCCGTTTGCTGCCTCTTCACAGGTATATCCTTCAAATTTTAAGTATTGTGTAACAATATCGCGGATCCGCGCTTCATCGTCTACCATCAGAATATGTGCCATTCCCTATTCTCCTGCCTTTCTGAACAGCTTTTCAATGATAAAACAGCATATCATATAAATGTGTGGGTTTTGTGATAAAACGAAAAAGGGCATATGAATCTGCTTAAAGGAGTGATTTGTATAATTCAGCCTTTTTGTACCCATACGTTTTGGCGAGCTCCTTTGCGACATCGGTGGTGCGCATGCCGGAGAGGATCATCTTCCGGCCGATCTGGCAGACCTCCTCAAGCGGAAGCTGAGCGGCTTCCTGCTTTTCCTGCCCGGATACAATCAGAACAAACTCGCCTTTGGGCGTATTCTGTTCAAAATATTCGCACGCGCCGCCTATGGTGGTGCGGAGGATTTCTTCATGTATCTTGGTAAGCTCGCGGCATACCGAGAGCGGGCGGTCGGCGCCAAATACGGATTTCAAGTCCCCGAGCGTTGCAGAAAGCTTGTGCGGGGCTTCGTAAAAGATCATTGTACGGCGCTCGTTTTCAAGGGAAGAAAGATGCTCCATACGGGAAGCCTTATTTGTGGAAAGGAATCCTTCAAACGTGAAACGGGAGGTAACAAGCCCGCTTACAGCGAGCGCAGAGACTGCCGCGCTTGGCCCGGGGACAACCGTCACCGTTACGCCATGGGCGGCGCACAAGCGTACAAGGTCTTCTCCCGGATCGGAAATACAGGGCATGCCGGCATCGGAGACAACGGCGCAGGTTTCCCCCGACAGGATGCGCGACAGGATGTATTCCCCCTTTTCGTGCAGGTTGTGCTCATAGTAGCTGACCATAGGTTTTTTTATTTCAAAATGATTTAAAAGCTTCAGCGTCACACGCGTGTCCTCTGCCGCGATAAAATCGACTGTGCGCAACGTCTGAACAGCGCGCGGGCTTAAATCCTGAAGATTGCCGATGGGCGTTCCCACCACGAAAAGCTGTGACAAAGCAAAACACCTTTCTCTTTCTATATTTCATTGCCGCCGTGCCGGAAACTCTCCTTATACATGGCGTGCGTCTGTGCTGTATAGTGCCCGTCTTCATATAAAATAAAGTTTGGCAGGATATTCAAATGCATTTTTGCGCCTTTTTGTCCCATCAACAGGAAAAGCCATGGGGCAGAGTCCTTATCCCGGCATACCAGCTGAAGCCGCTTTGGCTCCAGTGCGTTTTCACGCATGACGGTAATGGCATCGGCGAGGCGTTCCGGCCTTTGACAAATGCAGAGCCTTCCGCCAAAGCGAAGAAGCTTTTTGGCGGAAGCGCAGATGTCGTTCAACGTACACATCGTCTCATGCCGTGCAAGCTGCTGGGCGGTCCCGGCGCTTAAGATGCCGTGCCCAGCCGCCTTATATGGCGGGTTACAGGTGACGAGGTCGTACCGGCCGTTTTCCGAAGAAGGCAGAGCGCGCAGATCTGTACACATGGCGCGCAGTACGGTCCGGGTTTCCGATTCCTTGATAGCCTGCCTGAATTGTTCGATCCCCTGCGGCTGGATCTCTACCCCCAAAACGTCCGCCGCAGCGTTATCCCGGGCGAAAATCATCGGGATAATCCCGCAGCCTGTCCCAAGGTCACAGACGCGGTCGTTTGCATGCGGTGAAGAAAAATGCGCAAGCAAAAACGCATCGGTGCCAAAGGCGTGGGAGCGGCTTGTATATACAACAACCTTGTCGGACAAAGTCTCTTTGTGCCAGCTTGAAACATTCATTTTTTGATCCTCTGTCCGCGCTTCTGCGCACGGCGCGTTTCAATGCGCTTGATAAAAACATCATTGAACCAAATCCCGATAAGGCCAAGCAATCCTATTACCAAAAAGATAATAATAGAGCGGATCCATTGGCCGTTTCCGATAGAATCGCCCATAAAAGTGGAAGAGACGATAGAAGGGATGCGGGCGACCGTAACAATGACAAAAAAAGTGAGCGGACGGATTTTTGTGAGCGGCATAAAATAAGTCAGCACATCTTTCGGCGTTCCGGGGATAAGAAAGAGAAGAAACGTGACCATCTTCAAACGGTGCGTATCATGCAGGAAACGGAACCGTTCCAGCTTACGGCTGTCTGCAAACGCCTGAATAGCGTTTTTCCCAAAAAAACGGATCGTATAAAAAATCAACACCGTGCCGGTCAACATACCGATGGTACAATACACATAACCCCAGAAGGTGCCGTATAAAAGCCCGGCGACTACTTCGATGGGTTCGCCGGGGATTACAGCAATGACGACCTGAAGGATTTGAATCCCGATTAAAATCAGAACACCCCACGCGCCCTGTTCGTGAATATATTCCTCAAATGCACGGCGGCCGGCTTCGTCCTTGAGTGAGATGACCCACGGTATCAGCCAGACCGTCAAGGCGACCAATGCGGCTACGGCGAGCACTGCGACAAGCAGCTTGATCCAGCCGCCCGCCGTTTTGGGCAGACGGTTTTGAACCCATTCCTTTGCTTTCATATTCTTTGCAGCCATTTCCGGCTGCTTCCCCCTTTTGGATTTTTTGTTTTCAGTATACCGGAAAAAAACAGGGAATGCAAACAGCAGGGCAAAAATTAACGAAACCGCAATACACTTTTTTATTCTTTGTGCACACAGGAGGGGTTTCTTTTTGATTTTCCATTGAGTAGAGAAGAATCTATCGAAAAAGTTCTTTACAAGGAAATATTTGAAATATAAATATTTTTTATGTTGATTTTTGGAATAAAGATGGTGTATTAATAGTATAATTTTTATTTTGGATTTTTTCTTTCACAGATCCGCGTTTAAAACATGATTTCCGGGAAATGAACAGAACAGGAGGGATAAGGCGTGCGTTGCTGCGCTGCTTGTATACAAAGAAGGGAAAGGATGGGGCTGATATGAACGAGAGAGGGAAAAGGACGGCGGCGCTGTGCGCTCTTCTCTTATTGAGCGCGCTTTCCGTCTTTGCGGTGCAGCGCGCCGTCATCGGCGGCACGATTGTTGGCCTCCGCTATATACCCAGTGTTGCCGCAGGGGCGGCAGCGGCGGTAATCTTATACTGCGGAGGCTTTTTGAAACGGCGGCTTTTTATATGCGGCCCGGTTTGGGGGACTGCCGGTTTTGCTGTGACTGCCGTGTGGGCGCTGCTTGCCGGCCAAGAGGCACCGCTTTTTCGCTTCGACCTGTTTGGCTGGCGCGCAATTTTTACTTTGTCAGAATTCCACTTTTTTAACAGCCGGGAAATTAATGCATTTGCACCGTATATCGGGGATTTGACAGCGTTTATAATCGGCGGGATATTGGCGCTTTCCGTCGTTTCAGCAGTCTGTGCGGCCCGGCTTGGCCGTATAGCAGATTGTATAAGGCCCAATAAGGCGGCAGTCTTTTGGTTTGTCCTTCCATTTGCCTGCGGAAGTCTTGAGTATGGGATCCACACGTTCCGATGCTGGGTAGAGGCCAACATGTTTTCATTGCGGGCGCCGTCTTGCGCCTATCTCCTCCTTTTCCTTTTTCCCCTTTACTTTTTGATCGGGATGGTTTTCGGCCTGTTTTGCGTTAAAAAACACGCGGTGACGTCCCGCCTTGCAGCGGTTTTGATAATCATATGCAGTGGATTGCTGTGGTACATGGCAGTGTTCGGCCTTATGCATCTGAGCGGGTGGTGGGCCAGCGCCGTCCAGATACATTCGCTGTATATAGCAGGCGTGAGCTTCGGCTTTACGGCAGGCGTTGCTGTACGCGCACTATGTGCGCGCCGGATGGTGTAGATAGACAAAAAGCAGGGCCAAAGGCCCTGCTGATTTCTTAATTCCGAGTTCTATTTAGATATCACCGCAGCAGGATCGGAAGGCGGGATTTGCCTTTGTGCGCGGTGCGTGCGGATTATTCCGGTATGTGGGACAGTGTGGATTCGGCCATATCGTCAAGGGATACGGTCTCGACTCCGAATATTGTGCTGTCGAGCAGCCCGTTTACCGGGCGTGCCCATTCCGGCGGGATGGCGGCACCTCCGATTACCATGCCGAGCACCGAGCCGGCCGTTGCGCCGTTGCAGTCGGTATCAAACCCGCTTTGTACGGCAAGGCATACGGTTTTGCCAAAATTGCCGCCGCCATATAAAAGGGCCGCTGTGACAATGAGGGCATTTGAAATTGTATGGCACCAGTGGTGTCCGTTTTGGTCGTCATAACGGCAATAGAGACAGGTTTGCAGGGTTTCCTCAAACGAAGCCCCGGCAAGGTAAGCTTCAAGGACGCGGGAAACCTGTTCGAACAGGCGGGAGCTCCCCGGGATTTCGGAAAGCCCGGTACGGATAATCTCTTCCATATCGCTGCAGACGGCAGCTTTTGCCAGCATGGCGGCAACAAACATTTCTCCGTAAATGCCGTTTTTAACGTGGGAAATGGAGGCGTCGCGGAACGCCATCTCGGCTGCGGCCTCCGGGTTCCCAGGATTGATATAGCCGAAATAGTCGCCGCGGATCTGCGCGCCGATCCATTCGCGGTATGGATTTTTATACCATGCGGACTCCGGAGGGAGAAAGCCATTCATAAAATTCCGGTATGCAATGCGCTCAGCGGTAAAATAAGCGTTTTTGGATTGAAGGGCGAGCCATGCCTTCGAGACGTCCGTCGGCGTAAAGGCGCGCCCAGCCTGCCGGACAAGCAGGTTGGCCATGACAAGGTAATTGGTATCGTCATCCGACGGTGCATGCGGGATGACGTCGGGATAACATTTGCCTTTCAGTTCAAACGTATATTTGGCGCACAGTTCGTCGGTCAGGTCCGACGCATGGATGTAGCGGTGCATGGGATAATTGCCGGTTTCCTTTAAAAACGGGACAAGCTCGTTGAGCCGCATTCCTTCTACCGGCTTTCCGAGCAAGCAGCCGCAGACCCGGCCCAACCATGCGCCTTTGATTTTGTCGGCAAGAGCGGCGTCTTTTTTTACAGCGGCAGCAGGGCTGTGGCGGCTGATGCGGCGGATCTCCTCGTAGTCGGAAGGTTCGTAATAGGCATAGCCTTTGCGCTGCGGCGCGTGCATTAGGAGGGAAAAGGCGGTGTCTGCAAACGCCTCCTTATATTTCCCGTTTGGAAGCTTTGAAATCTCTGACAGAAGGCCGTGCAGATGCTGTACGTCCCGCCCCTCTTCCATGCATTGTGTAAATTCGGTTTCTAAGAGGCAGGAATATGTTTCCCAATCCTCTAACGCGTGGTATGACGGCTCGATGCGCTTTTCAAAACGGATTTCATCCGTTGTGGCGGCACTGCCGCAGAGCAGGCTGTCCAGAGATACTCCGAACATTTTTGCCATGTCGATTAACTTTCCTACCTCAGGCAAAGCGGCTCCGGATTCCCATTTTTGAATAGCCTGCCTTGAAACACCGAAAAGATCGGCCATTTTCTCTTGAGAGAGATGCCGGCTTTTACGCAAAGCTGCAATATTTTCTGCAATCATGATGCTCCACCTCCTGCTTTTTATAATACAGGAAAGGCCGGCGTCCGACAAGCATTTTGTAGTTGCCGGTATTGACAACCCTCCGTTGCGGATGCCGGGGACAAAGCAAAAAACACAAAAGCGGAAACACTTTTCTTTGTCAGCCATAAACAAAGAAAACCTGTACATCTGTACAGGTTTTTTACTTTTCAGGCATTGACAAGCCGCCAGTATAATGCTATACTATTATACTGTATCAAAATGGATTGGCATGCCTCTTTTCTTGAGAGTAGTATACCACATCCACATCGGATTTGCAAGACCGGGGTGTAGAATTTTCGTAAAGTTTATGCGGGAATTTCAGTACATCCGACATGCGACAGGCCTTTAAATATACGAATGGAGTGATTTAGCCTATGGTAAATGTCAAGCCGGTACAGCTCGGCACGAACACCCGCATGAGCTTCGCCAAGATCAATGAAGTGCTTGAAATGCCGAACCTGATCGAGGTGCAGAAGAATTCTTACGAGTGGTTTTTAAAACAGGGCTTAAAAGAAGTCTTCAGCGACGTTGCTGCAATCAGCGACTATACCGGAAACCTTGTGCTTGACTTTGTCGATTATCGGATTGACGACGAGCCGAAATATACCGTCGCGGAATGTAAAGAGCGCGATGTTACCTATGCGGCGCCCCTGCGTGTAACGGCCCGTCTTTTGAATAAGGAAACCGGCGAGGTAAAGGAACAGGAAATCTTTATGGGGGATTTCCCGCTGATGACAGAAAGCGGTACGTTTGTGATAAACGGCGCAGAGCGCGTTATCGTCTCGCAGCTTGTACGTTCTCCCGGCGTTTATTTCAACGATTCCTATGATAAAACCGGTAAAAAGCTTTACGCTTCTACAATCAATCCAAACCGCGGCGCATGGCTTGAATATGAGACGGATTCCAACGACTTCTTCTATGTCCGTATCGATAAAAACAGGAAAATCCCGATTACAACGTTTATCCGTGCAATGCTCCGCGTGCGTGACGACGTTGCGGCAGACGTCTTGTCGGATGATTATACGCTGGGTCTTTCTTCTATGACCGGAAGCGATGCTGAAATTTATGATATTTTCGGCGATGATGTGCGCATTGTAGAGACGATCGGCAACAAGGACAGCACGAAAAACGGCGATGAGGCGCTGCTTGAAGTGTACCGCAAGCTCCGCCCCGGCGAGCCGCCTACCATTGAATCTGCGGTAAAGCACATTGTACCGCTTTTGTTTGATGAGCACCGCTATGACCTCTCCCGCGTAGGACGCTATAAGTACAACAAGAAGCTCCAGATCAGTACGCGTATTGCCGGCCATACGCTGGCACAGCCTGTGGCGGATCCGGCGACCGGCGAGGTTTTGGCAGAGGCGGGCGTCAAGGTGACAAAGGCGCTGGCAAACGAAATTCAGGAAGCAGGCGTCGATACTGCCTATATTTACGTAGACGAGGGCGAAAAGGTTGTCAAAGTCATCTCCAACGGGATGGTGGATATTGACCGCTATATCCCGGGACTGGACAAGGAAGCCTGCGGGATATATGAGCGCGTACGCTATAAGATTGTGATGGACATTCTGGAAAAAGCGTCTTCAGAGGAAGAGGCGCGCGAAATGGCGAAGGCCCGCGTAAATGAGCTGATCCCGAAGCATATCATAAAAGACGATATTTTCGCTTCCGTCAACTATATGAACAATCTGGTCTATGAAGTCGGCACGACAGACGACATCGACCACTTGGGCAACCGCCGGATCCGTGCGGTGGGCGAGCTTTTACAAAACCAGTTCCGCATCGGTTTTTCGCGTATGGAGCGCGTCATCCGCGAGCGCATGACGCTGCAGACGCAGGACGGCGACAGCTTAAGCCCGCAGGCGCTGATCAATATCCGTCCGGTTGTGGCGGCAATTAAAGAGTTTTTCGGCTCTTCTCCGCTCTCCCAGTTTATGGATCAGACAAACCCGCTGGCAGAGCTTACGCACAAACGCCGTCTTTCTGCACTGGGCCCAGGCGGCCTCTCCCGTGACCGCGCAGGATTCGAGGTGCGCGACGTGCACTACAGCCATTATGGCCGCATGTGCCCCATCGAGACGCCGGAAGGCCCGAACATTGGTTTGATTTCCTACTTGGCGTCTTTTGCGCGGCTGAACCAGTACGGCTTTATTGAGGCGCCGTACCGCAGAGTAGACAAAGAGACCGGCGTGGTCTTGGATGAAGTCGTTTATATGACGGCGGACGTAGAGGACGAATATGTTGTAGCGCAGGCAAACGAACCGCTTACAGAGGACGGGAAATTTGCACGCAGGCGCGTCAACGCCCGTTACCGCAACGAGATTTTGGAAACAGACCGCGAAAACATCGACTATATGGACGTTTCGCCGAAGATGGTCGTTTCCGTTGCAACGTCTATGATCCCGTTTTTGGAGAACGACGACGCAAACCGTGCGCTTATGGGCGCGAACATGCAGAGGCAGGCTGTCCCGCTTTTAAAAACAGAGTCGCCGATTGTCGGCACCGGTATGGAGTATAAAGCGGCGGTGGATTCCGGCGTTGTAGTGGTGAGCAAGCATGACGGCGTGGTTGCAAGCGTAGATGCGGACCGCATTGTGATACGCGATGCCGACGGCGGGCTGCACACATATGAAATCACCAAATTTAAGCGTTCCAATCAGGGAACCTGCATCAATCAGCGTCCAATTGTCTCAAAAGGCCAGACGGTCAAAAAAGGCGATGTGCTGGCGGACGGGCCGGCTACATGCAACGGCGAAATCAGTTTAGGCAAGAATGCCCTCATCGGCTTTATGACATGGGAGGGCTATAACTACGAGGACGCGGTCCTTATCAATGAGAAAATTGTCCGTGACGACGTTTACACTTCAATCCATATTGAAGAGTATGAGACTGAGGCACGGGATACAAAGCTTGGGCCGGAGGAGATAACGCGCGACATCCCGAATGTCGGCGAGGATGCGCTGAAGGATCTGGATGAAAACGGTATCATCCGCATCGGCGCGGAAGTACGGCCGGGCGATATCCTGGTGGGCAAAGTAACGCCGAAAGGCGAGACGGAGCTTACCGCAGAAGAGCGGCTGCTGCGCGCTATTTTCGGCGAAAAGGCGCGCGAGGTGCGCGATACGTCTTTGAAGGTGCCGCACGGCGAATCCGGCATCATTGTAGATGTAAAAGTGTTTACCCGCGACAACTGCGACGAACTATCCCCCGGCGTCAATAAAGTGGTGCGCTGCTATATTGCGCAGAAGAGAAAAATCTCGGTCGGCGATAAAATGGCAGGCCGCCATGGCAACAAGGGCGTCGTTTCACGGATTCTGCCGCAGGAAGACATGCCGTTTTTGCCAGATGGCACGCCGCTCGACATTGTGCTGAACCCGTTGGGCGTCCCGTCCCGTATGAATATCGGGCAGGTGCTTGAAGTGCATCTGGGCTATGCGGCCAAAGCGCTTGGGTGGAAGATCATGACGCCGGTGTTCGACGGTGCGCATGAATCGGATATCCGCGACTGCCTGCGGGAAGCCGGCCTTTCCGAGGACGGCAAGACGTGGCTGATAGACGGCCGTACGGGCGAGTATTTTGACAATCCCGTTACAGTCGGATATATGTATTACCTGAAGCTCCACCATCTGGTAGATGATAAGATCCATGCGCGTTCTACCGGTCCGTATTCACTTGTTACGCAGCAGCCGCTCGGCGGCAAGGCGCAGTTCGGCGGACAGCGCTTCGGTGAGATGGAGGTCTGGGCGCTTGAGGCCTATGGTGCGGCGTATACGCTGCAGGAGATCCTTACCGTGAAATCCGACGACGTAGAAGGCCGTGTCAAGACCTATGAGGCAATTGTCAAAGGCCAGAATGTGCCGAAGCCGGGAATTCCGGAATCGTTTAAGGTTTTGATCAAGGAGCTGCAGTCGCTCTGCTTAGACGTAAAGGTTTTGGACAAAGACAACAATGAAATCGATCTGAAACAGCACTTTGACGACGATGATGATATGGGTATGCAGCCGCTTACCGACAACAGTGAATATGTCGAAGACGGGGAATTCGACGGCTACACCGTGGAAGAACCGGATTTGGAGGATGAAGAGGATTTTGATCCGTACAATGTGGCCGACGACGATGACCTGTTTTGATAAACCGCTGTGAAAAGGAGTCTGAGACATGGAATTTAATACGTTCGAGTCAATTAAAATCGGACTTGCATCTCCCGAGCAGATCCGCGAGTGGTCTTACGGTGAGGTTAAGAAGCCGGAAACGATCAATTACCGTACCCTCAAGCCGGAGCGCGACGGCCTTTTCTGCGAGCGGATTTTCGGGCCGCAGAAGGACTGGGAATGCCACTGCGGCAAGTATAAGCGTCTGCGTTTTAAGGGCAAGATCTGTGATAAATGCGGCGTTGAAGTAACCCGTGCAAAGGTGCGCCGCGAACGTATGGGGCATATCGAGCTGGCGGCGCCGGTATCGCACATTTGGTATTTTAAGGGGATTCCGTCCCGCATGGGACTGCTCCTCGATATCTCCCCGCGCCGTCTGGAAGAGGTAATTTACTTTTCTAAATATATCGTAATCGATCCGGGCAGCACAGTTTTAGAAAAAGGCCAGCTCTTAAACGAGTTCGAGTATCAGGACATGCGTGAAAAGTACGAGGACGACTTTAAGGCGGGCATGGGTGCGGAAGCGGTCAAGGAGCTTTTGGCCGAGCTGGATCTTGACGAGCTGGCTTCTGAGCTGCAGCACGCGCTGGAGACTGCAACCGGGCAAAAGCGCGTCCGCTATCTGAAACGCTTGGAGGTTGTGGAAGCGTTCCGCGCTTCCGGCAACCGTCCGGAGTGGATGATCCTTGACGTTGTACCGGTTATCCCGCCGGATATCCGTCCGATGGTACAGCTGGACGGCGGCCGTTTTGCAACATCTGATTTAAACGACCTATATCGCCGCGTTATCAACCGCAACAACCGTTTAGCACGCCTTTTGGAACTAAACGCACCAGATATCATTGTCCGCAACGAGAAGCGCATGCTTCAGGAAGCAGTTGATGCGCTGATTGACAATGGACGCCGGGGCCGCCCGGTGACCGGGCCGAATAACCGCCCGCTCAAATCGCTTTCCGACATGCTGAAGGGCAAACAGGGCCGCTTCCGTCAGAACCTTCTGGGTAAGCGCGTCGACTATTCGGGCCGTTCGGTTATTGTCGTCGGGCCGGAACTTAAAATGTATCAGTGCGGCCTGCCCAAAGAAATGGCGCTGGAGCTCTTCAAGCCCTTTATTATGAAGCGCCTGGTAGAAACCGGCCAGGCGAATAACATCAAGAGCGCACGCAAGATGGTTGAACGGGCGCGTGAGGAGGTCTTTGACGCGCTCGAAGTCGTCATCAAGGATCATCCGGTCCTTTTAAACCGCGCGCCTACGCTGCACCGTCTGGGCATTCAGGCGTTTGAACCGGTGCTGGTTGAGGGCCGCGCGCTCAAGCTGCACCCGCTCGTGTGTACCGCATATAACGCCGACTTCGACGGCGACCAGATGGCAGTGCACGTCCCGCTCTCCGCTGAGGCGCAGGCTGAAGCACGCTTCTTGATGCTCGCAGCGAACAATATTTTGAAGCCCTCCGACGGCCGTCCTGTAACAGTACCGACACAGGATATGGTTTTGGGTTCTTATTATCTGACCATTACCAAAGACGGGGATAAGGGCGAGGGCAAGATCTTCCGCGATATGAACGAGGCGATGATGGCCTATAGCGAAGGGATCATCACCCTGCATGCCCGTATCAAGGTTCGCATGACCAAGCAGGTTGGAGACAAATCGGTTTCCCGCATTATCGAAACGACGATGGGGCGCCTGATTTTCAACCAGAATATCCCGCAGGATCTGGGATATGTCGACCGCACCAATTCAGAAAATGAATTCGCGCTTGAAATCGATTTTATCGTCAAAAAGAAACAGCTCGGTCAAATCATTGACCGCTGTGTCCGCCGTCACGGAACGGCCGTTACGGCAGAAATGCTGGATAAGATCAAGGCACTGGGCTTTAAATATTCCACGAAGAGTGCCATTACCGTTGCAGTCTGCGACGCGGCCATCCCGCCGCAGAAAAAGCAGTATCTTGCAGAAGCGGAAGCGGCCGTTGAGGAGATCATGGAGCAGTTCAATATGGGCCTTATCTCCAACGAAGAACGCTATAAGCTCGTATTGGAGACTTGGTCTGATACGACGGATAAGGTTACAGACGCGCTGCAGGATAATATGGATCAATATAACCCGATTTATATGATGGCCGACTCCGGCGCGCGCGGCAGCATCAACCAGATCCGCCAGCTGGCCGGTATGCGCGGCCTGATTGCAAACACGTCCGGTGCGACGATTGAGGTCCCGATCCGCTCCAACTACCGTGAAGGCTTGAATATTTTGGAATACTTCATTTCTTCCCGCGGCGCACGCAAAGGCTTGGCCGATACCGCGCTGCGTACTGCGGACTCCGGATATCTGACGCGTCGTCTTGTCGACGTTTCGCAGGACGTCATTATCCGTCAGGATGACTGCGGTACGCATAATGGCATTGAGGTCTATGAGGTCGCAGAAGGGAAAGAAGTCATTGAGCCATTCTCCGACCGCTTGATCGGACGCTATCTGGTGGAGGATTTCCACGATCCGCTGACAGGCGAGCTGCTGGTCTCCAAAGACAAGCTGATGGATGAGGGCGATGCCAAAAAGATTATCGGCACGGGCACCAAATCCGTAAAAATCCGCTCTATCCTGACGTGTGAGTCGAAACGCGGTATCTGCACAAAGTGCTACGGCGCAAACTTAGCAAACGGCGCGCCGGTTGCCATTGGCGAAGCGGTCGGTATTATTGCGGCGCAGTCTATCGGCGAGCCGGGCACGCAGCTTACTATGCGTACGTTCCATACAGGCGGTATTGCATCGGCTGAAGATATTACACAGGGCCTTCCGCGTGTCGAGGAGCTTTTTGAAGGCAGAAAGCCGAAGAATGCGGCAATTATTTCTGAAATTGCCGGCAAAGTGCGTATGGAGGAAATCAAACGCACGCGTCACATTTTCGTGACGGCGGACGACGGGGAGGAGCGTTCGTATCCGATCCCGTACGGTTACCGCATCAAGGTTCACGAGGGCGACTATATTGAAAAGGGCCAGCCGATGACGGAAGGCTCCATCAACCCGCACGACGTTTTAGCAATCTGCGGCGAACAGGAAGTGCAGAACTATCTGAATATGGAGGTTCAGAAGGTTTACCGCATGCAGGGCGTTGATATCAACGATAAGCATATTGAGGTCATTGTCCGCCAGATGATGCGCAAGGTCCGTGTCATCGATGCGGGGGATACGTCGATTTTACCGGGATCTTTGGCGGACCGCGTAGAGGTAGAAGAAGCAAACCGCGCGATTGACGCCCGCATCGCTGCCGGTGAGACAACGCTTAGAAAATGCGAGTATCAGGCGGTCTTGCTTGGCATTACCAAGGCTTCCCTTGCGACGGACAGCTTCTTGTCGGCGGCTTCCTTCCAAGAGACGACGCGCGTCCTCACGGAAGCGGCTATCAAAGGGAAAGTGGATCCGCTGATGGGCTTAAAAGAAAACGTCTTGATCGGTAAGCTGATCCCGGCGGGCACCGGTATGGCCTGCTATAACGAGGTAAACGTAGAGCCCTCCGGCGCGCTTTTGGCTAAAATGGAAGCGCAGCGGATCATGCAGGGCAGCGCACCGGATATGGGGACTTCGCTTGAAGAGGAACCTGCTGTAGAAGAAGAGAACGGTATTCCGGCTGAATTTTGATGAAAACCCGCTGAATCCCCATGTTTTCTTAAAAAAACCTATTGACAAACCTGCAAAAACAGTGTTTAATTAGATAGGTTAAGCATTTATATCTGAGAACAGGCAGCTTGACCGTCACAGGCATCAAGCTGCCTGTGATTTTTCTCACTGAAAAAAGAAGGAGGTGCGATATGCCTACATTTAACCAGTTAGTCAGAAAAGGCAGACTTGTCAATGAAAAGAAATCAACCGCTCCGGCACTTCAGAAGGGTTTTAACTCCATGAAGAAACAGGCTACTGACCAGAGCGCTCCGCAGAAGCGCGGCGTTTGCACGGTTGTCAGAACAATGACCCCGAAAAAACCGAACTCCGCATTGCGTAAAGTTGCCAGAGTCCGTCTTTCCAACGGTTTCGAGGTTACGGCGTATATTCCGGGCGTCGGCCACAATTTGCAGGAACACAGCGTTGTGCTGATCCGCGGCGGCCGTATCAAAGACCTTCCGGGTGTCCGTTACCACATTGTCCGCGGTACGCTTGACACACAGGGCGTAAACGGCAGAAACCAGTCCCGCTCCAAATACGGAACAAAACGTCCGAAAGCTGGCGCGGCAAAGAAGTAAGATCGTAATCAAAAGCCCAATGAGAGCGGCTTCTTAAATATATATTTTAGAAGGCCTCTGGTTGGTGCAGACGGAAGCGAATCTTTCGAGTACCGATGATATCATTCTATGAAGGAGGGAAGTAAAGTGCCAAGAAGAGGTAAAATCGCAAAACGTGATGTTTTGCCTGATCCACTTTACAAATCAAAGCAAGTGACCCGCCTGATCAACAGCGTTATGCTGGACGGTAAAAAAGGCGTGGCACAGAGGATTGTATACGGTGCGTTTGAAATTGTGGAGGAGAAATCCGGCAAGAATGCACTGGAAGTTTTTGAGCAGGCAATGGAAAATGTTATGCCCCTGCTTGAGACCAAAGCGCGCCGTGTCGGCGGTTCAAACTATCAGGTCCCGATGGAAGTGCGTCCGGAGAGACGTCAGACCCTGGGCTTGCGCTGGATCACCGCTTATGCGCGCAGCCGCGGTGAAAGAACAATGAAAGAGCGCCTTGCAGGCGAACTTCTCGATGCGATGAACGGCACCGGCGGTGCGTGCAAAAAACGCGAAGATACGCACAAGATGGCGGAAGCAAACAAAGCGTTTGCCCACTACAGATTCTGATCCGGTTATCCGCAAGAAAGAGAAAGGGCGCCGTATGAGGGATGCCCTTAAAAAAACGAGGAGGTTTATATGCCAAGACAAGTATCGCTTGAGCAGACCCGCAACATCGGTATCATGGCTCATATTGATGCCGGCAAAACCACCACGACCGAGCGAATTCTGTTCTATACGGGCAGAAACCGCAAGATGGGTGAAACGCACGACGGCGCTTCCACTATGGACTGGATGGAGCAGGAGAAGGAGCGCGGCATTACCATTACGTCCGCCGCTACGACCTGCTTTTGGAAGGGCCATCGCATCAATATTATCGATACCCCCGGCCACGTTGACTTTACCGTCGAGGTAGAGCGCTCGCTGCGCGTACTGGACGGTTCCGTAACCGTTTTCTGTGCAAAGGGCGGTGTTGAGCCTCAGTCTGAAACAGTTTGGCGTCAGGCTGATGAATACCATGTTCCGAGAATGGCTTATGTCAATAAAATGGACATTATGGGCGCCGATTTCTATAATGTCGTCGATATGATGAAAACGCGCCTGAAATGCAACGCAGTCCCGATCCAGCTGCCGATTGGCGCGGAAGATACCTTCCGCGGCGTGATCGACTTAATCGAGATGAACGCAGACGTCTATTACGACGAAATGGGCACCGACATGCGTGTTGAGGAAATTCCGGAAGACATGCGTGAAAAGGCGGAAGAGTACCGCGCCGCAATGGTGGAAGCAGCCGCTGAGCAGGATGAAGAGCTGATGGAGAAATATCTCGAAGAGGGCGACCTCACAGCGGAGGAAATCAAAAAAGGCCTCCGCATCGGCACGCTTGCAAACGCATTGGTTCCGGTAACCTGCGGCACGTCTTACCGCAATAAGGGCGTTCAGAAGCTTTTGGACGCCATTGTAGAATATATGCCGTCTCCGGTCGATATCCCGCATATTAAGGGTGTGAATCCGGAAACGGGCGAGGAAACGGAGCGCCCGTCCAGTGACGAAGCACCGTTCTCCGCTTTGGCATTCAAAATTGCGACTGACCCGTTTGTGGGCAAGCTTTGCTTCTTCCGCGTCTACTCTGGTACACTGAACGCAGGCAGCCCGGTTTTGAACTCCACAAAGGGCAAGCAGGAGCGTATCGGCCGTATTCTGATGATGCACGCGAATTCCAGAACGGATATCGAAACGGTTTATGCAGGCGATATCGCAGCGGCGGTTGGCTTAAAGCTTACCACTACAGGCGACACGCTTTGCGATCCGAAGAATCCGGTCATCTTGGAATCTATGGTCTTCCCGGAGCCGGTTATCAATCTGGCAATCGAGCCGAAGACCAAAGCCGGCCAGGAAAAAATGGCAATCGGCCTTGCAAAGCTGGCGGAAGAGGATCCGACCTTCAGAACCTACACGGACGAAGAGACGGGCCAGACCATTATCGCCGGTATGGGCGAGCTCCATTTGGAGATTATCGTCGACCGCTTGCTCCGTGAATTTAAGGTAGAGGCCAACGTCGGCGCGCCGCAGGTTTCTTATAAGGAGACCATCCGCAAGTCGGCGACGGTTGACCACAAATATGCACGTCAGTCCGGCGGTAAAGGCCAGTACGGTCACGTTAAGATCATTGCTGAGCCGAATGAATCCGGCAAAGGCTATGAGTTTATCAACAAAGTCGTCGGCGGCGCGATCCCGAAAGAGTATATCCCAGCGGTTGACGCCGGTATTCAGGGTGCAATGCAGGCAGGCGTGCTGGCCGGCTATCCGGTTGTAGATGTAAAGGTCACATTGTTTGACGGTTCGTACCACGAGGTCGACTCTTCCGAAATGGCGTTTAAGATCGCTGGTTCCATGGCGTTTAAAGAAGCGATGCGCAAAGCCGATCCGGTCATTCTGGAACCGATCATGAAAGTGGTTGTTACGGTGCCGGAGGATTATATGGGCGACATTATCGGCGACTTGAACTCCCGCCGCGGCCAGATCCAAGGGATGGAATCCCGTCCGGGCGCCCAGCAGATCACGGCGTTTGTACCGCTGTCTGAGATGTTTGGCTATTCGAATGCGCTGCGCTCCAAGTCACAGGGCCGCGGCCAGTATTCGATGGAGCCGAGCCATTATATCGAACTGCCGAAGAGCATTTCTGACAAAATTATCAGCGAGCGTGCAAAGAAGGACTAATTTAAAAAAAGCACTTGAAATTTAACTCAAACGTGTTAGAATAGACATGTATCGTGTTGTGTATTTTAACCACAAATTAAAGGAGGAGAAATTCCAATGGCAAAAGCTAAATTTGAACGCAACAAGCCGCACGTCAACATTGGCACAATCGGCCACGTTGACCATGGCAAAACCACATTGACTGCCGCTATCACCAAGGTTCTGGGCCTGCAGGGCGAGGCTGAGTTCGTTGATTATGCGAACATTGATAAAGCGCCGGAAGAGCGCGAGCGCGGTATTACCATCAACACCGCTCACGTTGAGTATGAGACTGCGAACCGCCACTATGCACACGTTGACTGCCCCGGCCACGCCGACTATGTTAAAAACATGATCACCGGCGCTGCACAGATGGACGGTGCAATCCTCGTTGTTTCCGCAGCTGACGGCCCGATGCCGCAGACCCGTGAGCACATCCTGCTCGCTCGTCAGGTTGGCGTTCCGTATATCGTTGTCTTCATGAACAAAGTTGATCAGGTTGACGACGAAGAGCTTCTGGATCTCGTTGAGATGGAAGTTCGCGAGCTGCTCAATGAGTATGATTTCCCGGGCGACGACACCCCAATCATCCGCGGTTCTGCTTTGCAGGTTCTTGAGTCTTCTTCTACCGATCCGAAAGCTCCGGAGTACACCTGCATCCATGAGCTGATGGCTGCTGTCGACGACTTTATCCCGACCCCGGATCGTAAGGCTGACCTGCCGTTCCTGATGCCGGTTGAGGACGTTATGACAATTTCCGGCCGTGGTACGGTTGCTACCGGCCGTGTTGAGCGCGGTAAGCTGAACACCGGCGACGAAGTTGAGCTCATCGGCTTGACCGAAGAGAGAAGAAAAGTCGTTGTTACTTCTATGGAAATGTTCCGTAAAACTTTGGATTACGCTGAGGCTGGCGACAACGTTGGCGCACTGCTCCGCGGCGTTCAGAGAAATGAGATCGAGCGTGGTCAGGTTCTTGCGAAACCGGGCTCTATCCACCCGATGACCGAGTTTGAAGGCCAGGTTTACGTTTTGACGAAGGATGAAGGCGGCCGTCATACGCCGTTCTTCAATAACTACAGACCGCAGTTCTACTTCAGAACGACCGACGTTACCGGCACTATTGAGCTTGAAGGCGCTGAGATGGCTATGCCGGGCGACAACGTCAACATGAAAGTAAAACTGATCACCCCGATCGCGATCGAGGAAGGCCTGCGTTTTGCTATCCGTGAAGGCGGCCGTACGGTTGGTTCCGGCGTTGTTTCCAAAGCAATCGGCTAATCGCTTGCTTATCGGTTAAACAGTAAAGAAAAAAGGGACGGTTTTTAAACCGTCCCTTTTTTGTTTGCAGCTGTTAGCAGGAAATCATCCGGTTTTGCCAGAAAGGGAAAAATCCTTAAAATGCATGAAAGCTCACAATAAGGTGAAAGAAAGGGCCTTGTTTTCCTTAAGGGAAAAGGTTATAAAAGGAATATACGGAAGACGCTGAATTGCTGCCAGCTTTAAACGGGTAAGTCTGCCCTGCCTGTTAAACGTAAAGAAAACAATGAATGCTATTTTTAGAAGCCGGCAAGACCGGCGCTGCTTTACGGATGGCTTTGACTGCAAAAGGGCGTATACACAAATTGATAGGAAAGAAAGGCGGCGGAACAAAAGATTGGAGAAGAATATGGTTTTTCAAAAACAAGGATTTACTATGCGTCCGGCACGAAAAGAAGATGCGGATGCGTATTACCGGCAGAATTATTGCCCGCTTGATCCGGAAATTGCCCGCCTTACCGGGAGCAAGCCGGAATTTACGCGCGAGGAAGTCGTATCCTTCCTTCTTCGCTGCATTGACGACAGCTCGTATTGCTGGTTTTTTATCCTTTCCCCGGATCAGCGCATTATCGGGGAAAGTGTAGTGAGTGAAATTGACGAGAAAATGCGCAGCGCCAATTTCAGGATAGCGCTTTTTCATCCCGAGGCGTGCGGAAAGGGGATCGGATCATGGGCGATACGGGAGACACGCGATTTTGCGTTCCGGGAGAAGAAACTGCACCGGCTGTATCTTGATGTTTTTTCCTTCAATACCCGAGCTGAACGCGCGTACCGGAAAGCAGGATTTCGGAGGGAAGGTGTGCTGCGCGACGCCGTCCTGGACGGGAACCGTTATGCCGATGATATCCTGATGTCAATTTTGGAAGAAGAGTGGATTGCGTTAAAGCGGACGGAAAGGCAAGAGGAGGACACGGATTAAAAGAACAAGGCCCTTTGCCCTGTTGAAAACGGCGGGATTATGATTGTATTTGCCATTGCAAAGCACAATGTAGTATAATAAAGGTGCATTTCTTTTTATATTATAGGCTATGGCTTTGTTTTCCCGGGAAGGTTAGCAGCGCTTATATCGGAAAAACAAAGGGAGAATAAAAAACGCTCCGTCTTGCTATATCGATTTGCAAACGGGAAGGCGCGGGCGTTGAAAGGAGCAGATATATAATGGGATTAATTAAAGCGGGGATCGGTGCGGTTGGCGGTACGCTGGCAGATCAGTGGAAAGAGTTTTTCTATTGTGATGCGATGGATAAGGACGTTTTGGCTGTCAAAGGGCAAAAACGCGTAGGCGGGCGGTCTTCCAACACCAAGGGCAGCGACAACATTATTTCAAACGGATCTGGAATAGCAGTTGCAGACGGGCAGTGCATGATGATTGTAGAACAAGGCAGAATTGTTGAGGTTTGCGCTGAGCCGGGTGAATTTACATATGATTCTTCCACAGAGCCCAGCATCTTTGCCGGAAATCTGGGACAGTCGATTCTGGATACGTTTAAAACGATGGGCCGGCGGTTTGGATACGGCGGGGATACAGGGAAGGATCAGCGTGTCTATTACTTCAATACGAAAGAAATCATGGAGAACAAATTCGGGACGGCAAATCCGATACCGTTCCGCGTTGTGGATTCCAAAATCGGCTTGGATGTGGATGTGTCTGTGCGCTGCAACGGTTTGTATTCTTATAAAATAACAAACCCCCTGCTATTTTATACGAACGTCTGCGGTAATGTGGCGTATGAATACCGCCGTTCAGAAATTGACAGCCAATTGAAAACGGAGTTTATCAGTGCGCTCCAGCCTGCGTTCGCAAAGATTTCTGCAATGGAAGTGCGGCCCAATGAACTGCCGGGGCATGCGCAAGAGCTTTCCCAGGCAATGAACGAGGCCCTGACGCAAAAATGGGAAGGCCTGCGCGGCATTTCCGTGGTCTCTATCGCAATGAATCCTATCACGCTGCCGGAAGAAGACGCACAGATGATCAAAGAAGCCCAGCGGACAGCAATTATGCGGGATCCGACTATGGCAGCGGCAACGCTTGTCGGCGCACAGGCCGAAGCGATGCAGTCTGCGGCGGCCAACGAAAACGGTGCAATGATGGGCTTTATGGGCATGGGGATGGCCCAGCAAGCAGGCGGCGTCAATGCGCAGAACCTTTTTGCGATGGGACAGCAGGCACAAGCTCCCCAAAAAAAGGATGGCTGGACATGTTCATGCGGCGCAGAAAACACAGGGAATTTCTGTGCACAGTGCGGGAAGCCGAAGCCAGCGGAAAACGGCTGGAGGTGTTCGTGCGGCGCGGTAAACACGGGGAATTTCTGTGCACAGTGCGGAAAGCCGAAGCCAGCGGAAAACGGCTGGACATGTTCGTGCGGCGCGGTAAACAAAGGACGTTTCTGCACACAGTGTGGGAGGCCGAAGCCGGCGGGCGCGCCGCTTTACCGCTGTGATAACTGCGGATGGGAGCCGGAAGATCCCCATAACCCACCAAAATTCTGCCCGGAATGCGGCGACCCGTTTAATGGAGGAGACGTCCATTAAGGAGAACGGCAGGATAAGACAATACGAAAGAGGTGACGGCCTTGGCGGAGGTCTTAGAGTATAAATGCCCTTGCTGCGGCGGTGCGATTACATTTGACAGCGCTTCGCAGCAGATGAAATGCCCCTACTGCGATACCGTGTTTGACGTAGAGACGCTGAAAGCTTATGATGCGGAGCTGAAAAAAGAAAAGCACGAAGAAAAGCAATGGGAGCGGCGTCAGAATGAGAATGAATGGAAGGACGGCGAAACCGACGGCATCTTGATTTATACTTGCTCGTCCTGCGGCGGGGAGATTGTTGCGGATCAAAGCACAGGGGCTTCCAGCTGCCCGTTTTGCGGGAATCCCGTCATTATGACACGGCAGTTCGCAGGGGATCTGCGCCCGGATTATGTCATACCGTTTAAGCTTGACAAAAATGCGGCGCGCGCCGCATTTTCCCGCCATTTAAAAGGGAAGCGCCTGCTGCCGAAGCTGTTTAAGGATCAGCATCATATCGAAGAGATAAAGGGCGTATATGTGCCTTTTTGGCTGTATGACGCTGATGCGCAGGCAGATCTGCGGTATCGTGCGACGCGGGTACGCACATGGCGGGACAGCCGCTATAACTATACGGAAACCTCCTATTTTTCCGTGACCCGCTCGGGAAATATCCAGTTTTCACGGGTACCCGTAGATGGATCGACCAAGATGGCAGACGACCTGATGGAATCGCTGGAACCGTTTGACTTTAATCAGGCAGTGGATTTCCAAACGGCATATCTTTCCGGATATCTGGCAGACCGCTATGACGTCTCGGCGCAGGATTGCTCCATCCGCGCAAACAGCCGCATACGCAAAAGTACGGAGGAGGCGTTCGCCTCCACGATCCGCGGCTATGCAACGGTCGTACCGGAAGGCGGCAATGTACAGATTAACGCCGGCGTGACCAAATATGCGCTGTATCCAGTCTGGCTCCTTACAACGGTATGGAAGGGCAAGCCCTATCTTTTTGCAATGAATGGCCAAACAGGCAAAATGGTGGGGGATCTGCCGATGGACAGGGGTGCATACTGGCGATGGTTCGGGGGCCTTGCCGCCGCCTTCAGCGCGGCAGCGTTTGCTGTCTGCTGGCTGATAGGAATGATGTGAAGGGGATAGAAGATGAGACAGAAGATAGCAAGCCTTCTCTTTGGCATGATATTCCTGCTGATCCCGGCAACAGCTGTGCATGCCGCTCAGGCTATTCCAGAGGAACGCCAGCTGCCGCGTCTGGTGGATCGGGCAGATCTTTTGACTGAAGAGGAAGAAACGGCCCTATTGGAACAGTTGGATGAAATCAGCGAACGGCAGCAATGCGATGTGGCCGTTGTAACAGTAGACGGCTTAGATGGAAAAACATCGACGGCATACGCCGACGACTTCTATGACTATAACGGCTACGGATACGGGCCGGGCGACGATGGGATTTTGCTGTTAATCAGCATGGAGGACCGCGACTGGGCGATCACAACGTATGGCAGTGCGATCCGTGCATTTACCGACGCCGGGTTAGAGTACCTTGTCGCACAGTTCAGGCCGGATTTGAGCGACGGTGCATATTATGAAGCGTTTACCTGTTTTGCTGAGCAGTGCGACCGCTTTTTAACGCAGGCTGCAGAAGGCGCGCCTTTCGATGAAGAAAGCCTGCCAAAGCAGTTTGACCCGCTGTGGATTTTAATATCCTGTGCTGTCGGCATATTTGCGGCCTTTTTGATTGTCGGCTTGATGAAAGCGCAGCTTAAATCCGTGAGACGGCAGGACAGCGCGCAGGGGTATATCCGGCCCGGCGGATTCCATGTCACCGGCGGGAATGAGCTGTTTTTATATCGAAATGTTGCACGGGTTCGGCGTGCAGAAAGCCATTCTTCCGGCAGAAGCAGTACGCACAGCAGTTCTTCCGGGAGATCCCACGGCGGGAGCAGCGGGAAATTTTAAGGCCTTGGATAGGGCGTATCGACAGGGCAGCTCCCTCTTAAACGCTGAAAGGGCAAAAGCCGCTGTCTTTCCAAGGGTTAACGTTCCTTGGAAAGACAGCGGCTTTTTATCTTGTGCTTTCCGGGAAAAGGTTAGAGCCTATTTGTAATGGCGTTTTCCTGCTTGTTTCCTGTCAGTTTCGTGGAAATGCAGTAAAAAAGCTGAGATCCCGGATGTTTTACGCGCAGTGTTAATAAAAAATTAAAATAGTATAGGAAAAGAATTAGCACTCTACCATTGACAGTGCTAACTCAAAGCGCTATAATAAAATCGTACCAAAAAGGAGGGGATAAAAAAGGAACCCTCCGCAGGGCACAAGATAAGGAAATGAAATGGAGGAATGACTTATGTTGCCTAGCATTTTTGGTGAGAATTTGTTTGATGACTTTTTCGGTGATTCTTTCGAGAAAAACTTTTTTGGAACCCGCAACCCGCTTTACGGGAAAAATGCGAAGAACCTGCTGAAAACGGATGTGAAAGAGACGGAAAACAGCTATGATCTGGCGATTGATTTGCCGGGCTTTAAGAAAGAAGACGTCCACATCGACTTAAAAGACGGCTATCTGACGATCAGCGCAGAAAAGTCGCTGGATAAGGAGGATAAGCAGGAAGGGAGATATATCCGTCAGGAGCGCTACAGCGGAAGCTGCGCAAGGAGCTTCTATGTAGGCGAGGTGCGGCCGGAGGATATCCATGCGAAATACGAGGACGGTGTACTGAGCCTGTCGTTCCCGAAAGAGGAAGAGAAAAAACTTCCGGCGCAGACCCGGATCGCAATTGAATAAAAAGCCTTCATGCAGTAAAAGGGATTCCCGCAGAAGATTCTTCTGCGGGAATCCCTTTTTCCATACGTGTCTATTTGGCGACATTGTTTTTAGGCTTCCCAGCCAAAAACGATTGAAAATTGTCCAGCACCGTTTCGATCAGGCGCTCGCGCGATTCGCGGCACGCCCAAGCGATATGCGGCGTGATAACACAGTTTTTGGCAGAGAGCAGCGGGCTGTCGCCGGGGATGGGTTCTTTTTCGGCTACATCGATACCGGCCCCGGATAAATGTCCGCTGTTTAAGGCGTCGGCTACAGCCTGTTCGTCGAGAACTGCGCCGCGCGCCGTATTGACAAGCAGTGCGCCCGCCTTCATCTGTGCAACGGCGCTCCGGTCAATCAAATGGTATGTCGAGGGGAACAGAGGGCAGTGCAGGGAGACAATATCGCTGTTTTGCAAAAGGGTTTCAAAAGGCACGAAACGAAGCATCTGGTTTTCGTATTCGGGATATTGAGTACGGGACCAGACCAGCACAGGCATATCAAAAGCCTGTGCGAGCTGTGCGACCTTCTTTGCAATATTGCCGAAACCGATAAGCCCGATGGTTTTTCCGGCAAGCTCGCGGATACGCGGGTCGTAAAAGCAGAAATCGCGGCAATTTGTCCATTCGCCTGTGTGCACGCGCGCATCATGGGAAGAAACGAGCGAATAAAAATGCAAAATCATAGCGAAGGTCAGCTGGGCCACTGCGTTCGTGGAGTAGGCCGGCGCGTTTGAGACAACAACGCCGTGTTCTTTCGCCGCTTCGATATCCACTATATTGTAGCCGGTGGCGAACAAGCCTATGTATTGAAGGCGCGGGCAGAGTTCGAAAATACGGCGAGTTATAACGGTTTTATTGATCAGAACCGCTTCAGCATCGCCGATGCGGGCGGCGACTTCTTCCGGCGGGGTGCGTTCGTAAACGGCCATCTCGTCGCAGTACGGCTTGAAACAGTCAAGCGACAGGTCGGTGGAGACCGCCGTATAACTATCGAGCACGACCAGTTTCAATATCCGTCCGCCTCCTTTATAAGGCCAAAGTCCAATGCGGCGGCGCGTATGCATGCAGCGAAACCGCCCGTCACCAGCTTTACCGGGACACCCAGCATGAGGTTGACCGGCAGGCCGAAATTTTCAACAGCAAAGCCGCAGCCGTCTGTCTCGCCAAGCTTATCACGCAAAGCGCGCGGATCAGAGAGATAGCCATACAGCTTTTTCCCTTTTGCATATGCATAGCCAAGCTCAAAACAAGTGCCGCTGTCGGGTTCGTCCCCGCGGAAGGGGTTTAAGTTTGCGCAGACCGCGTCACAGGCGTCTATCAAAGCCAAATTCCCGCGGAAAATATTTGCCGCATCCTCCGCCTCGTTATCCATTGGATAAAGCGCGCCGATCCCAAGCGAGGCGCAGAGATTTTTGCAAGAGATGCCGTATTCCACCGCATCCTTGCGGAAGACATCGAACCCTGCAATATAAATACGCATGGCTTCCCCCTTTTTATTCCACATCCGGCAGTGCATCGATAAGGCGCAGCAGATCGTCAAAGCCGCCATGCCGATAGGAGGCTATTTCTGCACCGCTTTTGTTAATCAGGTGATCGGTAAGGAAAAAGATATCCGTCCCGATCTGGCTGGCCCCCATATCCTCGACCATATCATTGCCCACCATCAGGCAGTCGGAAGGCGATTTCCCGAGGTTTTGCAGAACCTCTTGAAAATAGCCGGCCGAGGGCTTGGCAAAGTGGTAATCTTCGTAGGTTGTGACAAGGGCGAAGTCCGCTGGACAAAGCCCGGCCCAGCGCATCCGTTCCAGCGTTGCCTTTTTAGGGAACAGAGGGGTGGTGGCGAGAGCGACAGAATAGCCTTTTTGGCGCAGAAGCTTTACACAGCGGTCTGCTCTGGGATCAGGCGTTACGGTGTCGCCAATCCGGCAAAATTCATTTTCGTAAAAGGATTCGAACATATCCCGGTCGGAAAGGACGCGTTCCCCCATTACCTGAGCGAACGTGTCCCAGAAACGGGATTCGTTTGTCTGTGTTCCGTCGTTTTTCATCATGGCCTTGGTGCCGGCCCAAACGCCGGCCACAAGCTCCTTTGGGTCATAGCCGTTTTCCGCCCCCTTTTTTCCGATTGCACCGAAATAGGCCTGCATAAAGCCCTCCAGATCCATCGGCAGCAAAGTGCCGTCTAAATCGAACAAGACCGTATTCATTCGTGGAGATCCTCCTTGTTTTCCGGATATATTTTGGTATAAGGGAAAAGCGCGCCCTGCGGTGCGCTTTTCCCTTTTCCGGCTTTCGCCGTTTGTTTTATTGGATCGCTTTTGTGCGGACCTCTTCTTGCAGCTGTTCGCACAGACTGTCCCAGGCAAGCGCGCCGAGATCGCCGCTTTTTCTGGAACGGACGCCGACAGTCCGGGCTTCAACCTCTTTATCGCCGACGATCAGCATATAAGGCACCTTTTCAAGCTGCGCTTCGCGGATTTTAAAGCCCACCTTTTCACTGCGGTTATCCACTTCCACCCGGAAGCCCTTTTGCGTAAAGTAATCGCAGACTTCTTTTGCATATGCGTGGTGGCGGTCGCTGATCGGAAGCACCTTCAGCTGTACCGGCGCCAGCCACAGCGGGAATGCGCCGGCGAAATGTTCGATCAGGATACCGATAAACCGTTCGATGGAACCGAATACTACACGGTGGATCATGATCGGGCGATGCTTTTCGCCGTCTGCGCCGGTATATTCTGCCTCAAAGCGCATCGGAAGCTGGAAATCGAGCTGGATTGTGCCGCACTGCCATGTCCTTCCCAGAGAGTCCTCCAGATGGAAATCGATCTTCGGGCCGTAAAAAGCGCCGTCCCCTTCGTTGACCAAATAATCCATCCCAAGTTCATCCAGCGCCTCGATCAAGCCGTTGGTTGCCATTTCCCAGTCCTCGTCGCTGCCAATGCTGTTTTCCGGCTTTGTAGAAAGCTCAACATGATATTTAAATCCGAATAAGGTATATACCTCGTCAATCAGCCGGACAACGCCTTTGATTTCATCCGTAATCTGCTGCGCTGTCATAAAGATATGCGCGTCGTCCTGTGTAAAGCAGCGCACGCGCATTAAACCGTGCAGCGTGCCGGATTTTTCATGGCGGTGGACAAGGCCGAGCTCACCCATGCGCAGCGGAAGGTCGCGGTAGGAACGGGGTTCCGTTTTATATACAAGCATTCCGCCGGGGCAGTTCATCGGTTTAATGGCAAAATCGGTGTCATCAATCACCGTTGTGTACATATTCTCTTTATAGTGGTCCCAGTGGCCGGAGGTCTCCCACAGGCTGCGGTTGAGCATCATCGGCGTAGAGATTTCCACATAGCCTTCACGCGTGTGGATCTGCCGCCAGAAATCGATCAGCGTATTTTTTAAAACCATGCCCTTCGGCAGGAAAAACGGAAAGCCGGGGCCCTCTTCCATCAGCGCAAAAAGCTTTAACTCCCTGCCAAGTTTCCTGTGGTCGCGTTTTTTGGCTTCCTCGATACGGTTTAAATATTCCGCAAGCTCCGACGCCTTAGGGAACGTGACGCCGTAGATCCGGCAAAGCATCTTGTTTTTTTCACTTCCGCGCCAGTATGCGCCGGTGGAAGAGGTGAGCTTGATTGCCTTTACAGGCGCCGTCGTCATCAGGTGCGGGCCTGCGCAGAGGTCAACGAATTCCCCCTGTTCGTAAAAGCTGATCGGCTCCCCTTTCGAGGCGTGCTCTTCACAGAGTTCCACCTTATACGTCTCGCCCATCTCGGACAGCTTTTTGAGCGCCTCTTCCGGGGAAAGGGTGAAAGCGTGCAGGGGAAGCCCCTCTTTGACGATTTTTTTCATCTCGGCTTCAATTTTCTCGAGATCCTCTGGGGAAAACGGTTTTTCTACATCAAAATCGTAATAAAAGCCGTTTTCTATAGCCGGACCGATGGCCAGCTTCACATCCGGGTAAAGCCGTTTGACAGCCTGGGCCAAAATATGCGAGGAGGTGTGCCAAAACGCTTTTTTTCCGTCCGGGTCGTCAAAGGTCAGGATAGAGAGCGTGCAGTCCTTGTCCATTACGGTGCGCAGGTCGCAGAGCTCCCCGTCGATCCTTGCAAGGCAGGCGGCCTTGTAAAGCCCTGCGCTGAGGTCTTTGGCGACGTCGGCGGCAGAAACCGGTGCATCGTATGTCTTGACACTGCCGTCTTTTAAAGTGATGTTCATACTTGTTTTCCTTCCTTTCGTTTCCTCTTGCAGGGGGAAGCGGGCCGAAGACCCATGGATGCCGGGCAGTAAAAAACGCTTCATCCCTGCTAAAACAGGGATGAAGCGTATAAAGCCCCATGGTTCCACCCTTATTGCCGGGAAGCCCGGCCTCTCATAAACCGCTGTAACGGGCGGCTTTTCGTACCCGGCGCGGTTCGCACAAAGGCTGCCGCGCACTCCGAGGGCGGTAGCGGTCGCGCTTTTTGGGCGGGAGCCTTTCAGCCGGCGGGCTTCCTCTCTGCGGCCGTATTCGGCGCGTGCTTCCCTCATCAACGTTTTGTCCATCATAACACGCTTTTTTTTTAAAGTCAAGTGACAAGACGCACCGAGAAAAAGTTTCTTTCTACACATTTTATTCATAAAATACTCATAAACGCTTGACATCTGTCCTGCCATCCTTTATATTATTACTGTATAGAAGTTCTCAGAATACCGGATATCCGGTCAAATCGAGGGCTTTGGTATCAAAACAACGCTTTGCACCCAAAGCTTGTGAGTATACATTCATCAGGAGGTTTCATCATGGATAATCAGCAGTACCCGAATAATAATCAGCAGTATCAGGCGCCGCAGTACAACCAGCCGCAGCAGCCGCAATACCAGCCGCCCCAGTATCAGCCGCCGCAGGCGCCGATGTACCCGCAGGGTCCAATGTATCCGCAGGGTCCGCAGCCGGGAAAAGGCCTTGCAGTCGGCTCCCTTGTCTGCGGTATCATTGGTCTTGCTTTTGTCTGGTTTGGCATCAGCGCGATTATTTCCCTGATCGTGGGCATCGTGGGCATCATCCTTTCCGTCAATGCCAAAAAGCAGGGATATGTGGGCGGCATGAATACAGCCGGTCTGGTTATGTCGATCATCAGCGCAGCGCTTGGCGGCATTGTTTTTGTCGCATGCATCAGCTTGTTTGGTTGCGCCGGCTGCATTGCGTCTAACCCCAGTTTGTATTATTAAAAATATGTGCCGGAAACGGCAAGTCATATTTTTAGGAGGTTTTATTTATGGATAATCAACAGTACCCGAACAACCAGCAGTCTCAGCAGGACAGCCAGCCGCAGTATCAGCCGCCGCAGGCGCCGAACTATCCGCAGCCGCCGATGTACCCGCAGACCCCCGGCCATCAGCCCGGTCACAGCCTTGCGGTCGGCGCTCTTGTCTGCGGCATCGTTTCGCTTGTGCTTTCTTGGATGGGCGGCCTTCTGGGCATCGCGGCCGGCATTGTCGGCATTATTTTGTCTATTAAGGCGAAAAAGCAGGGCTTTGTAGGCGGTATGAACACGGCTGGTTTGGTTTTGTCCATTATCGGCCTGGCAATCGGCGGCATCATGTTCTTTGCCTGCACAATCCCGACTGCCTGCACCGCTTGCGCGCTTGTTCCGTACATGTAATATCTCCGGATCCCTGCGGGACGGCTTGCGCATTCCGCCGCGGCTTTTGACAGCCGGCAAAAGAGGAGGTGCACCCGTTTTATACAGCAGGAAAACATCTGCATGCTTTCCTGCTGTGGATCCGCTAAAAGAATGGATGAAGAAGGGCATACGCGGGGCGTGTGCCCTTCTTTTTTTAAGTTTCTGATTTGAGTTAAAGGAGTTTCCTATATGCTTCCATCTATCCAGCTGTTCGGCCGTGAGATCCCAATGTATGGGATCTGTGCGCTGATTGGAATTGGCCTTGCTTTCTTTGTGACATGGCTGCGGGTGCGCCGCGCGGCCAAGGAGGGAAAGGATTTTTCGGATGTTTTGTATCTGATGCTGTACGCGATGATCGGCGTGCTGATCGGCGCAAAGCTTCTGTATTTCATCCAGAACCTCGGGACGTTGTTTTCGGATTTTTCCCTGCTGTTTACAAACCCGGGGATTTTCTTCGGCGGCTTTGTATTCTATGGCGGCCTGATCGGCGGCGCTGTCGGCGCATGGGCTTATTGCTGGCAGTTCCGCCTTCGGCTGTTCGATTATGCAAATCTTCTTGTGACGGCGATCCCGATTATCCATGGGATAGGCCGGATCGGCTGTTTTTGTGCAGGCTGCTGCTACGGCATGCCGATGGATCCGCCGTTTGGCATGCTGTTCAATGCATCCCCGGTGGCGCCGCATGACGTCTATCTTTTTCCCGTGCAGCTTTTGGAAGTGGGAACCAACCTGATTATATTTATTATCCTCATGATCTATACGAACAAAAAAAGCTGCCCCCGCCACGGCGGTTTGGCGCTTTATCTGTGCTGGTATGCGGTCACCCGTTTCCTGATCGAATTTCTGCGGTACGACGATGTGGAGCGCGGCTTTATCGGCATCCTTTCCACTTCACAGTTTATCAGCATTTTTGTTCTTGCGGCGGGCATTTTGCTGTTTGTCAAAGGGGATGCTGTTGCGCGGTTTTTTGACCGGACGCGTCCAGTCAAAGAAAAGGCGCGGGCGGTAAACCGCTGACGGTAAAAAAACAGGGCCGGTATAGCTCCGGCCCTGTTTTTATATGCGGCAAAAGCGCTGCCCTACGGGCTTTGGCCGGAGTCGGAGGAAAGCCGGGCGGCGTGCTGCCGCTTGATTTCCTCCAAGCTGTTTTCGTTCGGCTGCATAGCCAAAAGGGAGGCGTCGTATGTGCCCTCCAATATGAGGAAACGGATGCTTCTGTCCGCTGCGGTTTTGGCGAAATGCTCTTGCCGCAGCATAAGGTCATAGCGTGTAAGATTGGTCTCCCCATATTCGAAGAGGGTGTCAAAAAACAGGCTGTCCGTCCCTGCGGCGCGGGACAGCTTTTCATCAAGCAGGCGGCCGCCCCATTCGGCCTGTGCTGTACAGTCGCTCCGCCCGTCTGCCGTCTGGCTTAAAAGCAGAACGGCGAGTTTCCGGCCGGAAAGATGCTGTTCCCCGGGAAGGAAGTCCTCTTTCCCGATGGAGAAAGAGGATTCAAATGTCGCGGAGAGGCCGCCGAGCTGGTCGGCAAGGGCGGCGATACCGGCCCTCTCCAATCTGAGATACCGGTCGGGAAGACAGCCGGTCAGTGCATAAACGGCGCGCCGCAGGCCCAAAATACCGCCGTAGGTATAGTGCCCTGCAAGCGTATCGGTGCGGTTTTCCGATGTGCAGAGCGTATCCGGCGGCAAGACGGATATTTCGAGGGAGCCGTCATCCCCGCTGTATGAGATCAGCCAGATTAGAGGCGGCTCTTCCGCAAGGGAGCCGCATCCAATCAGTAGCATGGAGAGATCCTCGGTTTCCACAACGTCGGAGGGGAGCAGGGCGGCGTCCTCCCCGGACGGGTCGGATGCTGATGTGAGGCGGAAAAGGAACAGCGCCAGCAGCAAAACGCTGCCGAGCGTAATAAGGGTAAGACAGAACGAAACAATGAAAACTTGTGTTTCACGGCGTGGTTCGCGCATGACGGCCTCCTGTTTTACGTAATACTATCAGTTTGGGCAAAACGGGCCGCGGATATGCAAAATACAGGGCTGGCGTTAAAAGGAAGGATGTGCTACAATAAAACCGGAAAATACCGGGTTTTTACAGGCCCGTTAAAACAAAGCCGCCTGAAGCCGGAATTTTGGGGCATGATAGGCAAAGAGGAGGACAGGACTGCTTTTTTGGAACCCTTCCGCCTAAAAGGACCGGCGCCCGCTATCTGCTTTGAGCGGCTGTGGGCGGATTTTACAGGGAAAGGAGCTTTTTATGCGCTCGTTTGTAGAGAAAAAAGGCATTTTATTTGATTTGGACGGCACGCTTGTGGATTCAAAGCCGGGGATTTTCGGCGCGATCCGCTATACCTTCCGGGAACTTCAGCTTCCCCAGCTTTCGGAGGAAGAGATGGATCGCTTTATCGGCCCTTCTATCGGTTCTTCTTTTCGCAGCATATGCGGCTTTTCTGACGAGCAGACGCAGAAAGCCATTACGCTATTCCGCACCTATTACCGGGAGAAGGGGTTGTTTGAATGTGAGGTATATCCTGGAATGACCGACCTTCTGCGGGAGCTGAAGACGGAAAACCGGAAAGTTGCCCTTTCTACGAAAAAGCCGGAAGTCTTTGCAAAAAAGATTTTGGAAAACAAAGGTCTTCTCCCCTATTTCGACGCGGTGAGCGGCGCCGATTATGCGGATCAGTCGGAGCATAAGGGCTATATTATACGCAAGGCCGCCGATCTGCTGGGACTGCCCGTTGGGGATTGCGTACTGTTAGGCGACACCCGCTTTGACTGTATCGGCGCCTCTATGGTGGGAATGGACTGCATTGGTGTGCTTTACGGTTACGGCACATGGCAGGAGCTTTGCGACAATGGGGCGGCGGCACTTGCGGAAAACATGCGGGAGCTTTCCGCTTTGCTCTGCGGGGGGCTTATCCAATGAAGCATATCCCGTTTTCACCGCCGGATATAACAGAAGAGGAGATCGCCGCAGTAGCGGATGCACTTCGGTCGGGCTGGATCACGACAGGGCCGCGTACAGCGGCGTTCGAAAGAGAAATTGCCGCATACTGCGGAGCGGATCGTGCGGTATGCCTGAATTCCGCCACCGCGGCGCTGGAGCTCGCCCTGCGCGCGCTGGGCATCGGGCCCGGCGACGAGGTGATCACCTCTGCTTATACGTATACTGCGTCGGCCAGCGTGATCTGCCATGTCGGCGCAACGCCCGTACTGGTAGACGTTCCTTCCGGTTCGTTCCATCTTTCGGCGCAGGATATTGCGGCGGCTGTGACCAGCCGGACCAAGGCCGTCATACCGGTGGACATTGCCGGGGTTATGTGCGACTATGCGGCGATAAAGGATGCACTCGAACAGGAAAAGCACCGTTTTCAGCCGAAAAATCCATTGGCAGAACAGATCGGGCGCGCTGCGGTTATCGCAGACTGTGCGCACAGCTTCGGCGCGCAGCGGGACGGGAAACGGGCTGGCGCGTATGCGGATTTCAGCTGTTTTTCTTTCCACGCAGTGAAAAACCTTACGACGGCGGAAGGCGGCGCGGTTGTATTTTCTAATACGGATGGTAAAGATTCTGATGAATTATACAAATGGTTCCGCACGTACTCCCTGCACGGGCAGACAAAAGACGCGCGTGCGAAACTGGAGCCCGGCGCATGGGAATATGACATTTTGCAGCCTGCGTACAAGTGCAATATGACAGATCTTTCCGCTGCTATGGGGCTGGTACAGTTGTCGCGTTATCCCGCCCTGCTTGCGCGGCGGCGCGAGATTATCGCAATGTATGACCGGGCGTTTGCAGATACGGGGATTTTGCCGCTTGCCCATGCGGGCGAACATTTTCTTTCAAGCGGGCATTTGTATCTCACACGTATTGCAGGCGCCGATGCGCAGCAGCGAAACCGTGCAATCCGCCTGCTGGCGGAACGGGGGATAGCGGCCAATGTCCACTACAAGCCGCTTCCGATGCTGTCGGCATATCGGGACATGGGCTTTTCTATCGCGGACTTTCCGCATGCGTACCGCCAGTATGAAAACGAGCTGACGCTTCCGTTGCATACGCGGCTTACGGATGAAGACGTTTTGTATATAATAGATACATATAAACAAATTGTATCATTTCTTTTTCAATGACGCTGTCGCGTGTCCTCTTTGAAAGTATAAGTTGACAGGTTTGTCGGCGCGCTGTTATAATCATATCAAAAGGACTGCGGGTTTGAACGCGGAGGAGAGGATTCTGATGGCTGTAACCATACGGATGATTGCGGAAAAGGCCGGCGTTTCCCGGGGGACGGTTGACCGCGCGCTCAACAACCGGCCGGGGATCAACGCGGAAGTGGCGGAACATGTGCGTCGGATAGCCAAGGAACTGCACTATGAGCCGAACGCCGCGGCACAGGCGCTCGCCAATTCAAAAAAGAAAATGCGTATCGCTGTATTGCTCAATTCCGGCGGCAACCCGTTTTTCGACAAGGTGCGGGCCGGACTTGAAGAAGGCGTGCGTTCCGCCAAAACATACGGCATAGCCGTGGATATTTATGAAATGACCGGCTTTTTGGTAGAAGAACAGCTTGCGCATATTGACGCGCTGATGGAAAAGCCGCCGCATGCGCTGATTATTACCCCGATCAACGATCCCCGCATTATCGCGCGGTTAAACCAGATTGCGGCGGCCGGCGTTTCCATATCCACACTGAATGTGGATGTGACAGGGTTGAAAAAGCTTTGCTTTGTCGGCTGCAACTATATCAAAAGCGGACAGACAGCGGCAGAGCTGCTGGGACAGATGACGGAGGGGGAAGTCCCCGTCGGCATCCTGACCGGTTCTTTTAAAATACTTGGCCACAGCCAGCGCGTGCAGGGCTTTCGGGAGGTCTGTGAAAAGGATTATCCGCGCATGGCGATTCGCGCAGTGGCGGAGACGGATGACGACGACGCGACGGCATATCAGGAAACCCGGAAGATGCTTTTGGAACACCCGGATATCCGCGCGCTCTATTTTTGCGCAGGCGGCATCGACGGCGGGATACGGGCTGTAAGCGATTTAAACCGCGTACACAGCATCCGCATTATAACAGTCGATGATACGGACAATATTAAGGAATATATCCGCCGCGGCATTGTCAATGCGACGGTATGCCAGCAGCCCTTCAAGCAAGGGCGCGACGCCGTATTCTTTCAGGCGGAGTGGCTTGCAAACGGGAGGCGTCCTCCCCGCAAGCACGTATACACCCAAAATGAAGTAAAGCTGCGGTACAATCTAGAATAATAGACGGAATGAGTGCAGGCATGCAGAAAACGGCTGTTTCCCGCGTGCCTGCTTTTTTGTTGTTTGGCCATGGGGATTTGGTTTAGGGGATTTTTAGGCGGCGGGATTTTGCGGCGCGGCCTAATCATGCGGACACCGTTTTGAAAGGGTTCGGCGGCTTTTGTTTTACGGCAGCCGGCGATAATCCGGTGTACGCCGTGCGTTCCTGCGATGCGCCTTGCTGTATCGAAAAGGCAGCCTGAAAAAGATGTGACAAAACTGAACACAAGATATAGGTGTCTTGAAATATTTTTTCTCAAGATATTGTGTTTTCCCCTTGTCAAACGATCGCTCTTGTAGTAGAATGGATACACGGCCGAAATTGAGAAATGAAAATGAGAAAGAAAACAGGGGAGGAGACGCCGCTATGAAGATCATTAAGCGCAACGGTTCGGAAGAGACGTTTGACCGGCAGAAAATCAAAAATGCGATTGAAAAGGCCAATAACGAGGCCGAGGGGAAACGGGAACTGACGGACCGCCAAATTGACTATATATCTTTGGTTATAGAGGATCACTGCCGCGAAATGGGACGCGCGCTTTCCGTAGAAGAAATCCAGGAGCTTGTTGAAACGCATATCATCCTGCAGGGCGCGCCGGAGACGGCAAAGCGGTATATCCGTTACCGCTTTACAAGAAACCTTGCCCGTGTGGCCAATACGACGGACAACCAGATCCTTTCTTTGATCGAGTGCAACAACGAAGAAGTGAAACAGGAGAATTCCAATAAAAACCCAACGGTCAATTCCGTACAGCGCGACTATATGGCGGGGGAGGTCAGCAAAGACCTGACCAAGCGGATCCTGCTGCCGCAGGATATTGTCAAGGCGCATGAAGACGGCATTATCCATTTTCACGACGCGGATTACTTTGCACAGCATATGCATAACTGCGATCTGGTAAATTTGGAGGATATGCTGCAAAACGGCACGGTTATTTCCGGGACGATGATCGAAAAGCCGCATTCGTTTTCAACTGCCTGCAATATATCGACCCAGATTATCGCACAGGTCGCATCAAACCAATATGGCGGGCAGTCCATTTCGCTGGCGCATTTGGCTCCCTTTGTGCAGATCTCACGTGAAAAAATCCGCAAACAGGTACTTTCCGAAATGGAGCAATTCGGGATCTCGGCGACGCCGGAGCAGGTTTCGGCCCTTGTAGAAAAAAGGGTGCGCGAAGAGATCAACCGCGGCGTCCAGACAATACAGTATCAGGTGGTAACGCTGTTGACGACAAACGGCCAAGCGCCCTTTGTCACGGTCTTTATGTATTTGAATGAGGCGAAGACGGAGCAGGAGAAAAAGGATCTTGCCATTATTATTGAAGAAGTGCTCAACCAGCGGATTACGGGTACGAAGAACGAAGCGGGCGTATGGGTCACGCCTGCCTTCCCAAAACTGATTTACGTTTTGGAAGAGGACAACATCCGCGAGGATTCGCCTTACTGGTATCTGACGGAGCTTGCGGCAAAGTGTACGGCAAAACGGATGGTGCCGGACTACATTTCCGAAAAGGTCATGTTGCAGCTTAAGATCGACGATAACGGCAACGGGAACTGTTATACCTGTATGGGGTGCCGCAGCTTCCTGACGCCGTATGTGGACGAAAACGGGAAGCCGAAATACTACGGCCGTTTTAATCAGGGCGTTGTGACGATCAACCTGGTGGATGTGGCCTGCTCCGCCTGCCGTGAGGGGAAAAACGAGGAGAAATTCTGGGAAGTCCTCGACGAACGGCTGGAGCTGTGCCATCGGGCGCTGCAGTGCAGGCATGAACGGCTGGAGGGGACGCGTTCCGATGCGGCGCCGATCCTTTGGCAGTATGGCGCGCTGGCCCGTCTTGAAAAAGGGGAGCGGATCGATAAGCTTTTGCATGGCGGATATTCTACTTTGTCGTTGGGATACGCAGGCCTTTGGGAATGCGTGTATGAGGTCACAGGCAAAAAATTGACCGAGCCGGAAGGCGAGGCGTTCGGCCTTCGGGTCATGCAAGCGCTCAACGATGCGTGCATGAAGTGGCGCAAGGCGGAGGATATCCATTATTCGCTTTATGGGACGCCGCTTGAGTCGACGACGTACAAGTTTGCCAAGTGCCTGCAAAACCGCTTTGGCATTATCCCGGGCGTCACCGATAAAAATTATATTACCAATTCCTATCACGTGCATGTCACGGAGCCGATCGACGCGTTTGAAAAGCTGCGGCTGGAATCCAAATTCCAGGCCCTTTCCCCGGGCGGCGCAATCTCTTACGTAGAAGTTCCGAATATGCAGCACAACATTCCGGCGGTGCTCGAGGTGATGAAGTTTATCTATGACAACATCATGTACGCTGAACTGAACACCAAGAGCGATTATTGCCAGGTCTGCGGCTATGACGGGGAAATCCAGATCGTAGAGGAAGACGGGAAGCTGGTGTGGCGCTGCCCGAACTGCGGGAACGAGGATCAGAGCAAAATGAACGTCGCCCGCCGCACCTGCGGCTATATCGGCACGCAGTTTTGGAACCAGGGGCGGACCCAAGAGATCAAAGAGCGGGTGCTTCATCTCTGATGCGGTACGGCAATATTAAAAAATGCGATATCGCCAATGGAGTCGGCGTACGGACCGTCCTGTTCGTTTCAGGATGCACACACCACTGTAAAGGGTGTTTCCAGCCTGAGACATGGGATTTTTCCTATGGCGAACCGTATACAAAAGAAACAGAAAATGAAATCGTGGAATCGCTGCGCCCCTCCTATATAAATGGGCTGACACTGCTGGGGGGCGAACCGTTTGAACCGGCAAACCAGCGGGAGCTCGTCGGGCTTTTGCGCCGAATCAGACGAGAGCTTCCGGATAAGACGGTCTGGGCTTTTTCCGGCTATACTTGGGAAGAGCTTACAGGGCAAAGCCGTGCCCGCTGTGAAGTGACGGAAGAAATGCTTTCGATGATCGACGTGCTGGTAGACGGGGAATATATGGAGGAAAAGCGGAATATTTCGCTGCGCTTCAGGGGCAGCGAAAACCAGCGGCTGATCGATGTCCCGAAAACGCGGGAGACAGGCGCTGTCGTCCTTTGGGACCGCTGAAAGGGAGAAGGCTTGCGCCTTCTCCCTTTTTTTACCGGCGGCGGGCTAAAAAGCGGTTTCCGTTTTACAGCGCTGCTGCGGCACGTCCCGCACCAGCTGCAAAACGGCATAAAGAGCGGCATACGTCAAACCGACGTATGTCGCTCTTCTTCAATTTCATAATGTGCCAAACCGTATTCGAGCATGATGCCGATCAATTCGTTGCGGCTGCGCCCGGTCTGTTCGGCGAGGGCGTCAAGCTGCTGTGCGACGCCCGCTTTGATCCGGATGGAAAATACTTTGTAGCCGTCTTCTCCGCGCAACGGCTTATGCGTAATCTTTAATGTATTCCCTTGCATTTGATACACCTCTTCTTATCAATATAGCTTCAAAAATGGGGAAAATATATGTTATGTTATATAGCATAAATATGTTTTTATGCAGATGCTTTACGGAAAAAACGGTGATATCCTTTGCCGGTGTTTTCAGCGGAAAAGGGCTTAAACGAAACAGGCTGGCGCCGCCGGTATGCCGGTTTGCATTTTTCTGTACTTTTGTCGAAAAAACGGGATGTGCTCTTGAAAAAGCATGTGCGATTCAGTAAAATGGATATAAAGCGAAAACGGGAGGAGATCTCGATGAAATATACCGAACGGCTGGCTCTTGATTTGAAACGTTTGGGCATCGCCCCGGGCGATGTCGTTTTGATACATACATCGCTGAAGGCGCTTGATACGCCCGGCGTGCGCGCGGAAGAAGTGATTGAAACACTGATGGAACTGCTGACGCCGTCGGGCACGCTTTTGGTTCCCGCGCTTTCCTATGAGACGGTTACGCGGGAAAACCCGGTATTTGATGTGAAGCTGACAAAGAGCTGTATCGGCGCGCTGCCGGAGTGCTTCCGCACCGGCTATGCACAGTACCGGAGCATGCATCCTACGCATTCGGTTTGCGCATGGGGAAGATACGCCTACGGCGCGACGGTTTGGCACAAGCTGGACGAAACGCCGGTCGGCCCGCATTCCCCCTTTATGCAACTGCCCATGCTCGGAGGGAAGATTTTGATGCTTGGCTGCGGTTTGCGGCCGAATACGTTTATGCACGGCGTGGAGGAGGCGGCTCGCGCGTCCTATCCGCTTGATCCGAAATACTGCCTTTACACGCTGCGGGACGCAGGGGGGAAGCTGACGCGCAAAATGTACCGTCCGCATCGTTTCGGGGGGTTAGTGCAGCGCTATGACCGTCTGGCCGAACTGCTGCCGGAACCGGCGCTCGTAAAGGGCCGCGTGCTTGGCGGAAGCGCATATTTAATCGATGCAAAGGCTGCGTTTGAAGCTGGTGTGCAGGCCATCCGCAAAAAAGACCGCTTTTTTGTGGATGATCCGGGATCATTAAACGAACTGTTAAAGGAGAGAGGGTAAATGGAAAAAAAGCCGAATGTCTTATTCATTTTAGCGGACGACCAGCGGTTCGACACCATCCATGCGTTGGGAAACGAGGAAATCATGACGCCGAATCTGGACCGCCTTGTTGCGGAAGGGACGGCGTTTACCCGGGCGCACATCCCGGGCGGGACCTCCGGCGCAGTGTGCATGCCGAGCCGTGCGATGATCAATTCCGGTAAAACGCTGTTTCATCTGTACGGCGCAGGGGAGCAGATCCCGCAGTCCCATACGACGATGGGGCAGTGCTTCCATGAAAACGGCTATCGTACCATTGGAATTGGAAAATGGCATAACGGTACGGAATCTTTTGCCCGCAGCTTCTGCGACGGCGATGAAATTTTTTTCGGCGGGATGTGGGATCATTGGAACGTCCCTGTTAACCGCTACCATGCGGATGGAAAATATGAAAATGTGGTGCGGACCACACCGAATTTTTTGCATGCAAACCATCCAATGGACACGATTGCCGAACGGATTACGGCCGGAAAGCATTCTACGGAACTGTTTACCGATGCAGCCATCCGGTTTATCGAACAGCCCCATGCGGAACCGTTTTTCCTATATACCGCATTGCTTGCACCGCACGATCCGCGTACGATGCCGGAGCGCTTCCGCAGCATGTATGATCCGGAAAAAATCCGGATCCCGGCAAATTTTGTGCCGGAGCATCCGTTTTATTTCGGTATCGATCCCAAAATCGGCGAGGATCGGGATGAAAATCTTGCGGCGCATCCCCGCTCCGAACAGGAGATCCGCCGCCATATTGCAGATTATTACGCCATGATTTCACATATCGATGAGAATGTCGGGCGGCTTTTGGAGGCGCTTGAGCGCACAGGGCAGCTTGAAAATACCATTGTCGTCTATACCGGCGACAATGGGCTGGCGGTTGGGCGTCACGGCCTGATGGGCAAACAAAGCCTCTACGACCACAGCATCCGGGTCCCGCTGATTATGCGGGGGCCCGGTATCCCCCGTTCGCAGCAGCGCGACGCCTATGTCTATTTGATGGACATCTATCCGACGCTTTGCGAGCTGTGCGGCCTTGCTGTGCCGCCGTCCGTTGAAGGGCAGAGCTTTTGCAGTGTGATTGAGGACGGCACGGGAGGACGCAAAACCTTGTATTTTGCCTATACGCATTTGATCCGCGCGGTAAAAGACGATCGTTTCAAGCTGATCCGCTATAAGCTGGAGCCGGATAAGACGCAGCTTTTTGACTTGTACAAAGATCCGGATGAAACCGTCAACCTCTATGCGGATCCGCGCTATCGCCCTATCCGTCAAACACTGGAAGCCCTGCTTTTGGAGCAGCGCTGTGTTTGGGAAGACAATCCTGACAACAGCTATTCGCAGAAATTCTGGGAGGAATGATCGCCCTATCCCCGTCATACACTGGTATTAGGCAAAAGAGAGGTGTATGACGGTATGACTGCGAATTTTTCATCGTTTCGAAAAAAGGAACTGATCAATGTGTCGGACGGAATGAAGCTTGGCTTTGTAGACGATATTATATTTGATTCTGAGAGTGCGGAGGTCCGCTCGCTTGTGGTATATGGAAGGCCTAAGCTTTTCGGCCTGCTTGGCCGCGGCAATGATATCACCATACCATGGTCTGATATCCAGATGATCGGCGAAGATACCATTTTGGTAAAAAGCGAGGGGATCCCGGCGCCGCGCACCAAACGAAAAACCGGCTTTTTAGAGCAATTGTTTTCTTAAAAGCAGACCGGGGAAGCGGCGGCTTGTTTGAAGAGGAAGGGGAAAATGGTGAGGAAGAAAAAAAAGCTGCCGCTGCTTTTGCGGTTCCTGCTGGCGCTGTCCGCTGTATTGATGACGCTTTCCGTTGCTTTGACTGTCACGGTGAATGTGCTTGATTTGAGAAGCGTGGAGGACGGCACTGCGCCGGAAATATTGGGCTGGCATTTTGCCGCACTGCGGCAGGATTTGGCCGCTGAAAGCCTATATGCGGGCGATCTGCTGCTTGTCAGGCAGACGGAATACCAAGATGGGATGCTGGTGCTTTGCCGCGATATTGCGGACGCGGATGTGCAGGCAGACGGACGGTTTGCCTTGGCGCGTATTCGAGCGCATGCGGGGTCTGTGTACATGCTGGACGTCTATATGGAGGACGGGACGCAGCAAATGGTCTTGAGCGGGAGCGACGTGATAGGAAAAGTATCGTATGCAATCGGTTTTTTTGGGAGAATCATCGACTTTGTCCGCCGGCCGGTCGGCTTTTTTAGCATGGTATTAGGGCCGGCTGCCCTGCTCCTTTTCCTGCTTTTGATTTCGGCGGTTATCACACATCGCCGCCGTGTGCGGGAAAGAACCGGGCAGGAGGCATCTAAGACGGAAGAGGGCTTGACGGAAAGGCCGGGGCCGGAACAAGGCGTGTTAAATCAGGCGGTCGAAATCACAGCGGAACAGATCGATCTGGTTGAAGAAACAGCGGATCAGGCAGAAGCAGAAGATGTCCCCGTCCCTCTGGAGGGGCCGCCCGCTTTGGATGCCGCAGGCGCGCCGCCGGAAAGCAGGCAGGATACAGAAGGGCCTGAGCAGGAGCCGCTGGAGGACAAAACCCAGCAGGAGGAGGATACAGCCCGAAAGCCTTCTCATTTTCCTGCACCGCACGCGGCGGCGCCTGACTCTCGCCTTGCAGGAGGAAAGCCGCAGGCGGGCGAAGCGCCGGAGCAAAGCGCCTCTCCGGATGGGAGCAGGGCGGAAAAAGCCGCAGCCAAAAAAGAGGCTAAGTCCGTATTCAGCGAACTGACGACCGACGAAATAATTGAACAGTTCCGTCAGGAGCTGGAAGAAGCGCGTCTTCGGCCGCTGGAACCGCGCGAAAAAGAACATCAATAAAAAGGAAAGTGCGGCAGCAGAAGCTGCCGTGCTTTTTTGCACAAAGATCCGGAATAACGTATCGCTTTCCAGCATAATCATATCAAAAGGAGTTTCCCTTGCAGATTTCGCCGTGCACCTTGACCTGAGGCCAGCAGCACGGTAGAATAAGGAGAGGATTTTGTGCGTTACCGGACGAGCCTTTTTATAAAAGCGGTGCTGCTTTGCTTTTTATTGTCTGCTTGCAATGGAAGCGGGGATCCAATCGAATCACTGTTCGACCGGATCGATCAGGCAAACCATGCCTATATGGAGGAGAGCGGCCAACAAGGGGGGCAGACGGTTACCGGCGATACGGACGAGCCGCTGCGGGGTGTTTGGATCTCCTATTTAGAGATTTCAAAGCTTGCAGGAAGCGCGGAGGGCGTGTTCCATGCACAGGCTGCGGCGATGATGCAGCGGGTGAAGGAGAAAGGCGGGAACGCCGTTTTTGTCCAGGTCAGGCCGTTTGGGGATGCAATCTATCCGTCTGAGGTTTATCCATGGTCAAAAACCATATCCGGCAGCGCCGGAACCGGGCTGCCTTACGACCCTTTGGCGGTCCTGCTGGAGCAGGCGCACGCGCAGGGGCTTGCGTTCCACGCATGGATCAACCCGTATCGGCTGATGAGCAGCACAGATTTTTCAAAGGTGGATGCAAGCTTTCGTACGGCCGCGTGGTATCAGGGAGATGCGCGGAGCACTTATATGTATGAGGTAGACGGGATCTGGTGGCTTAAACCCGCCAATGACGAGGCACAGGCGCTGATAGCCGACGGCGTCCGGGAACTGCTGTCCCATTATGCATTGGATGGGATCCATCTGGACGATTATTTCTATGCGGCGTCACCGGAATCGCTCGGCGAAACGACGGTATCCGCCAAAGCGAACAATACAAAGCTGATCAAAACGCTTTATGACTTGACAAAGGAGCTCCGGCCGGACGCCTTGTTCGGCGTAAGCCCGGCAGGTGGCTTCCGAAAGGACAGCACGCTTCCGGTTTCGGATACGGGTACACTGTCGACCGACCTTGCGCTGTGGTGCACAAAGGAGGGATACCTTGACTATGTGATGCCGCAGATATACTGGGACGAGACGCACGAGATCCAGCCTTTTACGATGACGCTTCAAAAATGGCGCGCTTTTGTAACAGAACCATCGGTGCGGCTTTATATCGGCCTTGCCTCCTATCGTTTTGATGCTGCCACAATACAAGAACAGTCGCAGGCGGCCATTGAAGAGGCGGACGGATACTGCCTTTACCGGTACGATTATATTTGACGCCTGCGAGGGATGCAGGTATCTTTTTGGCAGAGGCAGTAAAGCCGGCCATGTGACCGGATAACACAGCGGTGCGGTTTGTGGGAAAGCCGCCCGCAGGGAAATACAAAAACAGGCGGCGCCGAAAAGGCGGCGCTGCGCTTTAGGAAGCTGCGGGTTTCTTATCACCGCAGATAAAAGAAAGGGAAGGCATATGAAAATAATCGATGCGCACGCACACATCTTTCCGCAAAAAATTGCGGATCGTGCCGTACAGTCCATAGGGGCGTTCTACGACATCCCGATGGATGACGGTGGTACGGCGGATATCCTGCTTGAGGAGATGCGCGCGGCAAACGTTTCACAAAGCCTCGTCTGTTCCGTTGCGACAAAGCCGGAGCAGGTGACGGCGATCAACACCTTTTTGGCGGAGCAAGCAAAACTCCATCCGGAATTTATCCCATTTGCCGCTATGCATCCGCTGATGGCGGATCCGGAGGCGGAATTTGAACGGATACTGGAAGGCGGCTTTTATGGGATTAAGCTTCATCCCGATTTTCAGGAATTCGATATTGACGATCCGCGGGCGGACGCCATCTACAGATTGGCGGAAGGGAAGCTTCCGATCCTGTTTCACACAGGCGATCACCGCTATACTTGGTCGCGGCCGTACCGTCTGGCGCGGGTGATGGAGCGCTTCCCGGAGCTTGTCTGCATCGGCGCGCATTTCGGGGGATGGAGCTGCTGGCAGGAAGCGTATGACACTTACCGCGGCGGGCGGCTTTATATGGATACATCGAGCTCCTTAATGTTTTTAAAACCAGAGGAAGCGCTGCGCTTTTTTGAAAAGTTCGGCGTTTCGCATTTCTTTTTCGGGACCGACTTTCCAATGTGGCGCCATACGGATGAACTGAAGCGGTTCCATGCGCTGGGGCTTGATGCGCAGACCGAAGGCATGTTGTTATCAGGGAATTTTGAGCGTGTTGTTATTCGTAAAGAAAATTAATTTTGTTTGGATTTTCGATTGAAAATTTTTAAACCATGCAGTATAATAAAAAGCAAAGCTTCTGCGTACATGCGCAGGAGGGGATCTTTTTAAAAAGGAGAAAACGTCATGTTTGAGTATTTTGCAGATATTGACTGGACACAGACTTGGTCGGTCGTATTGGTCGGGCTGGTTGTGGTATTTGCCGTTTTGATCATTCTGGTCTTGATCTGCTGGGCTATGGGCAAGGTTTTCAGCGCAGTAAGCGGCGGAAATGGCGACAGCGGCCGGACGGAAAAAAAGGCTGCGCCTGCACCTGTTGTACCGGCGGTAAAAAAGGGAACGGTTTCCCCTGTTGTTGAGGACGGCATCAGCGATGAGATTGTCGCCGCCATTTCTGCAGCGGTAGCGTGTATGATGGAACCCGGAAAATCCTTCGCACTTAAGAGCGTACGCCGTGCAAGAGAGGCAAGGAGCGCTTGGAGCGCCGCGGGCATTGCGGAGAACACACGCCCCTTTTAAGTAATGGTTCACGTAAAGAAATAAAGGAGAAAACAGTATGATAGACGTCTTTGTACAGACGATAACAGATCTGTGGCAGGAATCCGGTCTCGCCGCCATGCAGTGGCAGAACTGGGTGATGATCGCAATCTCGTTCGTTTTAGTTTATCTTGCCATCGTAAAAGGCTTTGAGCCGCTTCTGCTTTTGCCGATTGCATTTGGCATGTTTTTAACAAATCTTCCGATGACGGAAATGTTCCATATGGATTACTTTGTAAACAAGGAAATCGATTTTGGACAAGTCATGCAAAACGGCGGCTTGCTCGATTACCTGTATCTGGGCGTGAAGCTTGGAATCTATCCGTCTTTGATCTTCCTTGGGATCGGCGCGATGACCGACTTCGGCCCGCTGATTGCAAACCCGAAGAGCTTTTTGCTCGGCGCCGCTGCACAGCTCGGCATCTTTGTAACATTTGTCGGTGCGGTTATGCTGGGCTTTTCTCCGGAATTTGCGGCTGCGATCGGCATAATCGGCGGCGCAGACGGCCCGACGGCCATTTATGTCGCCAAGTCTTTGGCGCCGACCATTCTGGGCTCCATTGCGGTTGCGGCATATTCGTACATGGCATTGGTGCCGCTGATCCAGCCGCCGATTATGAAGCTGCTTACAACCAAAAAAGAGCGTATGGTTGTGATGAAGCAGCTGCGTCCGGTCAGCAAAACGGAAAAAATAGTCTTCCCGATCGCCGTAACGCTGATCGTCTCCCTCATCGTCCCGTCCGCCGCTCCGCTGCTCGGCATGCTGATGCTCGGCAACCTGATGAAGGAAAGCGGTATGGTAGACCGCCTTGTCAAGACGGCGCAAAACGAGTTGATGAATATCGTAACGATTTTCTTGGGCGTGACCGTCGGTGCGACGGCTACGGCAGATTACTTCCTGACGCCGCAGACCCTCAAGATTATTGTGCTCGGCTTGATCGCGTTTGGTTTTGGAACGGCCGGCGGCGTTTTATTCGGCAAGCTGATGTATATCTTTACGAAGGGTAAAGTCAATCCGCTGATTGGTTCTGCCGGCGTATCTGCGGTCCCGATGGCGGCCCGTGTTTCCCAGCGCGTAGGTGCAGAGGCGAATCCAACCAACTTCCTTTTGATGCATGCAATGGGTCCGAACGTTGCCGGTGTTATCGGTTCAGCCGTAGTGGCCGGCGTCCTGCTTGCTATCTTTGCGTAACGATTGTTTGATAAAATCCGTTGCCGGACAGACCCGGCAGGAAAAAGGTTGTGCCATGCGGCACAACCTTTTTTGTTATGAGAGCAATAAAAAAGCATTCTCGACAGGTTATACCAACTGTAATGCGTGCTTGCGGGAAAAACCCGGGGGAGTATGTTGAAAACATGGCGTAGGAAAAGCGCTTTTCCACGCTTTCAACGAAGTTTTCAACATTTCAATGTGAAATGTTGAAAGGCTTTTCCACCACGGCGTGAAAAATTCCTTTTTTAAAAAACTACAATACGTATAACTTGCTTTTGCGCAAAAGCTGTCAAAAAAGCGGAAAACCATGAAAAGGAAGGAACTTCTCAAAGTCAGCGCTTGTAAAGAAAAAACAGAGTGTGCTATAATAAACACAATACATCCGGTTATAAAGGAAAGATTGGTGCCGGACGCGAAAAAAGCAGATGGCGGGCAGGAGATTTTGATATGGATATACCACAGCAGGAAATGATTGTAGGACGGAACGCGGTGATGGAGGCTCTGCGCAGCGGGCGCATACCAGACACGATTTACATTGCGGAAGGGGAACTGCACGGCAGCATCGGTAAGCTTAAAGCGCTTGCGCATGAAAAGGGTGTCGTGGTAAAAACGGTGAGCCGCAAAAAGTTAGATGCGCTTTCTCCGGAGGTGAACCATCAGGGAGTAGTGGCGTCCTGTGCCTGTGCCGATTATGCAACGATAGAAGAGCTTTTAGAGGTTTCCCGTCAAAAGGGGACGGCACCTTTTTTAATTGTGGCGGATGAGATTGCAGATCCCCACAATTTGGGGGCAATTCTGCGTACGGCAGAAGCGGCCGGTGCAGACGGCGTTATCATTCCCAAGCGCCGGAGCGCCTCGCTGACGGCGGCGGTATATAAGACCAGTGCGGGTGCGGCAAGCATGGTAAAGGTTGCGCGCGTGCCGAATCTGGCGGCATGTATCCGTCGGCTGAAAGAAGAGGGAATCTGGATTTACGGTGCCGATATGGAAGGCGAACGTTTCGATCGGGTGGATCTGCGCGGAGCGGCGGCGATCGTGATCGGTTCCGAGGGCCGCGGGCTCAGCAGGATCGTGAGGGAATCCTGTGATTTTTTGATCACACTGCCGATGAAAGGGCAGATCAATTCGCTCAACGCATCGGTTGCAGCGGGTATTTTAATGTATGAGGTAGTGCGGCAGCGCCTTTAACAGCAACAAGAAGGGGATGTGCAGATGGCGGAAAGGAAAATGACGGCGGATGAGATTTTGGACGAGCTCAAACGCGACCAGAAAGTGACGATGGATGAAAAAGGATCCCCGTCTATGGAAAAAGGGGATATGGACAGGATTGACGAACTCATCCGGGACATTTTGACAAAGAATAAAGAACGGGAGTTAAAAAAGCCAAGCAGCCTGTTTACGGAGCAGGAAAAGAATGAGATTGAAAAAGAGGTGCGCATTCAGACAAACTCTTTGACCCGCAGGCTGCAAAAGATGCAGCAGGACTCGATAAAAGCACGGACGGCGGCGATTCGCGTGCAGCTGTCCGGCGAGCTGTCAGAAGAAGCGCCGGCTGAAGAAGAGGAAGCGGAAGAGCCTGTACTTGGCATGACGCCGGAAGCTTTTTTGACGCTACGCTCCAAACGGCAGCAGCGGGCGGAACAGTTTGTGCTGGATCCCGCCCGTCCTCCGGAAGAAAGCAAAGAGCAGGAGCCAGCAGACACAGAGGCGTTTCCCGCTTTGGAGAAAGAGGATGTTCCGGCAGCGGGCTTGGCGGAAGCGGCGCCGCAGGAAGCGCCTGTTTTGGATCAGGCAGGAGCAGCCGAAAAAGAAGAGGCGGCCGTCCCGGAAAAGCGGGAGGAAAAGCCCTTCCATTTGGATGTGGATCTGGACAGCGCCCCGTCTTCTTATATCTTTTCAAGCGACGATGAATACGTGTCGGTAAAGCAGCGCGACGGCGTGCTGGCAATGCTTCGCAGCCAGCTTCGGCAGGCAAAGGTCAGCCGGGTGCTGACGGCGCTTTGCGCCCTGTGCGGCGTATTGCTCGCTGCTGTACAGTTTGGAACATCCAGCGTTTGGATCTTAGGGCTTATTGAAGTTTCCCCGCTTTTGTATACGGTACTTTGCGGCGGCTTGATCGTCGTCTCTCTGCTGGCATCTTTCCCGCTTTTTGTGTCGGCGGCGCACGGCGTCCGAAAAGACATTTTTTGTTTAGCGGCCGTTTTCGTCGTACTTGCGGCGAATGTTTTTTATCTGTTTTCCCTAGAAACGCTGCTTACGGGACGCGGCGTTTTATACGCGCCGCTGACGGCACTTTCGCTGTTTGCGCTGGCCTGTGCGCGTACGATGCGGCAAGGGCGCTTGGTGGAGAGCTTCGCTTTCCTTTCCTCTGACGAGGAGAAAAACGGCGTGATCATTTCAGCCGACGGGCCGGTTTCGCGCGAGATGACGCGCGGCCTTTTGATCGAGGAGGAGCCGGTGTTGGCTGCAAATGTCCCGGTTGGCTTTTTTGACGGCATTTTGACGCGCCAGCAGCAAGACGATCCGGCGGACGGCATGGCCAAACCGTTGATGTGGACGGCCCTTTTGACCGGTGCAGTTTTGGCGGTTGCGCTCTACTTGCTGACGGGTGATATCTATGGCGCCGTCACGATGTTTTCCGGTTCGGCTATGCTGGGGTTCGGCCTGCTGTATCCTTTGATGTGCGAACTGACGCTGCGCGACAGCCGGCCGATATTTGCCGGATATGACAGTACGGTCCCGGATTGGGTGACAGCTGCGGACGCTGCGGACGTAAACTGCATCCTGATGAATGCAGCCGAACTGTTTCCGAAGGATTCCGTCATACTGCATGGGATCAAAACCTTTCAGGGAACGCGGATCGACACGGCGATTGTTGATGCGGCAAGCGTGATATGTCAGGCGGACAGCGTGCTGCGGGATGTCTTTTTGTATATCATCAACGGCCGCACAGATCTGCTGAAACCGGTGGACACGATCCGGTATGAAGATCTGATGGGGCTTTCCGCATGGGTAGACGAGAAGCGCGTCCTGATAGGAAACCGCGATTTGATGATCAACCATTCTATTGCCGTCCCGAAACGAGGTTATGAAGACCCGTACCACGCCGACGGCTATGAGGTTGTCTATCTTGCGCGCGAAGGCGAGCTGTACGCGGCGTTCATCCTTGAATTTACAGCTGCGGATAAGCCGCTTGCCGTTTTGGATATGATGCGCCGCCGCGGGCTGTGCGCTGCGGTGCGCAGTGTGGACGCCTGCATAACGCCCGCGCTTCTCGAACGGGTTTTCGGCCTTTCATCCGAAGAAGCCAAGATCCTTCCTGCAAGGCTGCACGAGCTGTTTGAAGAGCGCCGCAGACCGCGTGAGCGTGCGGAGACCTCTCTTGCGGACAAAAAGGGCGACGGCAGTGCTTTTGCGGTGACGGTAGCGGCCTGCGGGCAGCTTCTGCGGTGCGTAAAGCGCGGGCGAGTACTCTGCTTTATATCGGCGGTCCTGCTGCCGCTTATCCTGGCGGGCCTTCTCTATTTGAATTGGATGACGGCGGCAAGTGCAGCGGCGGCAGCCGGCGGCGCATTTTTATTCCTGTTGATCTATTGGATCTATGAGCGCAATGTCAGACTATAACGCCCCTTCGTTGTAAAATAACATAAAATAGAATCGGCAGAATCGAAAAATATGGATTCTGCCGATATTTTTTTCAAAATATCATTGTAATAGCTGTGCGAATGTGATATTATTTTTTTATCGGCTATCTGTTTGTTGTGAAAATCGACAAATAAGAGGATGGCTCCTCGAATGCCACGCACAGGACGCGCCCGCGCCGTGTCCGCTTTGCCTATTCTGCGCGGAGAAATGGTGAAACTATGAAACAATATGCATCAAACCAGATCAAAAACGTTGCAGTCGCCGGACACGGCGGCTCCGGCAAAACTACGCTTGTAGAAGCCCTTTTGTTCCAAACCGGCACAAGCGACCGTTTTGGTTCCGTTGCGGACGGAAATACGGTGTGCGATTACGATCCGGAAGAGATCAGAAGAAAAGCTTCCATCAGCTTGGCGGTTGCACCATACGAATACCGGGATATGAAGATCAATCTTCTGGATTGTCCGGGACTGTTTGATTTTTCGACGGGTATGTACGAGGGCGTGCAGGCCGCAGGCAGCGTACTGATTGTGATTTCCGGTAAATCCGGCGTAACGGTTGGCGCCAAAAAGGCTTATAAGCTGGCAAAGAAAAAGGGAAAGTCCCGTGCGGTATTTGTTTCAAAGCTCGACCGGGAAAGCGCAGATTTTTACAAAGTGCTCGAACAGCTGAAAGCGACGTTCGGCCCCTCGGTCTGCCCGTTGGTTGTCCCGATTATGGAGGATAAAAAGGTTTCCTGCTATGTAGATTTGATTCGGATGAAGGCGTTCCGCTATGAAAACGGCAAGGCCACTGAGGTGCCGGTCCCGCAAACGGATCATCGGATCGACGGGCTGATCGCGGCAATCAGCGAAGCAGTTGCAGAGACGGATGAAGAACTGTTTGAAAAGTTCTTTTCCGGTGAACAGTTTACCCACGATGAATTGGTGCGGGGCGTGCACGAGGGTATCCGCACCGGCTCTTTGACACCGGTGTTCTGCGGTTCCGCCCAAGCGCTTGAGGCCATCGATCTCCTTTTAGACGGCATTGCGGATTTCCTCCCGGCAGAAGAGGAGAAAGCGGAGACGGTTGGAACGGAAGCGGACGGCAATCCGGTGGAGATTGCATGCAGTGCGGATGCACCTCTGGTGGCACAGGTCTTTAAAACTGTTGCGGACCCCTTCATTGGAAAGCTTTCCTATATCAAGGTAGCAGCCGGGACAATGACGGCCGGAATGGAGGTTGTCAACATGGCTTCCGGCCAGACGGAAAAAGTCGGCAAACTTGTGTATATGCGCGGTAAGAAACAGGAAGAAGCCCAAAAGGTTGTGGCAGGAGATATTGCTGCGGCTGCAAAAATGAATGCGGCAACCGGGGATACCCTTTGTGCGGGAACTGCTGTGACGTTGGAACGTACGGAGTACGACGCGCCATGTTACTCTATGGCAGTCATGCCGAAGGCAAAGGGGGATGAAAGCAAAATCGCACAGGGGATTTTGCGGCTGCTGGAGGAAGACGCTTCCCTTTCGTTCACAAATAACGCAGAAACGCATCAGCAGGTTATCACCGGTTTGGGCGAACAGCATCTTGATGTTGTAGCAGCTAAGCTAAAATCCAAATTTGGCGCAGATGTTACGATGGAACCGCCGATTGTAGCTTACCGGGAAACCATACAGAAAAAAGTGAAAGTACAGGGCAAACATAAGAAACAGTCCGGCGGTCACGGCCAGTATGGCGACGTTTGGATTGAATTCGAACCGTACGACGGGGAAGATCTTTTGTTCGATCAGAAAGTAGTCGGCGGCGCCGTACCGAAGAACTTCTTCCCGGCAGTGGAGAAGGGGCTTCGGGAGTCCATAGCACACGGTATTTTGGCGGGGTATCCGGTTGTCGGGCTGAAAGCCACGCTGGTGGACGGTTCATACCATCCGGTGGATTCCTCGGAAATGGCCTTTAAAACGGCTGCCTCGCTTGCGTATAAGGCCGGGCTGCAGCAAGCGTCTCCTGTCTTGCTGGAGCCGATCGGACATTTGACCGTAACAGTGCCGGATTCGAATACCGGCGATATGATGGGCGAGCTGAATAAAAGGCGCGGGCGCGTTTTGGGCATGTCCCCGGATGAGGATGGCACTTCTTTGATTGAGGCAGACGTCCCGATGAGCGAAATGCATGATTTTGCGACGCTTGTCCGCCAAATGACACAGGGAAGCGGTTCGTTTACCTTTGTGTTTGAACGCTATGAGCAGCTGCCCAATCAGCTCGCAGCAGATGTTATTGCACAGGCGCGCGCGATCTCGGGAGAAGAATAACGGCGGCTGTATAATATGGATAACAACCCCCGGCATCCGGCCCAAATGGGCCGGATGCCGGGGGTTGTGTGCTTTTTATATAGAGCTTTGCTTCACATATACGGCGGCAGGGCTTGTTCAGGCAGCCTCCTTCTGGCTTAGCCACTCGTTTATCTGCTGCTGCAGCAAGGTTTGGATCTTATCCAGTCCTGCTGCTTTGAGTTCGGAAAGATAGCGGGGAAGATAAACCGTATCGTCCACGCTGCCTGTCATCAATGCGGCATAGTAACGGTCACAAACCTTGGTGCAGTTTTCCAATTCCTGAGAAAACGGCGCCGTATCGGGGGTGAAGCCGAGCGCCGCGGATTTGGTGGCGGAACGGTTAAAGCGGCGGAACTCCGCCCATTTATTGAGCGGCTCCCCCTCTGTTGTTTTTAGGATAAACCAGTTCCCCTGCGTATACTGTACTCCGGAATATGCATCTGAGATCCGGCGCACCTGCCCGGAATCGGTCAGCGTATAATGCACATTTTCGATGCCGAAATTGATCAGGTTGCGGATATCGGGATCCGTGTTGAGCGCATTCAAAAAAGAGACGCATGCATCGGGATACAGCGTTTTGGCGCTTACCGCCATAATACCGCCGCGAGTGGACTCTGTCGTGACGATTTTAGGTGATATTTGCTGTGTTACAACCTCGTATCCGCGGTCGTTCGACCAAAGCATATCGGAATACGGGCCGCCGGAAGACATTTTGCAAAAAACCTTTTCTCCCGCCGTCAGCCCGCCGCTCTCTTTGATTGCGGCGTCCTCGTTGATATATCCGCTTTGGTAATAGCGGCGCATCAACGCAATGCGGGACTGTCCGACGGTGGTCTCCAATACATTGAAGATGGTGCAGGTTTTATCATAGGAATCGATCATCAGCGGAAGCCGGTCTATAAGCGATTCATAGGCCTCCTGCGCGAAAAGGTTGCGCGCATTGGAATCGAAATCGAAGGGGATATAATCCGCATCCTGTGCGGCAATCAAGGATAGGACGGGCTCAAGGGATTCGATGGTTTTAAGTTTTGATATGTCGATGCCGTGCTTTTCAACAAGCTCCTTTGCAAACATAAACATCTCCGGGACACAGGTCTCCTTGTTGGTGGGGATCCCGTAGATTTTCCCTTTATAGCGGATACCGTCCCAATAGATCGGATCGATTGCGTCATACATCTCCTTGCCGATGCTGTCGAAATACGGATCCAAAGCCAGCCAAACGCCTTTGGCGGCATTTCCGATATAGTCCCCCTGCGTAGAGTTGGAGGCGAATGCAATGTCAAAATAAGCGCCGGAATGGATGAGCGCGGTTAGCCGTGTGTGATAGTCGTTCCAAGCGATTTTATTGTATGAGATGGTGATCCCAAGCTTTTCATAGAGCATTTCGTTGAGCGCCTCGTTTACTTTGGCAAGGTCGCGGTCGGGATTCCCGATTGTATAATAGATCAGGTTTACATCGGCCTTTTTGGCCGTGGCGTCTTCTGTTTGGGATGAAGCGCAGGAGGAGAGGGGGAGGATGAGGAGTATCGCCGTCAAAAGGGCAAAAGCGCGTCTGGTCATGATACTTCGTCCTCCTCTTCTTCGTCCGGCGTACTGCGCAGGTCGCGCGGCGACATATTGTAATAGTTGCGGAACAGCGAATAAAAATAGTTCAGATGCTGGTAACCGACGCGGCGCGCAATATAGGAGATTTTTTCATCGGTCGTCCTGATTAAATCATAGGCGATATGCATCCGGTAGGCCAAGAGGTATTCACTGAATTTCATATGCGTTTCCTTTAAAAAAGCTTGTCCGATATAGACGCTGTTCATTTGGAACAGATCTGCGACGTAACGCAGGCTGATGTTTTCGTTGTAGGCGCTTTTGACAATTAGGAGCACCTTGTTCGTGAGCTTGGAAAGCGAGGAGAGCGGCACCCCTAAAACCGGGTCGATCTCTTCGCTTTTTTCCGTACTGGGCAAGGTGCCGTGCAGATCGACCGTAATGATCCGTTCGACAATAGCGCGGAGTTTTTCTTTGTCGATTGGCTTTAAAAGATAATCACGCGCGCCAGCCAAAAGTGATTTTCGGACTAAGTCAAAATCGTCGTAACCGCTCATCATGATATAATGCGTATCCAAATTGGCGCGGGACAGTGCTTCGATCAGCTCAAAGCCCCAGTCCTTCCCGATCTTTACGTCCGTCAGGATAATATGCGGGCGGAATGCAAACGCAACGGTCACGGCCTCTTGAAACGAGTAGGCGGCCCGTATGTCTTTGATATTGTAATCCGACCAGTTGATAATACGGCTTACACCGTCGATAATATGCGGCTCGTCGTCTACAATCAGCAATCGGTACATGGCGTGTGATCCTCCTTTTTATAAAACGGAAGCGGGTTTTTAAAGTCGAAGCGGACGGTAACGCCGGCAGTCTCATTGTTGTAAAAAGACATGGAAACACTGCTTCCGTAAAAATGGCGCAGCCGGGAATAAATATTGCTAAGCCCGATGCTGGGCCGCTGCATATCCTCCGCCTCGGAATAGACGCCGGCCATAACTTCGGCAAGCCGCTCTTCGCTGACACCGGTTCCGTTATCGGAAAAGAGCAGGGAAAAACCGTCGTCCGTTATCTCGCCGATCACCATCAGCAGGTTATAGCCGCTTTCAGGACGAAAGCCGTGTTTGAAGAAATTTTCTGCAACCGGCTGCATCCAAAGCTTCACCGTCATCATATTTTGCATTTCTTCCGGGATATCGATCTGGAAAAAGAAATTGTCGGGATATTTAAACTCCATAAGATGGATATATTCATTTAAAATCGCCACTTCCGTTTGCAGGGGAAGCTCGCTTTTGGCACGGACAATACTGCGGTAGAGGTTCCCAAGGTTGGAGACGGCGTCGGAGACCTCCGTATCGCCGTTATAAAGCGCCCGGGAACGGATGATTTCCAAAGTGTTGTAAAGGAAATGGGGATCGATCTGATTTTGAAGCGCACGCATTTTCGCCCGCTCCGAATCCAGCTTTAAAATATATTCCGTTTGAATAAAACGGTTGATCTTATCGGACATGTCGTTTAGCTCTGCGGCAATCAGGCCATAGGCGTCGTCGCGCTTTTTAAAGGCTGTACGCGAAAAATTTCCGCTTTTGGCAGCGTCGATCGAGGCGATGATATCGGAAAGGAAGCTTTCATCGTGATAAAGCTGGCGCCAAATCAGAAAAACGAACAAAAGATACAGCGCCGCCAGCCCGATAAAAAGATAAAAGGAGGAGTGCTGCTGTGAGGCAAACAATGCGCCGGTGTCGGCAAAGGCGTACAAGGTAAGTCCATATTGCTGGTCGGCAAAGCGCACATAATAGTAGCGGGAGAATGTGCTGCCCCAGACTTGTCCTGAGGGGGCCTCATCTTCTGGAAGCAAAAGCAGCATTTTTTCCGGATTTGGCCCGGAAATACTCAGCGGGATGATCCCGCTCGTGTTTTGCAGGAAAATGCTTCCGGGAAGATCCAGCGGGACATCGGAAAAAACTTGTCCCGGTTCCAGCACAAACAGGATTTCCCCCATATCGGCGGAGAGGTTCTCCGGATCGGGAAGGGATTTGCGGTAAATATAGGCGCTGGGCGACTCGTTTTTAATTCCCGCAAGATCCGTCTCCGTGAGGTTGAATTGGAAAGTTGCGTTGCCGTCCGGCATATACCGTATCGAATTGGTTATGCCGTTTTTGGCGTCGAAAATGACATAGCGGAAAGCATAATCAAGTTCTGTGGCAAAATCCTTGCATTCGCGCAGAAAATCTGCACCCCGTTTGACGTCGTTTGGATTATCCAGACGGTCGGAAAGATATCCCTCCGCACTGTTGCTGAAATAGCGGAGAAAGTCGGAAAGTATGGCATCGTCCGAATAAATGCGGTTGATGAAAAATTCAATGCGCTGGACAGTATAGGAGAGCTTATTCTGCACCGATTCATAGCAGGCTGAAACGCCGGAGTGATACCGCTCCATCCCGGTTAAAAGGATTTGTTCGGATAAGAAAAAGAGCAGGATAACGGCGGCAATCGTCAGCAGGAGGAGCCGCCTGAAAAAATAAGAGCGGTAAATTTTGTTTTTGAAAAAGCGGAACATACGGCCCTCCTCTTGCCGGAACGCCCGCAAAAGCCGGTAGAGGGAACAGCGGACGGTGCATTCGGCCTTCAAAGTGAAAGTAAGTATGTTTTTATTATATATTTTTTTCCATGAAGAAGCAAGGAATAGAAACCGGAAACAGGAGGCTTAGCGTGCAGCGCATAAAAGCGCATAAAAAAGGGACGGCCGAATAAGGCCGCCCTTGGCGCATGGCCGTAAGGCCTGACGCGGGATAGAAAAGGCATCCTCTCATCTTTAGGAGGGAAATGAGAATTGCACAGAGAGGTCGCCGGAGGTGGTTCCAATGCGCAGCGGGACCGGGCCGCTTTGCAGATCTGACAGATCGGCGCCGGAAATGGAACTGTCGCCTGAGACGCTGTTAAAAAGCAGGGTGTACTGCGAAGGGGAATCGCCCAACGATAGCAAGACATCGCCGGATACGGTGGAAATCTCGGCGGAAGTCCCGACTGCGCCGTTTAAGGACAGGTCACCGGAAACAGAGGAAGCGTTTAGGCGGCGGACCTGCTCCATATCCATGCGGATATCGCCGCTTGTTGTGGAGAGCTCAAAAAATTCAGTGCATGCGGTGCCGGAAATTTCTCCTGAGGTACTGGAAAGCGCGAGCGTTGAAGCAGTAATGCTGCCGCCGCGGATGTCGCCGGACACGGAGGAAAGGGAAACCGTTTCGGCTGCTTTCCAATCGAGCTTCCATGTGATGTCACCCGACTGCGTGCCTATCGTTATATCGTTGCCGGAGGCCCCTTTTGGAATATAGAGCTTAACCTGCGCCCCGCCGCCGGACTGCCAGTAAAACAGATGCAGCCCGCTTCTGCTAACCTGCCGTATTGCAATCTGAGAGCCGTTTTGCTCCATCGTGACCGGCGAATCCTCCGAATAGGCCGCTTCAATGCGGTATGCTGCTTCATCGGTGGGGATCAGCAGGACATCGGCGTCCGCGACATCGACGGTAATTTGGGACACCGGTCCCTCGTAGGAAGCAGAGGCGGACAGACGGCCGGAAAAGCCGAAGCCAAAGGGCGTGTCCCCTACTTCATCAAAAAATGTTTCAATGCGCTCGTCTAAAAAGCGGATCCCGTCCTTTGAGACCGAGACTGCGCTGCTTAAAAAACCGGAGATAATCAAGACGATGCCGACAGCCATGACGGCGCCGGAAACAATCATGAGGATAGAGCTTTTTTTCATTGTGATCCCCCCTTTTCTGCACGCCGCTTAAAAAGGCCGGCGCATTTCCCTGCGGTTTTGGCCGTCCCTCCGGCACTAATGCCGCCGAGCCCCAATATAAGCAGGCCGGCGCCAAGCAGGATGATGCCGAATCCGGCACTGAACGTCATCGCATATATGGATACTGCGGCCATACAGACGCCGGTTAAAAGAAGGGCGGCAGCGCAGACGGCCAGCACAAAAGCGAGAAAAGCGAGCAAGCACGCAGCGGCAACAGTGCCGCCTGTATGCGGCCGCTGCGCAAAGGGCTGGCGGTTCGGCGAGGCGGCGAGCAGGTCTGCGGCAATGGCCTTTGGAGAACCGAGCGATCTGGCCGCTTTTTCCTCCTGCTCCGGTCCGGCCTCTTCAAAGTATTCCTTATAGTACTGCATGGCATCGTTGCGCTCTTCCGGCGGCAGCGTGCGAAGTTCTTTTTCCAATGCGGATAAAAAAGCGTTTTTAGTCACCGCACATCCCTCCTGATAAAATAAAGTCAACCTGTTTTTTGTAGCTCTCCCATTCTGCGGCGTATGCAGAAAGCCTGGCAAGGCCGTTGGGCGTAATGGAATAGTACCGCCGGTTGCGCCCCTGGAAGGGCTGATCGTACGTAAACAAAAACCCCTCCTTTTGCAGCCGGCGCAGCACGGGATAAAGCGTAGAGTCCGAAATGTCAATCACGCTTTTTGCGCGCTGTGTCAGGACATAGCCGTATGTGTCGCCGTTTTTGAGGACCGCAAGGACGAGAAGGTCAAGAAGGTTGCCGCCGAAAGCGAACGCCATGCCATCGCCTCCATATATGTTTGTTTATCAATATTATATTTCGTATAATATTATATGTCAATACCCTAATACCGGAAGACCGAATCCTTTGCTGCGGGAAAAGGTGCGCACCGGCGGGGGGATCCAGCTGCTGTGGGGAAGGCACTTTTTTGCCTGTATGCGGATACGGGCAGCAAGGGATCAGGGCGGCTTTTCAGAGAGGAAGGGACAGTCTTTTGCAGAAGGCAACAAAAGAAATGAAAAAAAGAAAAGAAAGTTAGTAATGTTTATTGACAAACTATCCTCTTCGTGGTATGGTAGCAGTAAGGACGCCGGCAGGCGCCGAAAAACCCTATGGAAAGAGAGGATTTATCATGCGGGAACAATTGAAAAAAGATCTTGCGGAATCACGCGACGTGCATTTGCCGCTGCCAATCCACTATGAGGAAACAAGGGAAGCGCGCTGTGAAAAGAAACCGGTGCTGAAGACCCGGCTTTTAGACGACATGCAGACGCTGGACCGGTGGAAAAGCTCCACGCTTTATTTTGCACGCCGGGATTTCGACGGCTTAAAGCTCAGCGAAGAGGAAAATCTCGCTGCGGTTTCGCTGGACGCGGCTCACGCCTATGGCGAGAGCAAAAATGCGGTCAAATTTACCGCACCAACCCGCCTTCCCGGCGTACCGGACGAGAAAAGCTGGCGGGGCGGCATTATGTGCGTACCGCGCGCTATGTTTGCAGTGGATCATGAAGACTGGTCGCAGTACAACCGGATTTCCTGCTGGATTTATCCTGATATGGAGGGCTTCCGCAACATCTGCCTGCGCATGCAGTTCCACAATGAAGGGGAACATCCCGCGCCGGACCGCTACGACCGTGTAGGGCACCATAACATCAACCTGATAAATGGGCAGTGGAATCATGTGCAGGTTGAGATCCCCTACATCTGGCGGGACAATGTTACCGGCATCAGCTTTGATTATGATATGTGCGGCAAGGAACCGCTTGCACCGGATACGGCCTGCTGGTATATCAGCGACCTGCGTATCGACATGCTGGCGGAGGATGTGCTGGATCACCACACCGGCTGGGAAGTCGGAAAGGGACGGATCGCTTTCTCGGGGTCGGGGTATCAGACAGGCAGTCTCAAAACCGCGATCTTGTGCGATGCGGACGCCGGGCGGTTCACTGTTGTAGAGTCTGCGACAGGACGGACGGTTTTGGAAAAGGAAGTACAGACGGTGCAGGCGCCGACCGGCACCTTCCAAGTGCTCGATTTTACAGAGGTTGCGGATCCGGGCGAATATTATCTGGTTTGCGGCAGCTTGAAAACCCGTACTTTCCCGATTGGAGACGATATATGGGAGGATTCGATCTGGAAGGTCCTGAATTTCTATCTGTGCGAGCGGTGCGGCTATTATGTCCCAGGGAAGCACAACGCCTGCTGTAGGGATCGTTTTACCGAACATGAGGGGCTTAAAATTTTAGCAAACGGCGGCTGGCACGATGCAGGGGATATGTCCCAGAACCTGACCAATACCAGCGAAAGCGTCGTTGCGCTGTTCACCCTTGCAAAACGGGTTGAGCAAAACAGCCGCTTGTGCGACAGGCTGACCGAAGAAGCGATGTGGGGGCTTGACTGGATCGTAAAAACGCGTTTTCACGACGGCTGGCGTGCGCTGTCGGTCGGAGGTTCCAGCTGGACAGATGGGAAGATCGGCAATGGAGACGACCGCTCGTCCCCGGCGGAGCACCGCCCGATTGAGAACTTTATGGCGGCCGGTGCGGAGGCGCTTGGCGCCCAGGCGGTGAAACGGACGGACGCAGCCTATGCCAAATATCTGTTAGAGTGCGCGAAAGAGGATTGGAAATTTGCATACCGCGACCGCGAAAGCGAGGGGTTCAGCGAGATGGGCGATCCGGCGCGTATTTCGCATGGCGTTGTAATGTATGCGTGCGCCGTATGGTCCGCGCTTTATATCTACCAAACGGACGGCGACGCCTATTTTAAAGAAATGGCGGTTGAGCTGGCCCATGTGGTGATGGATTGCCAGCAGCAGGAGATCCCGGACTGGGATATCCCGTTTACCGGATTTTTCTACCGCGACCCGTCGAAAAAGCTGATCGTGCACTATAACCACAGAAGCCATGAGCACGAGCCGGTTTTGGCGCTTTCGCTGCTCTGCGAGGCGTTCCCGGAACATCCGGATTGGATTAAATGGTATTATTCCATTGTATTATACTCTGAGTATTATAAGAAGGCGGTTGCCTATAATGCGCCGTACAGCATGTCGCCGGCTTCGATCTATCATGTCGGCGAGGCGGCGGCGGATCCGGTGCTTTTTGTAAAGCAGCAGGCTGAAGCAGGGGAAGAGACCATCGGGATGTATGAGCAGCAGGTGAAGGCCGGTATCCCGCTTGGAAAAGGGTATTATCTGCGCCGTTTCCCAGTATGGTTCGGTTTCCGCGGAAACAACGCGATTACCCTGTCCGGCGGAAAGGCTGCCGCACAAGCAGGACGCATCCGCGGAAGCTATGAGCTGGCGGAACTTGCACAGCGCCAGCAGGAGTGGATCGTCGGGAAGAATCCTTTTGCAGAGTCTGTCATGTACGGGGAGGGCTATGACTACTGCCAGCAGTATGCGGTCTTGCCCGGTGAAATGGTAGGCGAGCTGAGCGTTGGGATCGAGACCTTTGAAGACGAAGACCGGCCGCATTGGCCGCAGGTCAATACCTGTACATATAAGGAAGTCTGGATCCATGTTCCGCTGCGCTGGCTGTGGCTCTGTGCGGATACTTTCGGCACCGCAGAAGTAAAAGGCGTTTTAAGCGGCGATAAGGAGATCTTGTTCTGCAATACGGTTACAGGCAAGAAGTTCCGCATCGTTTCGGAGGAAACGGGTGCGTTCTCCGCAGTGCTTCCCGCAGGCAGGTATGAGGTGTCTTATCAGGGGACGACAAGAAAGATGGAGCTTGTCCCGGCTAAGTGCTATCAGATAAAAATGCCGTTTGCAGCGCTGGAGGCTGTTACAGAGCGCCAAGGAGACGCTCTCTGCGTGACGCTGAAAACCTCCGGGACGGGGAAACTGCCGCTTTCTGTCCGCAGTGAAAATGTGAAATGGGACGCGCCTTCCGAGATCAAGCTCGGGGAGACAGTAACGTTTACGGGACGTATATTGGACGCGTGCCGTCCGTATCTCGCGGTAATCGTGCCCGACGGTGATTTGGACAATAAAATTGAGATTTTCGGGAACAATGGCGGGAATTAAAATGAAGGCAGCCGGATAAGGGGATAGTCGCTTTGCGAAAGACATGCGGAAGTGTCTGCGCAAGGCCTGCCTCATCTGGGCTTCTTGAGAGGGCCGGGGCGTAAGCTCCGGCCCTTTTCCGTCGGATGTTGTCAAAATAAACAGATATCCAAACGGAAAAGCGCCTTTATTTTACTTTGCGGGACTTGTTTTTGCAGGCGCTTTCAGATAAAATGATAATAGATCATTCTTTAACGGAGGGAGTCTGCCGTATGGAAAAACCGGTGGCCGGGTATGCACAGGTTTTGTGTCGCCCTGCCGCAGTGCAGCTTTTTTTGCAGGCTGCATCGGCCTCCGTCCGTATTCATACAATTGCTGCATCCAAGTGACAAAAAGGCCGCTTTCTACATGCGGCCTTTTTTCATTGCGGGATGGCAGCCGGGGATATGCCCCGGACTGGAAGAAAAGGAGTATGATTATGCCGACAGCAAAAAAGGTCGCCGTTATTATGGGCAGCGACAGCGATTTCCCGGTTGTGGAGCCGGCCATTAAAGAACTTCGGCGCTTCGGCGTTTCGGTGGAGGCGCACGTCATGTCTGCACACCGTACGCCGGAACTTGCCGCCCAGTTTTCTGCCCGGGCGCGCGAAAATGGATTTGGCGTGATAATTGCGGCAGCAGGGAAAGCCGCGCATCTTGCAGGGGTGCTTGCCGCGCACACGACGCTGCCTGTCATCGGCATCCCCGTTAAGTCCTCTACGCTTGACGGGCTTGACGCCCTGCTTGCGACTGTGCAGATGCCATCCGGCATACCGGTGGCGACTGTGGCAATCGACGGGGCGAAAAACGCCGCGCTGCTTGCGGTGCAGATGCTGGCGCTTTCGGATGAAGCGCTTGCCCAAAAGCTTGATCAGATGAAACAGCAGATGAACGACGAGGTTGTGGAAAAGGACAAGCAGCTACAGCTTCAAATGCAGAAATAATAAGGGAAAAAGCCTGCCGGTACACGGCGGGCCGGACAAAACAGGAGGAATATGCTATGAAAAAAATGGAACTGCTTTATGAGGGAAAGGCAAAAAAGGTCTATAAGACGGATGATGAAAACGCCTATATTGTCGATTACAAAGACGATGCAACTGCGCAAAACGGCTTAAAAAAAGGCACGATCCACGACAAAGGCATCATTAACAACCGCGTTACCAATTTCTTAATGAAAATGCTGGAGGAAAAAGGCATCCCGACGCACTACATCAAAGAGCTTTCCGACCGCGAAACACTTGTAAAAAAGGTTTCTATCGTCCCGCTTGAAGTGATTGTGCGCAACATCGCCGCCGGCTCCCTCTCAAAGCGTCTGGGGCTTCCGGAAGGTACGAAGATGAACAAGACGGTGCTGGAATTCTGCTACAAGGACGACGCGCTGGGCGATCCGATGGTAAACGAGTACCATATTCTTGCAATGGGCTTTTGCACCAAAGAAGAACTCGATACCATTGCGTCGTATGCGCTGAAGGTCAATGAGATCCTGAGCGAATACCTGAAGGAAGTCAATATTGAGCTGATTGACTTTAAGCTGGAATTCGGCAAAACGGCGGACGGTACGATTGTGCTGGCGGATGAAATCTCCCCGGATACGTGCCGCTTTTGGGACGCGACAACGCACGAGAAACTGGACAAAGACCGTTTCCGCCGGGATATGGGCGGAGAGGAAGACGCCTATAAGGAAATTTTGAAGCGCCTGCTTGGCGAATAAACGTAAAATCGGACTTTCAATTGTCCAGAATCGATTTTGTCTCCAGTCCCGCGGCGGTATCGCGGGACTGGTTCGTTCTCAACAAGGGAAAAGGAGTGTATTATGGGCGGCATTTTTGGTGTCATTTCAAAAAAAGACTGCGTAACCGACCTGTTTTTCGGGACGGACTATCATTCGCATTTGGGGACGCGGCGCGGCGGCATGGCGGTATACGACCGGGAAACCGGCTTTTCACGTTCCATCCACAATATTGAAAACGCGCCGTTCCGCACGAAATTTGAGCGGGACGTAAACGAGATGGCGGGAACCATGGGAATCGGCTGTATCAGCGATATGGAGCCGCAGCCGCTGATCGTGCGCTCTCATCTTGGCACATACGCCATTACAACGGTGGGGCGCATCAACAACGAAAAAGAGCTGACAAAAGAGTGCTTTGCCTGCGGGAAATCCCATTTTCTTGAAATGAGCGGCGGGCACATCAATGCAACGGAACTGACGGCGGCCTTGATCAATCAGAAGGATACCATAACGGAAGGCATCCAGTATGCGCAGGAACGCATTGACGGCTCCATGACGCTTCTGATCTTAACAAAAGACGGCGTTTACGCAGCACGTGACCGCATGGGCCGCACGCCGCTGGTCATTGGCAGGAAAGAGGACGGCTACTGCGTTTCGTTTGAATCCTCCGCCTATTTAAACCTTGGCTACAGCAGGGATAAGGAGCTGGGGCCGGGTGAGATCGTTTTGGTGACGCCGGACGGCGTGGAGGAGAAGGCGCCTGCGAAAAAGAAGATGAAGATTTGTGCGTTTTTGTGGACGTATTACGGTTATCCGACCTCTGACTACGAGGGGAAAAACGTCGAACAGATGCGCTATGACTGCGGGCGGATCCTTGCCAAAAACGATACCATCGAGCGGGACCGCCTTGATTTTGTAGCCGGCGTCCCGGATTCCGGCACAGCGCATGCAATCGGCTACGCAAACGAGTCCGGCGTGCCGTTTGCGCGTCCGTTTATGAAATACACGCCGACCTGGTCGCGCAGCTTTATGCCGCAGAACCAGAAGATGCGCAATCTTGTGGCACATATGAAGCTGATCCCGGTGGACTCTTTGATCCGCGGCAAACGCCTTTTGTTTATCGACGACTCCATTGTACGCGGGACGCAGATGGGAGAAACCGTATCGTTTTTGTACGATTCCGGCGCCAAAGAGGTACACATCCGTCCGGCGTGCCCGCCGATCCTGTTCGGATGCAAATACTTGAATTTTTCCCGTTCGACCAGCGATATGGATTTGATTGCCCGCCGGATGATCCAGAAAATCGAGGGGACGGACGATCCGTCCGTGCTTGCGCCGTACACCAGCTATACCACTGATAAATATTCCCAGATGGTCGACCTGATCTGCAAGGAGCTCAGGTTCACTTCGCTCCGTTACCAGTCTTTGGAGGGAATGCTGGAAGCCATCGGGATAGATCCGGAAAATGTCTGCACGTACTGCTGGGACGGCAGGGAGTAAAGGCGTTCGCAGCGTAGAAGAACAATTTCGCCGACGAAAGGAAATAGGATAAAATGAAAAGTTTCAGCGAGAGCTATAAAGCGGCCGGAGTCGACGTAACCGCCGGCTATAAGGCCGTTGAGCTGATGAAGGAGCATGTGAAGAAAACGGCGATCCCGGGTGTCGTTTCGGGAATCGGCGGTTTCGGCGGCCTTTTCGCACCGGATTTTTCCGGTATGAAAAAACCGGTGCTGGTCTCCGGCACGGACGGTGTCGGCACAAAGCTTGTGGCCGCTATGCTGATGGACAAGCATGATACCATCGGGATTGACTGTGTTGCCATGTGCGTAAACGACGTGGTTTGCTGCGGCGCAAAGCCGTTGTTTTTCCTCGACTACATCGCCTGCGGCAAAAACGTCCCGGAAAAAATTGCGTCGATTGTCAAGGGCGTTGCAGAGGGCTGTGTGCAGTCCGGGTGCGCGCTGATCGGCGGCGAGACTGCGGAGCATCCGGGCGTTATGCCGGACGATGAGTATGATCTTGCGGGCTTTACCGTCGGAATGGTGGACGAAGAAAAGATTATCGACGGCTCCCGCATGGAGCCGGGCGATGTGCTGATCGGCATTGCCTCTTCCGGCATCCATTCAAACGGTTTTTCCCTGGTGCGCAAGGTGTTCGGCTTGACAAGGGAAAAGCTTGAAATTTACTGTGAAGAACTGGGCCAAACCTTGGGTGAAGCACTGCTGACGCCGACCCGCCTTTATGTCAAGCCCGCGCTTGCTGCAATTGCCGCTGCGGACGTCAAAGCGGTTTCGCACATCACAGGCGGCGGCTTTTACGAAAACATTCCGCGTATGATGAGACCGGGCTGTACGGCAAAAGTCGAACGTGCGGCAGTCCCTGTCCTTCCGATTTTTGATTTGATTCAAAAAACCGGCAATATTCCGCAGCGCGATATGTTCAATACCTTCAATATGGGCGTGGGGATGTGCATGGCAGTTTCAAAAGAGACGGCGGATGCGGCAGTCAGAGCGCTCAATTCCGCAGGAGAGCGTGCGTTCGTACTGGGTGAAGTTACCACAGGCGACGAGGGCGTCGTGATCGTTTAAGGCAGGAGAAAGTGGAATGAAAAAAATTGTAGTGCTGGTTTCGGGCGGCGGGACAAACCTGCAAGCGCTTATTGACGCACAAAAGCAGGGCGGCATAAAAAATGGGAAAATTACCTGTGTGATTGCGTCGAAGCCCGGCGTATATGCACTGACCCGCGCGGAAAAAGCCGGCATCAAGACGCGTGTGATCGAAAGGAAGCAGTATCCGGATTCCAAGGCGTTTTCTGTCGACCTTTTGGCCGCCCTTCGGGAAGAAGAGGCCGATCTTGTGGTATATGCAGGATTTATGACGATCGTCGACCGTATGGTGTCTGATGCATTTCCGTACCGTATGATGAACGTACATCCGGCGCTGATACCGAGCTTTTGCGGGAAGGGGTTTTATGGGCTGCATGTCCATGAGGCGGTTTTAAAAAGCGGCGTCAAGGTAACGGGGGCGACCGTCCATTTTGTGAATGAGGTCTGCGACGGCGGTGCGATTATCCTGCAAAAGGCCGTCGACGTCCAAAACGGAGATACGCCGGAAAGCCTGCAAAAGCGCGTGATGGAAGAAGCGGAATGGAAAATACTTCCTAAAGCTGTTTCGCTTTTTTGTGAAGATAAGATTAAAATCCAAAATGGGATTGCCATTGTGGAACCCTGACGCTGCAAAAAGGGCAGCGAAAGGCGTTTAAATCAGAAGGCCTGCTTTGCTTTGCAGCGGTTTTACCGCAGGGCGCAGGGCAATATAAGAGGGCCTGCTTTACCGGCCAGCCGGCGGATCGGCTGAGAGAACAAGGAGGAATCATGATGCGCATTGATTTACCACGTGCGCTCCGTGAAAATACGTACCCGGGGCGCGGCATTATCATCGGCAAAACTGCCGACGGCAGGCATGCTGCTGTCGCATACTTTATCATGGGCAGAAGTGAAAATTCGAGAAACCGCATTTTTGAAGAGAACGAAGACAACGGCATCCGCACCCGGGCATATGACGAGTCGAAGCTTGTCGATCCGTCCTTAATCATCTATTCCCCGGTGCGTGCGCTTGGAAATGCGCTGATTGTGACAAACGGCGACCAGACAGATACCATTTACGATTTCATCCAATCCGGAAAGGGCTTTGAGGATGCACTGCGTACCCGTACTTTCGAGCCGGATCCGCCGAATTACACGCCGCGCATTTCCGGTATCGTCACCTTTGCGGATCAGGATTTCTCTTACAAGCTGTCCATCTTAAAAAGCGATGACGGCAACGGCGACGCCGTTTTGCGTTTCTTTTACGAATATGCACAGCCGGTTGCGGGCGAGGGCCGCTTTATCCATACCTACCGGTGTGACGGCAGTCCGATCCCAAGCTTTGAGGGGGAGCCGGAAAAGGTTGAGATCGGGAACGATCTGGATGCGTTTACCGCAATGCTGTGGGATGCGTTGAACGCCGATAACAAGGTCAGCCTGTTCACCCGTTTTGTCGATCTTCACACAGGGGCAGCGGAAACCCGGATCCTGAATAAAAACAAGTAAAAGGAGAAGATTTTTCTATGAAAGAGCTTGCTTTGAAATATGGCTGCAACCCAAATCAAAAGCCTTCCCGTATTTTTATGAAGGATGGCGCCGAACTGCCGATAGAAGTCCTGTCCGGACGGCCGGGGTATATCAACTTTTTGGACGCCTTCAACAGCTGGCAGCTTGTGAAAGAGCTGAAAGAAGCGACGGGCCTTCCTGCTGCTGCGTCGTTTAAGCATGTAAGCCCGGCGGGCGCGGCGGTCGGCCTCCCGCTCTCAGACGTGCTGCGCAGGATTTATTTTGTGGACGATGCAGAGCTTTCCCCGCTTGCCTGCGCTTATGCGAGGGCGCGCGGCGCAGACCGCATGTCGTCTTACGGGGACTTTATTGCGCTTTCCGACTGCTGTGACGTCCCAACTGCAAAGCTGATTGCGCGCGAGGTATCCGACGGCGTTATTGCGCCGGATTATACGGAGGAGGCGCTTGCCATTTTAAAATCGAAGCGCAAAGGCAGCTATAACATCATTAAAATCGATCCCTCCTACAATCCGGCGCCGATTGAGCATAAGGATGTTTACGGCATTACTTTTGAGCAGGGAAGGAACGAGCTGAAAATCGACGAAACGCTTCTTTCCAATGTGATTACGGCCAATAAGGAGATTCCGGCCGACGCCAAACGGGATCTCATCATCTCGCTGATTGCATTAAAATATACGCAGTCAAACTCCGTCTGCTATGTAAAAGACGGGCAGGCGATCGGTATCGGTGCGGGGCAGCAGTCGAGAATCCACTGCACCCGCCTTGCCGGAAATAAGGCAGATATCTGGTGGCTGCGCCAGCACGAAAAGGTGCTGAATCTGCCGTTTAAAGAGGGGATCCGGCGCGCAGACCGCGATAATGCCATTGACGTCTATATCAGTGAGGACTATGAAGACGTGATCGGCGATGACGTGTGGCAGGCTACCTTCACTGAGCAGCCCGCACCGCTCACCCGCGAGGAAAAACGGGCTTGGCTTGATAAACTGACCGGCGTTGCGCTGGGCTCCGATGCCTTTTTCCCGTTTGGCGACAATATTGAGCGCGCGCATAGAAGCGGCGTCTGCTATATTGCACAGCCGGGCGGATCAATCCGTGACGACCATGTGATTGAGACCTGCAACAAGTACGACATTGCAATGGCGTTTACAGGGATTCGCCTGTTCCATCACTGATATAAGAGGAGGAATTGTGCATGACCCGTACTGCGGCGCCCAAGAGCGCACGCATTCTGGCGGTCTGCGCCATTGTTCTGTCCGGACTGGCGTTTGTTTTATACATTGCCGCCATTGTATTGCAGCGGCAGTATAAGGAGCTGCTCGATTATCCGGCAGAGCTTGTAAGCTATTTTGTCGTTCCGCTTTCTCCGGTTTTGGCGAATCTCGTACTGTTTATTACACAGCTTGTTTTCTGCATTCTTCTGATTTCTTCAGGGAATAAGCCTGTGTGGACAAAGGGAAAGGGCACGGCCTTTGTGGTGACTGAGGCGATCCTGCTGTTCCTGTCCGGTGTGCTGTTCAATGTATTTTCCATGGTGGAGACTACGATATACGCGCAGTACGGAGCGTATATGACCGCGTCTTACAGCGCGGTGTCCGGGCTGGCGGCGAAAACGGGCGATGTTATGACCGGTTCGGCAATTTGTGCGCTGATTGCGTTTTCGATTTCGGCATACCGCGCCGCGCTTGATGGGAAAGCGCAGGTGCCGATGGGAGGTTTCAGATGAAAGTTTTAGTTGTGGGCGGCGGCGGCCGCGAACATGCGATTATTAAAAAGCTGAAGGAGAGCAAGAAAAAACCGGAGCTTTATGCTGCACCGGGAAACGGCGGCATTGCGGCGGATGCTGTCTGCGTCCCCATCAAGGCGACCGATATTGACGCGATGGTAGAATACGCCGTCGAAAACGGGATTGATTTCTGTGTTGTGGCGCCGGACGATCCGCTGGTGCTCGGCATGGTGGATGCAATGGAGGAGAAAGGCATCCGCTGCTTCGGCCCGTCAAAAGCGGCTGCAGCCTTGGAGGGGAGCAAGGTCTTCTCAAAAGGGCTTATGAAAAAATACGGGATCCCGACCGCCGCGTACGAGACGTTCGACGACCCGCAGAAGGCGCTTGAATATGTAAAAGCGCAGAACAGCTATCCGACGGTTATCAAGGCGGACGGTCTGGCGCTTGGGAAAGGCGTGATCATTGCGGAGGATTTTGATGCGGCAAGGGATGGGATCCACTCCATTATGGAGGACAAAATTTTCGGCCAGAGCGGCAACCGGATTGTGATAGAGGAATTCCTAACCGGGCCGGAGGTTTCCGTACTGTCGTTTACAGATTCCCACACGCTTGTGCCGATGATTTCGTCGATGGATCACAAGCGTGCGCTTGACGGCGATCAGGGCCTGAATACCGGCGGCATGGGTACGGTTGCACCGAACCCGTTTTATACGGAGAAAATAGCCAAACAGTGCATGGACGAAATTTTTATCCCTACGATGAACGCGATGAACGCAGAAGGCCGGCCGTTTAAGGGCGTGATCTATTTTGGGCTGATGCTGACGCCGAATGGGCCGAAAGTGATTGAGTACAATTGCCGCTTCGGCGACCCGGAAACACAGGTCGTGCTGCCGCTTTTACAGGGTGACTTACTTGAGATTTTCGAGGCCTGCCGCGACGAACGGCTCGCGGATGTGGCGTTCAGCTTTTCTGCCCGGTCGGCAGCATGCGTAATGCTGGCCTCCGGCGGCTATCCGGTCAAATATGAATCCGGAAAAGAGATTACAGGCCTTGATGAAAACGGTCAGTGCGATAAGGCTGTGATCTATCATTCCGGCACCAAACGCGTGGACGGGAAATTCGTTACGGCGGGCGGCAGGGTCTTAGGCGTTTCGGCAACAGGAAAAGATCTGATGCAGGCTCTGGGGCGCGCTTACGAGGCGGCAGAGGGCATTTCGTTTGAGGCGATGCACTACAGAAAGGATATCGGCAAAAGGGCACTTTCCGCCGTTCGGTAAGGCGGGCTGCGAAAAGCGGCGCTTTTTGCAGGCGCACGGCCTTTGGCCGTCCTTTTATCGGAGAGAGGCACACTCCGAGAGCGCGGGGATTTTAGCGCTTTCCCCTTGTAAAATGGAAAAGATTCCGGTATAATAAAAACCGTCCTGTTCGAAAAATCAAGGAGAAAGCTTGTTTTCGACAAAGCAGAAAAGGAGTTGGATCAGATGTACGCAGATCTTATGGATACCATCGGGTTCGTTGCGGGTTACGATAAAGAAGTGGCCGACGCAATGGGCGCGGAACTTGCACGCCAGCGCCGCAATTTGGAACTGATAGCAAGTGAAAATATTGTTTCCCCGGCCGTAATGGCGGCGATGGGTTCTGTTCTCACCAACAAATATGCAGAGGGATATTCCGGAAAGCGCTATTACGGCGGCTGTGAATGCGTCGACGTCGTGGAGAATATCGCCATCGCGCGTGCAAAAGAGCTGTTTGGTGCAGAGCACGTCAATGTACAGCCGCATTCCGGCGCACAGGCAAACCTTGCCGTTTATTTTGCGCTTTTGCAGCCGGGGGATACCGTCTTGGGAATGAGCCTTGCCGACGGCGGCCATCTGACGCACGGTTCCCCGGTCAATATGAGCGGCAAGTATTATAACTTCGTTCCGTACGGTGTGGATGAAAAGACCGGGCGCATCGATTACGACGCGCTGCGCACGCTTGCAGAGGAAAAGAAGCCGAAGCTGATTGTAGCCGGCGCCAGCGCTTATCCGCGGGCAATCGATTTTCAAAAGATCAGTGAGATCGCCAAAGAGGTCGGCGCATATTTTATGGTGGATATGGCGCATATCGCAGGCCTTGTCGCGGCAGGCGAGCATGAGTCCCCGGTTCCGTACGCAGACGTGGTTACCACTACGACGCACAAGACGCTTCGCGGCCCGCGCGGCGGCATGATTTTGTGCAAAGAGGCGCTTGGGAAACAGATTGACAAGGCTATCTTCCCAGGAACGCAGGGCGGCCCGCTGATGCATGTAATCGCGGCAAAAGCGGTGTGTCTTGGCGAGGCGCTTTCCGACAGCTTTAAGGCGTACCAGCATCAGGTGGTGCTGAATGCGCGCGCGCTTGCAAAGGCGCTTACAGAAAAAGGCTTCAACTTGATCTCCGGCGGTACGGACAACCATTTGATGCTGGTCGATTTACAGAATATGAACGTCACCGGCAAAGAACTGGAAAAGCGTTTGGATACCGTCTATATCACCGTAAACAAAAACGCTGTCCCCAACGACCCGCAGAGCCCGTTTATCACAAGCGGCATCCGCATCGGCACACCTGCGGTGACAAGCCGCGGGCTTAAGGAAGAGGATATGGAAGTCATTGCGGATTGTATCTATAAAACGGCGGTTGACTACGAAAATACCGCCGACGAAGTCCGCGCGGCGGTAAGCGCACTCTGTGCAAAATATCCGCTGTACGAATAAAGCGGCCCTTTGGCTTAAAGCTAAGGCCTGCAAGAGGGAAAACCGGCGTGCCCGCCGGTTTTGCGCCCGGAAACCAGCAAGGGCTATATTTTGACGGCTGAAGGCACCCTTTCAGGGTGCCTTCTTGTTTTCGGGAAAAAAGGAATGACAAGCGGGCGGATACGGTATATAATAGACAAAAAGGGGAAAAGGAGCGAAGTTTTGATGTCTGTTTTAAGAGCGGATTTTTATTCTGAAGCATTGACGATGAATACCAGCGCGGTCATCATCCTGCCGGATGATATAGCAAACAGCCGCGCCAAGGTTTTGTACCTTCTGCACGGGCTTTCCGACAACTGCACCGGCTGGATGCGTTTGACGGGAGTAGAGCGCTATGCGCGCGAACGGAAGATGGCCGTTGTCATGCCGGAGGTACAGCGAAGCTTTTATACCGACATGGCGTACGGTGTGAATTATTTTTCCTACGTAGCAGATGAACTCCCGCAGAAGATGCAGAAGATGTTCGGCTTTTCTTCCAAACGGGAAAAGAATATGGTGGCCGGCCTTTCGATGGGGGGATATGGGGCGCTGAAGTGCGCGCTTACCTATCCGGAGCGGTATTTCGGCTGTGCGGCGTTTTCCTCCGCCTGCGATATGAAACGGAACATCCATGAACGTTATATTGACCCGCAGCGCCAGCGCGAGCTGCAGGCGATTTTCGGCTTAGAACAGATCATACCGGAAAAGGACGACCTGTTCGCACTGCTCAAAAAGAGTGCGGATGCGCCTGTGAAACCCCGCTTTTTTGTAACCTGCGGGACGGATGACCTGCTTTTGCCGCAAAACCACGATTTCAAAGCGGCTATGGAGGCGCTTCCCTACGATCTTACTTATATGGAGTGGAAAGGGGATCACACCTGGGATTTCTGGGATAGGTCCATCCTGCTGGCGCTGGAGCACCTGGTAGATGGTGCAAAAAAACGGCGGGCGATGTAAAAAAGCAGGCTGCCCTGCGGAAAAAGGGCGCGTTCCCGGGGGGCCGCCGGATTTGCTGCGGGAGAGAAAGGCGGCGCAGCCCGTTTGATTTGAAAAGGAGGAACTGGATATGGCAGTCCCGCTTGCGGAGCGGATCCGCCCGGCTTCCCTTGACGAGGTAGTCGGGCAGCAGCATATTTTGGGGAAGGGGAAGCCGCTTCGCCGTATTATCGAATCGGGGCATATTCCGAATATGATCTTTTACGGCTCTTCCGGCATCGGCAAAACCACGGTTGCCCGTATTATTGCGGAACGCACGAATATGCGGCTGCACAAATTGAACGGCACGTCCGCTTCTACAGCCGATATCAAGGCGATCGTGGAGGAGGTCCACTCATTTGCCGGATATAACGGCATCCTTTTATATCTGGACGAGATCCAGTATCTGAATAAGAAGCAGCAGCAGTCCCTGCTTGAACATATTGAAAACGGGAATATCACACTGATTGCCTCCACAACGGAAAATCCATATTTTTATATCTATAACGCCATTTTGAGCCGGAGCACGGTTTTTGAGTTCAAGCCCGTCGAGGCGGGGGAAATCGCCAAAGCAATCCGCCGCGCCTTTATGGTCCTGTCGGAAGAATACGGCACGCCGGTTGAAGCCGACGACAGCGTCGTTATGTATATGGCGCAGTCCTGCGGCGGGGATGTGCGGAAGGCGATGAACAGTGCGGAACTCTGCTGTTTTTCCGCAGAGGAAAAGGACGGCAAAAAGCAGATCACAAGGGAACTGGCCGAGGCGCTGTCCCAGCGCAGCAGCATGCAGTACGACCGTGCGGGCGACCAGCACTATGATATTGTGTCGGCACTGCAGAAGTCGATCCGCGGTTCAGATGAAAATGCGGCGCTGCACTATCTTGCGCGGCTTCTGGAGGCGGGAGATCTCATTTCAGCCTGCCGCCGTATTATGGTGATCGCTTGTGAAGACATCGGCCTTGCCTATCCGCAGGCAATCCCGATTGTCAAGGCGTGCATTGATGCGGCGGTACAGCTTGGCCTGCCGGAAGGAAGGATCCCGCTGGGCGACGCAGTGGTATTGCTGGCCACCGCACCGAAATCCAACAGCGCCTATTTGGGGATCGACCGGGCACTGGCAGATGTGCGGGCGGGCAAAGCCGGGCCGATCCCGCGGTGTCTGCAAAACAAGCACTACGACGGCGACGACGTAAAGGTAAAGGGCCAGTTTTATAAATATCCGCACGACTATCCGGATCATTATGTCAGGCAGCAGTATCTTCCCGACAATCTAGCCGGGACGGTTTATTATGAATTCGGCGACAACAAAAACGAGCAGGCGGCAAAAGCATACCGGATGCGCTTGCTTGCGGCGCTTGCAGAAAGGGAAAAACAGGGAAAAGAATAGGCAGCCGCCGCTTTATAAAAAGGGAGACGCTTTTTACAAAAAAGCGTCTCCCTTTTTATAATCGGGAACCGGGAAGGGTGTTTTTACGCCGTATTTTTTCAAAGGGATGCTTTGCGGATGGAAGAAAAGATAGGAACACTTTAAACGAATGGATAAAATAAGAAATATATCTTGAATAATACCGTGAAATTCGCTATAATAATTTTATAACATGTTATATGTTATAAAATTTGACTGCGAAAGAAGGAGAGAAGGATGAAAAAGGTTTTTGCGGTACTGCTCAGCATAGCGGTACTAATGGGGGCATTTTCAACAGCTGCATTTGCTCAAGCCCCGGCGGAACCTACAGAAGCAGTTACAGTGGATTGGGAGAGATCCGGTTTCGATCATCAGGATGGTTCGGACTGCTACTTTAATCTCTATTTGACCGTCAATGAGGCGGCCAGCGGGGATTTGGAGGTCGTTTTCAGCGATGCGGTTATTGAGATGCTGAACGACGCCGGTGCCAATGATGTCCTTCCGGGTTTCACGATGTTTGTAGACGTATATGTGGAGAATGCGTCCGGCCACGTCTACGCCTATCAATCGGGCAGCCTCGACGTGTCCACGCCTGATGTGTCCGGTGAGAGCAATCTGAGCCCCTTTACCGGTTTTGACGGACAGCTGCTTCCCTACAGCCGCTTTGGCGCCATTTCCCTGACGCACCCGGCTATTATGCAGCTTTACAATGTGAGAAGAAGCAGCGATATCACTGCGGACATGCTGTTTTCCATTTACGACGAGCTCGAGAAAGCGGGCTATACCGGTGAGTCGGCGTTGAGCAATTATATGCTGGACTATTACAAGGAAACGGACGGCGTGCAGTATGCGGACTGGGACGACTTGAAAGCGCAGAATCCGGATATCAGCAACCGTTTTGCAGTGGCGGGCAACAACGGTATCCGGAAAATGACTGTCGGCAAGTTGAAAGAGCTTTGTGCGGCGCATCCGGAAATCGACCCGTATGTCTATGTGACGGGTGATACCAGCAGCGACAACAATGTGGTGGATGTTCAGGTCAAATGGCCGGAGGAGGAGCTTGCATCGCTTAGCTATGATATCTTCTATCAGGATATGCTCAGCACCGCTTTCGGCGAGGAATGTGCCCAGATGAATCCGAACCGCAATACAGCGTTTACCCGCACCCGCGGCATCGGCGACTATATGGATCACACAAGCGAGCTGTACCAGTCTGCGGACGCCTATTTTGCCGCCCTCGACAATGCGGACCGTCTGGAGCCCGGTGAGACGCTTGCGTTCAATACAGTTTTGACGATGGACGGGCCCGGCGTTGGGAACCAGTATCAAAACTACAATTTTGCTTATTATCATGCGATTTCCCTTTCGCAGATCGATACAAGCTATACGGTTGAGCATCGGTACTATACCAGCACCGACGGCGCAGCGTATGAGCTTGACGGTGTTGTCGAAAGCGAAGCGATCAGCGGAACAGTCGGCGACGTCATTTCAGCGGATCAAATAGAGAAGCTTGAAACCTACGAAGGAAACCGTTATAACTTGGTATCCGACAGCGGCGATCTTACGCTGGTACTGGATGCAGAGCAGAACCGTATCGTCTTAGAATATTACCGTGAGGTTGAAACCCCGGTTACGCCGGGTGAAAATCCGGATACGGGAGATGGGAACGGCTTGCTGGCCGCAGGGATGCTGATGTTCCTTGCCGCAGCTGCAGCAGGCACAGCCGTGTGGATGCGCGGAAGAAAGCGCATGCGCGGCGAGTGATTTAAATTTGCGTTTTTCGAAGAATACAAGGTTCCTTTCTTGTATATCTGAAAAAGGGAAAGACGGCTGATGCCGTCTTTCCCTTTTTCCATATTTTTATCAGTTGAGAGGCTACGGCCGCGGGGCGTTTGGCCCAGCGGAAAAGCAGCGCAGAAGCTCCTGACGGTAATCCAATATCAGATTGGTAGGAAGCGCCGCCTTAGGGCTGCATAAGGCTTCCTGCGGGAAGAGAGAGCCCACATTGTCGCGGATGACCGTATTGATATGCCCGCCGCGGTCCTCCAGCAAGGTTTTCAGCGCCCCTGAAAACAGGGTATTGCCGGAAACCACACACTCTGTGAGGTTTTCTAAAAGGAGGCCGCAGTTTGGGGAGTATTCGCCTTTGCCCTTGTCGTCCCGGCCGATGCAAAAGCTGTTGCCCACTACCGTAACGCCGGCACAGCCTTTTAAGTGCAGGTGACAGCTCTCCTCATCCGACTGTGCGCATTTCCCGCTCCGGTAAACGATATTTCCGGTCATTGTAATGGTATTGCTGATGCGCGGTTCAGTCTGTCCGGTGTCGTCGTCGCACACGACGGCGGGCAAAACGGCAATGCCGGCTTTCCCGGAACGGTCGATATAGTTGCCGGTCAGGTTGTAATGGCTTCCGCCTTCTATGATGATCCCGCCGCCTTGGTTCCATTCAATCCGGTTGCCTGTCATGGTGACAGAACAGTTGTCGCCTTCGCTTTGAAATCCTGCGCCCTCGTTCCCAGAAAGCCAATTGTCTGAGATGAAGGCGTCCCAGCCGTGCACGCGCAGCCCGTCGCCCTTTGAGAAGCAAAACATATTGTGCCGCAGCGTAAAGCACCAGACACGGTTTAAATAGACCGCATGCCCTGAAAAGGCGGAAACCCGGCACCGCTCGATCCGAAAAGCGTCTTCTATTTTTCCAAAGGCCGGTTTGTCGCACAAAATGCCGCAGCAGCCGCCCGGACGCCCTTCGCCCGTTAAAGAGAGCCCGTCGAGTTCCGCGCCGTTTGCATCGGAGAGGTCTAAGATACAGCGCTGGCTGTCGGAGCGCTGTATTAAGACAGCGGAACCGATGGTGTGGTAATGAAAGCCCCACTGCGGCTCTGCGCGCAGCGTGCTGCCCGGATGCAGTTTTAGTTCGCCTACGCGATAGCGTCCCGGCGGGATATAGACGGCACAGCCGGTGCGCGCGCCCTCGTCGATTGCAGCCTGAAGCGCGGCGGTGTCGTCGCAAACACCGTCGCCGAGCGCGCCGAAATCGCGGATATTGATAACCAAACGAGACATATTGTTCCCTCCTTAAAACAATACTAAAAAACAGCGGAAGCTTTTGCAGCTTTGATTTTTCCACGATGTGGGAAAATGGAAAACCTGTTTTATGCAGTTCATCCGCAGAAAGCCGGTAAAACGCAAAAGCTTAAAAAAACTGCCGGACCGGAAAATCCGATCCGGCAGCCCGGAATGCAAAATAAGCCGTTATTCGGCCATGCCGAGAAGCGCCGCGCCAATAATGCCGGCATCGTTTCCAAGCGACGCTGCGACGATTTCCGTATTTCTGGCACTGTTGCGGGAATAGACCTCGCGTTTGACAATCTCTTTCAGCGGAACCATCAGCGTATCGCCTTCATGTGAGATGCCGCCGCCGATACAGAGGATGTCCGGCTGGAAGGTATTGATGATATTGGTGATGCCGCAGGCCAAATATTTGATATAGGAATCGACGACCTGTTTCCCGGCGGCGTCGCCCTTGCGCATCGCGTCAAAGGCCGTGCGACCGCTGACCTTAGAGAGGTCGTGTTCAACGAGTTCCCACATAATGGAATCTTTATACTTTTCCATGTACTCTTTGGTCGTGGTGATCAGGCCGGTGGCAGAAGCATACGCCTCCAAGCACCCTTTCCTCTCGCAGGTGCAGGTGCGGCCATCCACTACAATAACGGAGTGGCCAAGCTCCGCGCCGGCAAAATTGAAACCGGTATAGATTTTATTGTGGATGACAACACCGCCGCCCACGCCCGTGCCGAGCGTTACCATGACGGAAATGTCCGCATCTTTTGCAGCGCCTGCAACATACTCGCCATAGGCCGCCGCGTTTGCGTCGTTTTCAATATATACTTTCTTACCTGTGCGCTCTTCAAGCATTTTAACCAGCGGCACGCCATGCCAGCCCAGATTGTTGGAATATTCGATTATGCCGCTTGCCTTATTTGCGGTACCGGGTGCACCGATGCCGACCCATTCCACGTCCTCAAGGGTAAGGCCGGCGATTTCCGCCGCTTGCTTCGCCGCGCTTGCCATGTCGTCTGCGATCAGGTCAACCGGACGGCCGCTGCCGGTTTTTATACTGGTTTTTGCTACAATTTCCTTGTTTTCATTGACAACGCCTGCCGCGATATTCGTGCCGCCCAAGTCAATGCCGATATAGTATTTCATAGAATAATCCTCTCTTTGCTTAAGCTTAAACAGTCGTTAAGATGTATTCGCCGCTGCCCGTCAGCTTGTATGAGCCGAAATTCGCCGGGAGAAATACGCTGTCTCCTTTTTTGAGCGAAACATTCCCGTTTGCACTGGTGAGCTCAGCCGAACCGTCTAAACACATTAAGGAGTGGAACGACTTTTCGTCAACCTGTAATGCCGCCTCGCTCTTTAAAGAGAGCGCGTGAACCGTAAAGTATTCGCAGGAGGACAGAAGGCAGGTCGTATAGCCGCCGCAGTCCACCGGGCTGCCCTCCGGCCGGGTCGGCCGGGTCGGCGGGCAAAGGCGGGTTACGTCTTTTGCCTTTTCCACATGGAGCGGGCGCGGCTTGCCGTCGTTGCCGAGGCGGCCGTAATCGTATATACGGTATGTCGTATTGGAATTCTGCTGGATCTCTGCAATCAAAATCCCTTTCCCAATGGCGTGAAGCGTGCCGGCCTCAATAAAGAAGCAGTCGCCCTTATGCACTGTGACGGCGTTGGTCACCTCCAAAAGGGTGTTGTCTGCAATCCGGCGGGCGAATTCCTCTTTGGAAATCTCGTGCTGGAAGCCGTACAGAAGCGTAGCGCCCGGCTCGCAGTCGACGATATACCACATTTCAGTTTTGCCGTACTCCCCTTCGACGCGCATCGCATATTCGTTATCCGGATGCACCTGTACGGAAAGATTGTCCTTTGCATCGATCAATTTGATGAGGATCGGGAAATATTCAAATGAGGCGCAGTCGGTGCCCAGCACTTCTTTCCCGGCGGCTTCAATATATTCCGGCAGGGTCTTGCCGGCGTATTCGCCGTTTTCGATGATGCTGCTGCCGTCTTTGTGGCAGGAGAGCTGCCAGCTTTCCGCAACTTTTTCAAGATCGGTCTTTTTGCCGAATGCGGTTTTAAGCTTTGTGCCGCCCCAGATATAATCTTTCAGCGGCGCGATGAGTTTCATCGGATACATAGTGTAATATCTCTCCTTTGCGAACGCATAGAAACGGATTTTCCGTTTCCTTTTGTCTCCATTATATACGAAATCCCTGTTTCCTGCAAGACGGGATTTGTCCAAATTATGCACGCAGTGCAGCCGTAACTTCACGGAGGACGGAAACCGGATCCATCTTCTCCCCCTTTTTGGCTTTAACAAGCAGATAGGGGCGTGCGGAAGCGTGGATCGTGACGCGGTTTGGCAAAGCGTCCATCAGTTTCCCGGCCGTCTCCATATTGAGCTGATTGGGATACAAAAGCAATCCCTGCGGTTTCTGCGAGATTTCTTCAAACCCGGACAACGCCAGCGTGTTGCGCAGCATCGCTACATCGATCAGGCTTAGTACCGCGGCAGGCGGGTCGCCGAAGCGGTCGATCAGTTCGTCGGTTACATCCATGCTGTCGGTTTCGTCCCGGATAGCGGCGATTTTTTTATAAATATCGATACGCTGCGCCGGCTCGGCGATATATTCTTCCGGGATGTGCGCGTCAAGCTGCAGGTCGATTTGGCATTCGTAGGACTGCTGTGCAGGTTTTTCTCCTTTTTTTTCGGCAATGGCGTCTGAGAGGAGCCGGAGATACATATCATATCCCACCGCCTCCATATGTCCGTGCTGTTTTGCGCCTAAGATGTTGCCGGCTCCGCGGATTTCCAAATCGCGCATGGCGATACGGAAGCCGGAACCGAATTTGGTGAATTCCCGGATGGCGGCAAGACGCTTTGCCGCTACCTCGGACAGCACCTTGCCGCGTGTAAAGGTAAAATAGGCAAAGGCGCGGCGTGTGGAGCGTCCTACGCGTCCCCTGAGCTGATAAAGCTGCGAAAGCCCCATCCGGTCGGCGTTTTCGATGATCAGCGTATTGCAGTTTGCAACGTCTACGCCGGTTTCAATAATGGTGGTGCAGATCAGGATATCGATTTCCCGCTCTAAAAGCTGCCGCCAGATTTCGGAAAGTTCGTGCTCTTCCATCCGTCCATGCGCGATAGCGATGCGCGCATCCGGAGCCATGCTGTGGACGCGGGCGGCGCAGATGTCGATGCTTTCAATCTGATTGTGGATGTAGTAGACCTGCCCACCGCGCCGGAGCTCCCGCTTGATCGCATCCCCGATGATGGCGGCGTCGTATTCGAGCACATAGGTTTGTACCGGGTGCCGGTCCATCGGCGCCTGTTCAATGGTGGACATATCCCGGATCCCGCTGATGGCCATGTTGAGCGTCCGCGGGATCGGCGTAGCGGAAAGCGTGAGCATGTCCACGCCGGCAAAAAGCTCCTTAAACCGTTCTTTGTGCTTTACGCCGAAGCGCTGCTCTTCATCGATAATGGCAAGACCTAAATCTTTAAACGAAACATCCTTTTGCACAACACGGTGCGTGCCGATAATGATGTCGATCTGCCCGCGTGCAAGCTTCCGGACGATTTCTTTTTGCTGTTTTGGCGTGCGGAAGCGCGAAAGCACCTCGATGTTGACCGGAAAACCGCTGAAGCGGTTGAGAAACGTCTGATAATGCTGCCATGCAAGGATGGTTGTGGGGCACAAGACGGCGCATTGCTTGCCGTCCGAAACACACTTGAAGGCCGCCCGCATCGCGACTTCCGTTTTGCCGAAGCCGACGTCGCCGCAGAGCACGCGGTCCATAGGGTGCGGTTTTTGCATATCCTGCTTGATCTCGTCTGCGCAGCGGAGCTGATCCTCTGTTTCGTTGAATGGGAAGCGCTGCTCGAAATCCTTTTGCCATTCGGTATCCTCGGAGAAGGCGTATCCCGGGGACTGCATCCGCTTGGCATAGAGGGCGATCAACTCGTCCGCCATTTCCGCGACCGCCTGTTTGGCGCGGCGGCGCGTGTTCTGCCATTCGACCGAATGGAGCTTATTGAGCTTTACTTTGCTGTCGTCTTTGGCGCCTACATATTTGGAAACCAAATCAAGCTGTGTCACCGGTACGTACAAGACGTCGGTTCCGGCATAGGAGATTTTAATGTAGTCCTTGACGACCCCCTGCATTTCAAGCTTATGGATCCCCTCGAACACGCCGATGCCGTGCGCAACATGCACGACAAGGTCGCCGCGCGTGAGATCGGTGAGGCTTTTTAAGCTCTTTCCGCGTTTATAGCGGCTTTTGCGCGTGGTGTGCACGGCCTGCCTGCCGGTTGTTATGACCGTCACTTTGATGTCCGGGTATTCAAAACCGCTCGACAGCGCGCTTGCAATCACCGTGACCTTCTTATAGGAGATTTTGTCGCTGTCCTTTACATATTCGGCGGAAAGCCCAACCCCTTTTAAGTCGTGCGCCAAGGCTGCGGCACTCTTCGGCGTGCCGGCCAGCACGACAACGGCATACCCTTCGGCCAGAAGCGGCTGCGCGTCCTCTTTTAAAAGCTGGAGCTCGCCGGAAAAGCTTGATGTCTGGACGGGGTTTATGGTAATCAGATCCGCAAAGCGGATATCGTGGTTGGTGCGGGCAAAGGTGTCGAAAAAGGCGGTAGGATAAGCGGCCGTGCGCCGGATCACGGTGGGAAGGGCCTGCGTAAAGCCGCAGAGCGCGCGGACCAGGACGCCGTCCTCCAAAAGCTCTTTTATATCTTCCTCCTGCTGCCAAAGGTAGGTTTTGGCCTTCTCTTTAATAGAGGCATATTCGCAGATGAAAAACATCCCCGTCTTCATATAATCCATCAGCGTACCGGGCGTATCGTAAATCAAGGAGAGATAGCGGTCGAAAGAATTGAGGGAGAGCCCTTCGTCAAGCTGTTCCGCATCCGTCCGCAGATGCTCCGCCGCCTTTTCGTGTTTGGTTTTGCCGGACAGGGTGCGGATGGCGTTTGCAAGCTCCTCTATGGAATCCGGCAGCACTTCGTTCACCGGAGTGATCAGCACCTCATCCGCCGGATCGGTGCGCCGCTGGGTCTGAATATCAAAAAAGGAGAGCGTGTCGATCTCGTCGCCCCAAAGCTCCATCCGGATGGGCCCGGGGCTGCCCGGCGGGAAAATATCGGCGATCCCGCCGCGAATGGAAAACTGCGCCGTCCCTTCGATTTGCGGCCGGTTCTCATACCCGGCACGTATCAGCTGTGCGGACAGCGCCTTTAAATCCACTGTATCGCCCGGCTTTAAGGCAAACGTGCGCGAAGCGAGCGCGCCGGGCGGCATAGTATACTGCAAGACTGCCTCGATGCTTGCCGCAACAATCAGCTTTTCCCCGTTCAGCAGGCGGGAAAGCACGGCAAGCCGCATTTGCTCATACTCCCGTGAAACGGCGTCCATTTGGCGGAGGTTAAAATCGCGTTCCGGGTATAAAACGGCCGGTTCGGCTCCCGCCATGGCGTTGATGTTTTCCACAAAGCCGCGCGCCGTCTGCTCGTCGTGCGTCAAGACAAGCGCCGGTCCCGGCAGCTCGTCCGCAGCGGCATAGATAAAATGCGCTTTGTGGATTTCGGATGCGCCGACCATTAGAACCGGCGACTTCCCCTCCCGCAGGTCGTCGAGCAGCTTGCGGTACGGTTCGCATGCCTGTGCGATTCGTTTGAAAAGTTTCATGGCTTATTCCCCCGGAGGTCAGGAATTAAAACGGTTCATCGCTTCTTCCGTTTTTCCCGCGACAATCAGCTCGACTGCCGCGGATACGTGGTCAAGCGCTTCGGACAGCGCCGCCGTTTCTTCTTCAGTAAAACGGGAAAGCACCCAGGCAGCCAGATCATAGTCCGGGCGCGGCTTCCTGCCCACGCCGATCTTGACGCGCGGAAAGGTATCCGCCCCGGTACAGTGTATGATGCTTTTGATCCCGTTATGCCCGCCGTCGCTGCCCTTGCGGCGGATGCGGAGCTTTCCGGGTTCAAGGGAAATGTCATCAAATAGGATAAGGATCCGCTCAGGCGGGATCTTATAAAACTGCGCGGCCGCTTCCACCGCTTCGCCGCTTGCATTCATGAAGGTGAGCGGCTTTAGCAGAAGACACCGCTCGCCGGATATCTCCGCCTCGCCGGTCAGGGCATGGAATTTTATCTTTTTTAAAGAGGCGCCGTGCTTTTGAGCTAAGCGGTCCATCGCTAAGAAGCCTGCGTTATGCCGCGTCTGCTCATATTTGGGCTCCGGGTTTCCAAGCCCTGCGATCAGCCAGCTGTATCCGCCTTTTTTTCGTAAAAACATACGGTTCTCCAATCTTTTGTTTTTTTTTTGCAACGCACATTATGGGGCAGCGTGTCAAACCCTGCCCCTCTGCTTTTTCGATTTACTTTCATGGTATCATGCCGGCCGCGTTCTGTCAAACGGAAAATATCATTTCCACAGCCGAAAAAAGGGGGCGGGAAGCAGCCGTCGATTGATCAAAACGCCCGATTCATTGACATTTCCTATTGTCTGTACAACGCTTTATTGACAGGGGAACGGCCGGGGAGTATGATGGAGAAAAGGCCGTGCAGGCTTGTGCGGCGAAAAGGGAGTGGAGATATTATGGGACAGAAAAAGAGCGTTGCAGTAATCGGGCTTGGCAATATGGGCGGCGGCATTGCCTCCTGCCTTGCCAAAAAAGGCTATCCGCTTTTTGTCTATGATAAAAGCGGGGAAAAGCGCGAGGCTTTCCGGGATTGCGCGCAGCCGTGCGCTTCGGCTGAGGAAGCGGTGCGCGCGGGCGGGACGGTTTTGCTATCCCTGCCCAACAGCAAGGTTGTGGAGGAGACGATAGCAGCGCTGCCGGACGATGCGGTAGAAGGAAAAATTTTTATGGATCTTTCTACAAGCTTCCCGCTTTCGACAAAGGAGCTGGCCGGCAGCCTTGCGAAAAAAGGCGCGGTTTTATTGGACGCGCCGCTGCTGGCAGGGCCGGATGAGGCGAAGGCGGGAACGCTGACGGCGATGGTCGGCGGCGATGAAGCTGCGTTTACGCGTGTCTCGCCTCTTTTGGCGGATTTTTGCGAGACGTTTTCGTATGTCGGCGCATCCGGCAGCGCGCACACCATGAAGATTATGATGAATTTTACGGGGCTGATGTATGCTGTGCTGCTGGGGCAGATGTTTCCGCTTGCCGAAAAAATGGGACTGGATCCAAATGAGCTTTATCATTTGATGGACAACGATGTGTTCTCCAACTGGATGTACCGTTTTTATGCGCCCAAGATGATCGACCGGTCGTTTACAGAGGCATTTTCCCTAAAACTTGGTTTAAAAGACCTGCATTATATGAAAGACCTTTATGATGCATACGGCGTGCCGGCGTTTGCGCTGGACGGCGGGATCGACCTGCTTGAGCGCTGTGTGGCGGATGGACGGGGCGACCACGATTTTTCCGAGTGCGCCGCTATGATGTATAAGCTTTTAGGGCTTCCGGCGTCGCCGGATGAGAAGGAGCAGACGCAATGAAAAAGCAGATGGATGGAAGCGCGCTTTCTCCCGGATTTTATGATTTAAACGAGGACGGCGTCATAGACACCCTTGCCTTTTTATATCTGGGGCACGCAGCCATGTTTATTTCGGACAATGGTGTCCTGCCGTGGGACGAAGAACCGCCTCAGGGATGGGAGGCGTATTTCAAGCAGGCCTTCTGCGCAGGGGAAGGCAAAAATCCGTGGAACCCCGAACGGGCGGATTGGGGCAGCTATACACTCTTAATCGATAAGGATGACTGCGGCCGTTTTGATTCGCTGGGGGATTTTTGTTACCGTGCGTTTGATTTAAATGGGGACGGCGCGCCGGAAGCGGAGTATTACCACCTTTTCCCGGGGGAGGAATGGTGCCCGTATTCCAACAAATTTGTCGTGAATGTAAACGGGGAGCGGGACCTCTCCTATCTGGATTTCCTTTCGCTTACGTATCCGGACGAGCAGATCTACGATGCAGGCGGAAAGTACCGGATGAACGTGCATGGGAGCGGTTTTTTCCTCAATTCCTATTCGCTGTATCCCAAAACCTCTTGGGAAACGCCGATTGCATGGTATGATTTTGATTTTGACGGAAAGACGGATATGGTCATGCGGGTGGGCGATACGGCGAACAATGAAATTGCGGCCTCCGGCGGGCTGCGGTCAGGAGAGATGTGCTACAGCGGGAAGGCGAGCGAGTTTGAGCTTGCTTTCGAGCTGAACGGGAATACCTCGGAAGAGCGGTACCATTCGCTTGATCTTGCGCTTTCGTTTTATAACTATCACGCGCCGGATCTTGATTACACGCAGTATACGGATACCGTCGCCTGTTTTTTGCCGTTAAAGGGAAGCGAGCCGTTTTACGGGGCGCTTCTTGAAACCCGCTGTCAGGTCAAACGGCAGTATCTTCCGTACTTGGACGGCGCAAAAATCGGCTTGTCCCATCCGGGCTGGGAGGCGTGCTTTTTACTGTTTGACGAGGACGACGATGACTGCCGGTGGGAAGAGATGTTTTCAAACCATGAAGGGCACGGGGAAAAAGCGGATTTCCTTTGGACAAATTTTTCCGACCATCTGGGCGACCGGACGGAGAAAGATCCCGATTGCGCGGGAAAGGGGAAGCTGTATATTTCCCCGATGGATGGGAAGATACACCTCTTTTGTGCGAAATATGCGTGGTGGGAGATCGACTATTTGGGCCTCTTTAAAGGAAGCAAGGATCACCCGTTTGAAACGGAGGGGCCGATGCCGCCAAAAGGCCTTCTTTATCATCGGGTACGGTATTTCGATACGGATCAGAATGGGTTTATCGATACCATCCGCTATGAGCGGGTCGCTTTCGGGCAGGAGGAGGAAACGGCCGAGCTGATAAAGGAAATCTGCCTTTTGGATTATGCGGATGAGGAAAATCCGCATCCGGATAAGGCGGCGCTGTTCGACCCGCGCCCGGATGTGGACAAAACGGGATTTTGCCTTGCCGGATGGAACGGGGAACCGTTTGGCGAAGCCGATTTTAAAGGCTCGCCCGCAAAGGTGTGCTACGATGGGGTGAAGGCCCTTTACGGGCAGGTTTGCGCTCGGATGTGGCAGTCGGCAAAGCTGCTTTATGACTGTGCAGTGCGCCATAAACTCAATTTCAGCGAGATGCTTGACTGGGATATGCCGGCTGCGTATGACAAAACTGCGCTGTTGTCCCTGCGGGAATATCCGGTGCCGCCGGGCTATTCCCGCCATCTTGCAGGGCAAACGCTGCGGGAACAGTATCACAACGGCTTTTGGCTGCGCGAAAAAGTTTTTGCCGATTTATGCAGCTGTCCGGCGCTTGACCGCTTTACGCTGGAAAAATACTATTATACGGCACGGTACGAAGCGCTGTGCGCATACGTCGATCAAACGCTTGCATTGTAAGAAAACCCGTCATGCGGATTTAAGCCGCATGACGGGTTTTTTGCCGTGCGGCCCTGTTCCGCGGCGTTTTGCCGTTCCTTTTTTCCGGAATCCATTTTTTCTCCAAAAAAGGCGCATTCCATGTCGGAAATCCCGACAGCTTACCCGTTGCAGGATGGCATAAAACATGGTATTATATAGGTTGATTCAATCTGAGGCGGGCGGCGTTTGCCTTTTGATCTTCTGTGGATCCCAGCAGGCGCGCCGCAAGCCGCAAGCCGGGTTACAGCCCCGGCGGAATGGAGTAATAGGTATGACACAAAAGCTGAAACTTGGCCTGGTGTTCGGCGGTGCTTCGAGCGAATATGAAGTTTCGCTTCTTTCGGTTTCATCGGTGCTCGCCAATATTGACCGCACGCGCTATGACATATATCGGATCGGCATCACAAAAGACGGCCGGATGTTTTATTATACGGGGGAAGACAGCTGTATCGCAGATGATACGTGGCAGGACGGGCGCTGTGTCCCCTGCGTCTTAAGCCCCAGCCGTGAGCATCACGGGTTTGTGATATTGAAAGAGCGGCCGGAAGTGGTTCGGCTGGACTGCGTTTTTCCGGTGCTTCATGGGAAAAACGGGGAGGACGGGACGATCCAAGGCCTTTTGACGATGGCGGGCATCCCGTTTGTCGGCTGCGGCACGCTTGCAAGCGCGGCCTGCATGGATAAAGCTACAACGCATACCCTGCTGGATAAAGCGGGGGTTTTGGGCGCGAAATGGCGCGCGGTGACGATGCATGCCTATCAAAAAAACCAAGCGGCTTTTTTGGATGAAGTAGAGCATGCTCTGGGATTCCCGTGTTTTGTAAAGCCCGCAAACGCCGGATCGAGCGTGGGCATCACCAAGGCGGCGGACCGGGATATGCTGGCTTCGGCAATGGAACTTGCATTCCGGCACGACGCCAAAGTGGTAGTGGAAGAGATGCTTTACGGCAAGGAGATAGAATGCGCCGTGCTGGGCAACGAAGAGCCGGTGGCTTCCTGCCTTGGGGAGATCGCCCCGTCGAACGACTTTTATGATTATAATGCAAAATATATTGACGGAAAGACTGTAACGTATGTGCCGGCGCGCATCACGGAAAAGGAATCGGATGAAATCCGCCGCATTGCGGTGCAGGCATATCAGATTATGGGATGCAGAGGGTTTGCGCGCGTGGACTTCTTTTTTAGCGAGAACGGTGAAATCTATTTGAATGAAATCAATACGATCCCGGGCTTCACAAGCATCAGTATGTACCCGCAGCTCTTTGTCGCCAGCGGCGTCCCGTATTCCAGTTTGATCGACCGCTTGATCGAGTATGCGATGGCGTGCTGAGAGGGAGCGGGATATGAAAAACGACATCCGCCCCATCGGGGTATTCGACTCCGGGCTTGGCGGCCTGACAACGGTTTCCGAGCTGAGGCGTACCATGCCGGAAGAAAATATTGTCTATTTCGGCGACACGGGCCGCGTGCCGTACGGCACGCGGAGCCGTGAAACAGTGCGGCGCTATGCAAGGCAGGATATGCGCTTTCTCCTGTCGCGTGGTGTGAAAATGATTGTCGCCGCCTGCAACACAGCCAGCGCAAGCCTCTTGCCGGAGGATATTGAAAAACTGCCCGTCCCGTTTGTGGAAGTGCTGCATCCTGCGGTGGAGGTTGCGGCGGCGGCGACCCGTAACGGGAGAATCGGCTTAATCGGGACGCCCGCCACCATCCGCAGCGGCGCATATGAGCGCGCCATGCATCTGGTAAACCCGAAAGCGCAGATTATAGCGTCGCCGTGTGCGCTGTTCGTGCCGCTTGTAGAAAACGGGTTTACCGCGCCGGATAACGAGGTTACACGGCTGGTGGCAGAGCAGTATCTTGCGCCGGTTCGAAAGAGCGGGGCGGACACGCTGATTTTGGGCTGTACGCACTATCCGGTGCTGAAGCCGGTCATTTCCCGCATCATGGGAGGGGGCGTGACGCTGGTTGACTCCGGACAGGAGGCGGCGCACGCCGCAAAGCGCTGCCTGATGCAGTATGATATGTGCAATCTCTCCCGTACGGCCGGGTCGGTGGAATATTTTGTGAGCGACAGCACGGAGACGTTTGCAGAAAACGCACGGCCCATTGTCGGGGAACCGGTAGCGGGCCGGGCTGTACAGATTGATATTGAAAGCGTCTGAAGGAAAAAGGCGGAAAGTATGAAGAAGAACGTACTCATAAACATCAAAGGAATTCAGAAAATAGACGGCGTGCAGGATGTAACCGAGCTTTTTACGCAGGGCAGCTTTTATAAGCGCAACAACAGCTATTACGTCACTTACTCTGAAAGCGAGGCGACCGGCTATTCCGGCAGCCGCACCACTTTGAAGGTGGACAGCCAGAACCGTGTTATCCTGATCCGGAGCGGCGAGATCCGCTCGCATCTGGTTATTATGCCGGGCGAGAGAAATATCGGCCATTATGGGACGGAGGCGGGCGACCTGATGATCGGGGTAGACGCCAAGACGGTAAAATCCACGCTGACGGAAAACGGCGGAAGCCTTTATTTCTCTTATACGCTCGATGTGAACGCAAGCCTGTTGAGCGAAAACGAGGTTACAATCGACGTAAAAGAGATGGAACAGTAAACAGAAACGAAGCGGCGGCCGGGAAAACTTTGCAGGACGTCGAAAGAGAAAAGCAGGAGTGAAAAACAGAATGAAAAACCCCATAGCTGAAGCACAGGAACAGGTCAAGGAGGTCTTGCTCGGCGCGATTGGGCGCTGCGTCGCATCAGGCACGCTTCCGGCGGAGCCGATCCCGGCATTTTCGGTTGAAACGCCGGCGGATCCGAAAAACGGCGATTTCGCCACAAATGCCGCGATGGTATCTGCCCGCGCGTTCCGTATGGCGCCCCGCAAAATAGCAGAGGCAATCAAGGACGAGCTGGTGCTTGACGGCACCTATTTTGAGCGGGTAGAGGTTGCGGGCCCGGGCTTTATCAATTTCTTTTTGGGAAGGGAATGGTACAGCGCCGTTTTGCGTACCATCGACGAAAGCGGGGAACGCTATGGCCGCACGGATTTCGGCGGCGGGAAAAAGGTGCTGGTGGAATTTGTATCCGCCAATCCGACCGGCCCGATGCACATCGGGAATGCGCGCGGCGGCGCCATTGGGGACAGCTTGGCCTCTGCGCTTGATTGGGCGGGCTATGATGTAAAGCGCGAGTTTTATGTAAACGACGCGGGAAACCAGATCAACAAATTCGGCATGTCGCTGGATCTCCGGTATCTCCAGCTTTATAAGGATGGGATTGAAATGCCGGAGGATGCCTATAAGGGCGAGGATATTATCGCGCACGCAAAGGCCTTTGCCGAAATTTACGGGGACCGGTATGTCGATGCAGATGAAAAGGAACGCCGCGCTGCGTTGGTGGCCTATGCGCTCCCGTTGAATATCGAGGGGCTGAAACGGGATCTGCTAAAATACCGGATCTCCTATGACAACTGGTTTAGAGAGTCGACGCTGCACGAAAACGGCGAGGTAGACAAAATCGTCTCGCTCCTGAAGGAAAAGGGATGTACGTATGAATCCGAGGGCGCGCTTTGGTTTAAAGCAACCGATTACGGCGCGGATCAGGATTTTGTGCTGGTCCGTTCAAACGGTGTGCCAACCTATGTTGTCCCGGACATTGCTTATCATTACAACAAATTGGTGACCCGCGGCTTTGACAAGGCGATTGACGTGCTGGGCGCGGATCATCATGGCTATGTACCGCGCTTAAAAGCGGCGCTTACTGCTTTGGGCGTGGATGCAGGCCGTCTGGACGTTGTTTTGATGCAGATGGTACGGCTGGTGCGCGGCGGCGAAGTGATCAAGGCAAGCAAACGGAGCGGGAAGGCGATCACGCTGGTAACCTTGCTGGATGAAGTGCCGATCGATGCAGCACGCTTTTTCTTCAACCTGCGCGAGGCCAATTCGCATTTTGACTTTGATCTTGATCTCGCCGTTGAAGAGAGCGCGCAGAACCCGGTTTATTACGTGCAGTATGCGCACGCCCGCATTTGCAGTATCGGACGTATGCTGAAGCAGGAAGGGATCACCCCCTGCAAAACGGCGGACTGTGATTTTTCCCTGCTCTGTGCAGAGGAAGAGAAGGCGCTGGTCCGCTTCCTCGCAAGACTGCCGCAGGAAATTATCGATGCGGCAAAAGACTATGATCCCGCAAAGCTTACCCGCTATGCGGTCGAGCTTGCAACAATGTTCCATAAGTTTTATAATGCCTGCCGCGTAAAATGCGGGGAGGAAAAGATGATGAACGCCCGGTATGCGCTGTGCATGGCGGTGAAGCAGACGCTTTTCAACGTTTTATCACTGCTTAAGATCACGGCGCCGGACGCAATGTGAGAAAGGATTTTTGATATCATGCAGGATGATATTCCCATACCGCGATATACGCTGCTTGACGGCGCAACGGCGACCAATCTGTTTTCGGCGGGCATGCGCCCGGACGAATGCCCGGAGGAGTGGATGCTGTCGCATCCGGATCAGGTTATAGCGTTAGGACGCGCCTATCTTGAGGCGGGCAGCCGTATTTTGTATGCGCCCACTTTTTCGGCAAATGCGGCGCAGCTTGCCCGGTTTGGCCTTGCGGACGCAGTGGCCCCGATCAACCGGGAGCTTGTCGGGCTTGCCCGGCAGGCGGCAGACGGCCGGGCGCTGATAGCGGGGGATCTTTCACCGACGGGACTTTCCCTTGAACCGGCCGGAGAGGATTCGTTTGACGAGCTTTGCCGGATTTATGCAGATCAGGCTGCGGCGCTTGATGAAGCGGGCGTGGACTTGTTTGTAATCGAGACGATGCTTTCCGTGCCGGAGGCCCGGGCAGCCGTGTTGGCATGCCGGAAATATAAAAAGCCGGTATGGGTGACCATGGCGCTGAACGAGGAAGGCATGCTTTTGTCCGGCGGGCAGCCGCTTGCCTGTCTGGTTACGCTTGAGCGTTTGGGTGTGGATGCATTTGGTTTTAACTGCGGCGCCGGGCCGGAAGAAATGGTGACGGCCCTGCGCACCATATCGCCGTATGCGTCTGTGCCGCTGATTGCAAAGCCGGGCTTCCCTGCGGGCGCGCCGGCCTTGGACGTGTTTGCGGATGAGGCCCGCAGGCTTTTGGATGCAGGGGCCGCAATAATCGGCGGCTGCTGCGGGACAACGCCGGAGCATATCGGCGCAGCGCACAATATGCTGACCCGGTACGTTCCGCAGCCTATGGCGCCGCTTACTTCCGCGCAGGAAAACGATATCTGGCTGACAAATGAAATGGCGCTTTTTGCGCTTGACGAAGACCGGATAGATTTTACGGAGCCGATTGCATGCGGGTATGATATGACGGATGATTTTCTGGCGGCGGAGCGCGACAGCGTGGATGTGATGCTGGTTTCAATTGAGACGCCTGACGATGCGCTGGATTTTGCCCGGAACGCCCCCTTTGCCGCGCTCCCGGTTTGTTTTTATTCGGATGATCCGGAGGCGCTGTCCCGCGCGCTGTTTTTGTATAACGGCCGCGCAATGGTGGATTCAAGCTGTACGATCGAGCCGGGCCGCCTTCGTAAAATTGCCGGCCGTTACGGCGCGTTCGTATATTAAGAGATAAGGGATTTTAAAACTGCTGCCGGACTGGATGCAGCATCGGAGAAAGGAGGAACGCTTTGCTTGCCGCACTGGATCATATTACAAGATATTTTGGCGATACGCTGATTTTTGACAGCGTTACCGCTTCAATTGAGGACGGCGACCGGATAGGCTTGATTGGCGCAAACGGGATCGGGAAATCCACCCTGTTAAACGTGCTGTGCGGCCAGCTTGCGCCGGACGAAGGCTCTGTCAGCGTCACAAACGGTGTACACATCGGCTTTTTAAGGCAGAACAGCGGCCTTTCCCGTGAGAACACGGTTTATGAGGAAATGCGCAGCGTGTTCCGCGAACTTTTGGAGATGGAGGAAAGGCTGGCGCTGCTGGAGCGGCAAATTGCCGCCTGTACTGCGCATGACGAACGCTACCGGGCGCTGTGCGAGGAATATTCCGATTTAAGCGCCTATTTTGAAGCGCGCGACGGTTATCATATTGATGTAAAAATCCGCACGGTGCTAAACGGGATGGGCTTTGAGGAGAAAAACGACGATCTTTGCATAAACGCCCTGTCCGGCGGGGAAAAGACCCGTCTTGCGCTGGCAAAGCTCCTTTTGGAGGAGCCGGAGCTTTTGGTGCTGGACGAGCCTACGAACCATTTGGATTTCCGCACGCTGATGTGGCTTGAGGACTATTTGCAGGGATATAAGGGCGGGATCGTGGTTGTTTCGCACGACCGCTATTTTTTGGACCGTATGGTCACAAAGATTTGGGAGCTCGAAAACCGGAAGCTTTATACCTATCCGGGGAATTATACGCGGTATAAGACGCTGCGCGCCGAACGGATCAAGCAGGAAATGCGGGCATATGAAGCGCAGCAAAATAAAATCGCCTCCATGCGGGAATATGCGGAGCGAAACATCGTCCGCGCATCGACTTCCAATATGGCGAAGAGCCGGCTGCATCAGCTGGAACATATTGAGGTGCTGGAACGCCCCGTCGAACGCACGCCGGTTCCGCGCTTTTCCTTTACGTACAGCCGCCGCCCGGTTAAAGACCTGCTTGCGGTGAGGGGGCTTACGCTTTGGGTAGGAGAAGACGGAAACCGCGTCCGGCTGTCCGGGCCGATTGATTTTGAAGTTAAGCGCGGCGATAAAGTGGCGCTGATCGGACCGAACGGAACGGGGAAATCCACGCTTTTGAAAACGCTGTTAGGACTTTTGCCGAAGGACGGGGAAGTGATATGGGGCGGGAACGTGCAGACGGCCTTTTATGAACAGGAAAACCGTCAGCTCAACCCCGGCCGCACTGCGCTTGAGGAACTGTGGGGGCAGTATCCGCTGATGGCAGAATATGAGATCCGCGGGCTTTTAGGGCAGGTCCTGATCCGGGGAGAGGAAGTTTACAAAAAAATTGGCGTGCTTTCCGGCGGGGAACGTGCCCGCACGGCGATGGCGCTTTTGATGCTGCGCCACGCCAACACGCTGATTTTGGACGAGCCTACAAACCACCTTGATTTGCAGAGCAAGGAGGCGCTGGAGGAGGCGCTTAGGGAATTTGACGGTACGCTGATCTTTGTCTCCCATGACAGGTATTTTCTGAATACCATCCCGAACCGCATTTTTGAGCTTTCCGCGGACGGGCTTTCACAATACAACGGCAATTTTGACTTCTATCTGGAAGAGAAAAAAAAGCGCGAGCTGCAGCAGGCCCGTCAGGCGCCGCCCGCCGGCAAAGCCGAACGGCCGACGGCTTACCACCGCTCTAAACAGGAGCGCGCCGAGCAGGCGAAGCGCAAGCAGCGTTTTGCCAAGCTTGAGACCATGATAGAGGAAACGGAGGCCGACATCGCCGCGCTTGAAGCGGAGATAGCCGATCCCGATACGGCGAGGGACTACGAAAAGCTTTCCGCCCTTTGCGCTGCGCTTGAGGAGAAAAAAGACCGGCATGAAGAGATCCTTGCCGAATGGACAGAGCTCTCTGAGCTGATCTGATGCATGCGTTCGCTTGAAGCAAGCCCTTTGCTGCGAATCAACGAATAAGAAAGGATGTTGTTATGATGGAACTCGAAACCAAATGCCTGCACGCGGGCTATACGCCGGGCAACAGCGACCCGCGCGTTGTCCCGATTGTACAAAGCACAACTTATGTCTTCGACTCTACACAGGAGGTTGCGGCAGTTTTTGACGACCCGACAAAAGCGCTGATCTATTCACGGTTTGCAAACCCCACGGTTATGGCGGTTGAAAACAAGATAGCAGCCCTTGAAGGCGGCGTGGGCGCAATGGCCACAACCAGCGGGCAGGCGGCCTCGCTTCTGTCGATCCTGAATATTTGCAGTGCAGGGGACAGCTTTATTTCCGCTTCCACCATTTACGGCGGGACGATTAATCTTTTTGCAGTCACGCTGAAAAGGCTTGGCATTGAATGCATCTTTGTCGATGCGGACGCGCCGGAAGAAGAACTGCAAAAGGCGTTCAAGCCCAATACTAAGGCTGTTTTCGGCGAAACGATAGCCAATCCGGCGCTGACGGTTTTGGATATTGAAAAATTTGCACGCGTCGCACACAAAAACGGCGTACCGCTGATAATCGACAACACGTTTGCCACGCCGGTTCTCTGCCGCCCGTTTGAATGGGGGGCGGATATCGTCATCCACTCCACCACCAAATATATGGACGGCCATGCGGTGCAGGTCGGCGGCGTGATTGTGGACAGCGGCAATTTCGATTGGACAAACGGAAAATTCCCGGAGCTTACGGAGCCGGACGAATCCTATCACGGCCTTTCCTATACCAAGTCTTATGGGAAGCAAGCTTATATTTTAAAAGCGCGGATGCAGCTGATGCGCGATTTCGGCTGCTATCCTGCGGCCCATTCCGCCTTTTTGCTGAATCTTGGGCTGGAGACGCTGGCCGTCCGGATGAAACAGTACTGCGAAAATGCGCTGGCGGTTGCAAAGTACTTGGAATCCTGCGAGCAGGTTGAATCGGTGAACTATCCGTCCCTTCCGGACAGCCCATATCACCAGTTGGCGGAAAAGTATCTTCCGCAGGGGGCCAGTGGCGTCATTTCCTTTGTCATCAAAGGCGGCAAAGAGACGGCGATGCAATTTATGAACGCGCTGCAGCTTGCTTCCAATGAAGTGCATGTGGCCGATATCCGCACCTGTGTGCTGCATCCGGCAAGCGAAACGCACCGGCAGCTTACGGACGAGCAACTGGTGGCAGCCGGCATCGACGCGGGGATGATCCGTCTTTCCGTTGGGCTTGAGAATATAAACGACATCTTAGCAGATCTAAAGAAGGGATTTGCAAGCATCGAAAGGCTGTAAAAGGGAAAAAGGGACGCAGAGGCAAACCGGGACGTCCCGCTTAAAGAAAGAGAGAAGAGGCCGCCGGCGGCGCGCTCCTTCCGATACAAAAAGAGGAGATATTTGAAAATGAAAGAACTGCTGTTTTTTGACCGGTGTTTTTGGTGCTTGGAGGATTTTTTCTCCCATATGGAAGGCGTCCTTGCAACAGAAGTCGGATATGCCAACGGCAATCCCGATCTTGTTCCAGCATATTATGAAGTTGGAAAAGGGAATACCGGATATGAAGAGGTGTGCCGCGTCTTTTTCGACGAGGAGCGCGTATCGGTACACACGCTCTGCACCGCATTTTTCCGGCGCCTGAATCCGGCAAGGCGGTATACCGAAGAAGAAAAGGTGCTGCGGGAAAACCAGAGCAAGGTGCTGTTTGTAGACTATGCGGATAGAGAGGCGGTCATCTGCGCAAAAGAGGCTGTGGAAGCGCAGTATCAAAACAAGCTGCTGACGCAGGTGGAGCCGCTTTCTATTTACTATCGTGCGGAGGAGGAGCATCAGCACTATTTTGCCCGCCATCCGGAAGAAGCGGCCTGTGCTGTCCGGTAAAGGCAAAACGGCATGGGGAGCCGGCGGGGTGGAAGTTCGCCTGCGCTGGGCTAAAACTGCAAAAAAGCGCATCCTTTTAGCAAAAGGATGCGCTTTTTGTATTTATGCTTTATTCCGCGTCATTCGGGGCGGCAGGCCCCGAGGGCTTTTTCGACCGGATGCCGAGCAGCCGCACGATGACCGGGCTTAACAGCGTGTTGATAAGCAGCTCAACCACAAAATTCCCGCCGACCAGCACAAGGAACATATAGGCCGCTACATTTTCGCCGTACCCCATACCGACGGCCCATCCGGCGACGGTATCATAGAAAAAGAGCCAGCAGCCGAGCAGGAAAACGCCCGTATTGACAAGCGGGCAGACGATTGCCGCCGCCGCTACGCCGACGTAGCGGTTAAGCTTGGAGAACAGCTTGTAAATGAGTCCTGCGCACAGGCCGCATGCCGTGCCTTTTAACAATACCGTTATAATCGTGCCGGGGATGTTGACGGCTAAAAAAGCGGATGCATCGCCGCTGATTAGCACGACAAGGCCGAATACAAAGCCGAGCCAAGCGCCCATATACGGCCCGCAGGTCGCCGCCCCGATGACGATGGGGAGCAGGACCAGTGAAATGGAAAACGGTCCGAAACGGATAAATGTCCCCATAAACTGCAAAAGGATGACAAGCGCCGTCAGTACTGCGCCGAATGTCAGCTTCTGAACCGATGTTTTCTGTGCCTGTGGTTTCATAAAAATCCTCCTTGCTGCCGTTCTGCCCTTTTAGCAGATACAGCGCATGCTTTTTATTATATGCACAAGGGCCGGTCGCCCCCATGTATATCGGGAATAAGACGGTTACAGCGGCGCCTTTTGGCGTGTGTTGCGCCTGTAAAGCTCAATTAAGCCGTATAACAGCAGGTTTTCGTCAAAGGCGTACTGCCGCCGGCAATACGGCGCAATGCTCTTGGCAATGCCGCCTGTCATGACGACCGAAGCCTTTTGCCCAAGCTCCTCTTCAATGCGGTCAACCATGCCGTCGATCATGCTGGCCGTGCCGAACAGGACGCCGGACAGCATACAGTCAATGGTGTTGGTGCCGATGACGCGCTCTACTTTGCCAAATTCAATGTGCGGCAGAAGCGCCGTATTTTTCGAAAGCGCGTCGAGCGAGATGTTGACGCCCGGCATGATCGTGCCGCCTAAAAAGCTGCCGTCCTCCCCTAAAACGAGCAGCTTGGTCGCCGTACCCAAGTCCGCAATGATGCATGGCGTGGGATAGCGCACAAGGGCGCCGACTGCGCCGCATACAAGGTCGGCACCCATAATGGCCGGATCGTCCAATTTAATGTTGAGCCCGGTTTTGATGCCGGGGGAAACGACTAAAACGCGCACAGGAAGGATCTGTGCAATCGCCGACTTTAAAACAGGGATGAGCGGCGGCACGACGCTTGAGATAATCGCACCGTCGAAATCAGACGGCTGGAAGCCGTAAAAACGGATCAGCTCCAGAAATTTGACGGCATATTCGTCGCGCATTTGATATTTGTCCGTGCGGATACGGGAGGTAAAGCGCAGCGTGTCCCCCTCAAACCCGCCGAAAACGATGTTGGTATTGCCAACGTCAACTGTAAGCACCATTTTGGATTTTCCTCCTTTGCTGCGGTGTCCTGCGTCTTCGTTTTCTTTTCTGGATGTTTAGTATAGCACAGGAGCGGCGGTTTGCCAAGTGATTTAAAGCGCGCAGCCCTGATTGAAATTAAAAATATTCGGCTGAAACCTTTTTGCCTGTTTTCTCAAGCTCATGGGAAAGCTCTTTGATCAGGTTTAATTTTAAGCCGAGAGAAAGCGGCATACCGGGATTCTGGTGCGCGGGATTCAAAGCCTGACCGACAAGGAACTGTACCTCCGTACACTCCTCCAAGAGCATTTTGCACAGCTTGGAAGCACCGTCTTTTTTGTTTAAAACAAAGTCTAAGCTGTGTTTGTCCCCGTCAGTATACTGCTTCATGTACTCTACGCATTTGCCAAGCGTCAAAACGCCCTCTGTCACCAGATCAATCCCCGGGATATGCGCTGTGGGCGGAACAGCCGGGTTTTCGTAATCGATCATGACCTCAAGCTCCCGTCCGGTAATCCGGGATACGATTTGTGAGGTGGTGCCGCCGCAGACGACCTTTAAGCCGCCGTTGTGCATCAGCTTGTCAACCACAACGCGGTCCATTTCACCGTTTGAGGGCGGGCCGACCATGACGGTGAGCGGCGTGGCGTTTTTGATGCGCATTGCGCACACCGTGGAATCGTCGCCCGGTTTGTCCATATACAGGGTGTTGACACTGCCCAAAAGCTTTTTCACCATTTCACGCGGGGAAATGTCGTCGGTATAGTGTTCCACGATATAGTTTACAATATTTTGATACTGCCAGCCGAGGTCGAGCAGCCGCCCGACGCCGGCGTGAACCACGCCGTCGGAAAAAGAGACGAGCATATCGCCGGGGGATGCCTGAAAACGGCTGGTGAAGATCTGCTTCCCGCCGAGCAGGAGTTCCTCCCGTTTGAGTTCGCAGACTGCGCCGTCGTGCATCCATACGGTGAGCGGGTTGTCAAATTCCGCAAGATATACCGCGCCGGTACGCTCCACCTTGACAATGGTAAAGGTGGAATAGGCGATGCCTCTGTCCTGACATACGGGCAGTGTGCTGGCAATGGTTTCGACTGCCTCTTCCAAAGAGGAGCCCTGCGCCATCATTGTGGCGATAATTTTACTGGTAAGCGTGGAGAGAATGTTGGCTTTTACGCCGCTGCCGAGACCGTCCGCCAAAACCATCAGAAAGAAATCGTCGTTTCTTACAATCTCGACCTTGTCGCCGCAAAGCTCCTCGCCGTAGTGATAAAGGCTCTCCCACACCGCATCGATAAACAGTTTCATATTTTCATCCGTTCTGCCGCAGCGGCTGTTATTTTTGGGCTGTTCCGCCGGCTTGCACGGCCGTTTTGCCAAAAAACCGGGAAACCGCCGGAAAACAGGTACTCCCGCCCGAAGGGAGGCGGGCTTTTGGGGGCAGCGGGAAACACTGCCCGGAAAAAGGGAAACCCTTTATTTGGAAATATCCTGAATAGAGCTTTTGAGCTTTGTAAGCGCAACTTTTGTCTCCGCCGTCGTCTCGCCCAAAAGGCTTGCAATCTCCTGCGCGACGCGCATCTGCTTGTCGATGACTTTTTGCGCGACGTCGACCGTTGACATCCGCAGTGCGGCAAGCTGCGCCTTATCCGCCTCTACCGCTGAAATATCTTTCGCGAATGCGATGAACATATCGTTTTGGGGCAGGTAAACCATAGAGAGCTCCAAAATGATCTGGTCTGTGGCACCCGTGCATTTCTTCATAACGGTTTTGCCGCTTTCCCGCGCTTCGTCAAACGCAGTCTCGCCGTATAAGGCGGGGATCATTTCGCCGATAATGGTGTTTTTGTCCACACCGAACAGGTATTCCGCGCGCGGGTTTAATTCTAAGACGTTCATATCCGCATCGAAAGCCACAATGGCATTTGGCGAATTGGATATGATCATAGAAGACTTGTTTTCCGCTTTCTCCCGCAAAAACGGCAGGCACATCGTGATATCCGCCTTCCCGTTGTACACGGCAATGGCTTTGTCCCGGCAGGTTGGATATCCGCAGCTTCCGCAGTTTAGCTCCTGTTCCGGCGAAGTTTTGCCGATGGCCGCTAGGATCTGGCGGATTTCCTCCTCGGACGGCATTTTCATTGCAATGCTGCGGTCGGCGAACACACGCGGGTGCTGTGTTTTGGTATCGGCCGATTTCGCGGGCGTACGGTCCTCTTCGATGGCGTCTGCGGTAAGCAGCGTGGTGGAACGGATGAGGCTTTTGCGCTGCATCCGCATCAGCGGGCCGCCGATGCATCCGCCTGCGCAGATATTGGCCTCGACGAAAATGTGATCGATCTGATCCTGTTTCAGCGAAGTGAAAAATTCAATGCAGCGGTCGATCCCGTCGACTGCAACCGGCGTATAGCCCGAAAAGTCCGGGATGGTCTGGATGATACCCTCCATTTTCGGATACTGGCGCATCAGCGGCTCGCGCACGCCGTGCACCTCTTCATCGTCCTCGTCCAGCGAAATTCCCTTTTCCGCAAACCACTTATCAATATCCCGGAAATTCAGCACCTCGTCGACCATACCGCCGGCGAGCGGGTCGTCCGCCTCAAACATTTTGGAAAGGCAGGGGCCGATGAATACGACGTGGATATCGCCGTATGTTTCGCGCATCATCCTGGCATGCGCCATCATCGGGGAAGATACGGGCGCGAGCTGGCCGATCAGTTCGGGAAAATGGCGCTCAATCAGCATCACGACGGAGGAACATGCGGTGGCGATGACGTTTTTCATCTGTCCCTCTTTCATCAGGCGGGCATACTCCTTTGAGACCTCTGCGGCGCCGATTGCCGTCTCCTCCACAACGGAAAAGCCGAGCTTTTTTAAAGCCGCGCTCATTTTGGCAAAGCGGTTGGTCCCGAAGAACCCGGTATAAGAGGGGGCGAGGCTGACGCAGACCGGTTTCCCGCTTGCAATCAGCGCTTCAACAGCGGGGCGGTTATGCCGGACGTATTTCGCGCTGCGCGGGCATGTTTCCATACATGTGCCGCAAAGGACGCATTCATCCTCAATAATCCGCGTTTTCCCGTCTTTGAATTCAATCGCTTTAAGGGGACATTCCCGGATGCATTTAAAACAGTTCTGACAGTTTTGTGCGTTCAGCTTGATGATGTTGTTCATTGTTGTCCTCCTTTAAAACGGGTTTATTCCGCCGCGGCGCTTTTTTCCGCCAGCGCAAGCGGCAAAATTTCCTCGTTGAATATCTGCTCTGCGTTTAAAATGCCGACGTTGTTGACCGGTTTGTCGTTGACAACGGTTGCAATCCCGTTTACGCAGCAGCCCAGGCAAAACGATGCGCGCAGATGCACGACGTCTTCCAGCCCGTTTTGCTGGATCAGACGCTGGAATGTCTGTACAACCGGATAGGAGCCGCGGATGTGGCACGAGCTTCCTACGCAAACCTTTACTTCTACCATGGTAAATCCCCTTTTCTTTTTGTTGTTATGAATGAAAACGCCCTCTTTTGCTTAATCGGCTTTAGGCAGGGCGCGGTAAGCCAAAATCTCAAACGCGATTTCCGTGCGGAGCGACGGCAGGGCCGAAAGCCGTTTCACAGCCTCGGCCGGCGTACGGTAAGCGTACGGCGTCATTTGGAAAAGTGCCGCAATATCCGCCGGATCGGTAAGCGTTATTTCGCCGGAAACCTCCCGCTTGTTTAAAAAAGCAAAGCCCGCAATCGCATAAGGTTTTACCTTGTTTTCATAAGGCCGGTCATATAGCGCAGCCTTCAGCCCGAATAGATGGCGGGCGGAAGGGATTACCTCAAGGAAAACCCCGCCCGCCTTTAAAACACGGCGGAATTCCGACTGGCAGAATGGAGAAAAAACCGACGTCAGGATATCTACGCTGTCATCCGGGACAGGAAGGGCGAAGGCGCTTGCTACAGCGAACGCGGCCTCTTTTGTCCGTTTTGCCGCGGCGGACAGCGCGGCCTTTGAAATGTCGGCGCCAAGGACGGATGCGCCGGGCGCAGCCTGATGCACCGCATGGGCCACAGCCGCCGTATAATATCCTTCGCCGCAGCCGGAATCCAGCAAAACGGGGGCCTGTACCTGCGGAAGAAAGGCAAGGACCTGCTCGCAGAGCGCATTTTGAAGCGGCGCGTAGTAGCCCCCTTCTAAAAAACGGCTGCGGGCCGCAACCATTTCCCGGTTGTCACCCGGAAGCTTGGCGTGCATCCGGTTTGCAAGCAGCAGATTGACATATCCGCTTCGTGCGCGGTCGAAGCAATGGCCTTTTTTGCAGCGGAGGCTTCCCGCAGACTCTTCCAGTTTCCTTCCGCACACCGGACAGCAAAAAAACAAAACAAGCGCTCCTTTTTATTGGGACTTTTCTTTTTATGATAGCAGATATATAGAAATTTTGCAACGAAATTTATGGAAAATCATGCAGAGTGCCGCTTGTGTGCATCATGGTATTCCTTTATAATAGAATACTGGTAGAGTTTGTCCGTCTGACAGGCTCTAATACAAAGTGTTGGAGGATTGCACATCACATGATAACGGTATCAGACGTAAGCTTAAGCTTTGACGGATCGAACCTTTTTTCGGGCGTCAATTTAAAATTTCTTCCCGGCAACTGTTACGGCATTATCGGCGCAAACGGCGCAGGAAAGTCCACGTTCCTGCGTATTCTCTGCGGGGAGCTGGAGCCGTCAACCGGTGAAGTGATCATTCCGCCGGAGGTCCGCCTTTCCGTCCTAAAACAGGATCACTATGCATTTGACAGTTATTCCGTATTGGATACGGTGATTATGGGAAACAGCCGCCTTTACAGCATCATGCAGCAAAAAGAGGCGCTCTACGCAAAAGAGGATTTTACGGAGGAGGACGGCGTTTTGGCGGGCGAGCTTGAGGCCGAGTTTGCGGAACTCAACGGCTGGGAAGCGGAGTCCGACGCGTCGAAGCTCATACAGGGCTTGGGCCTTCCGGAAGAGCTGCTTTTTGCGCAGATGGACACCCTCTCTGGGAATGAGAAAGTCAAAGTGCTTTTGGCGCAGGCGCTGTTCGGCAATCCGGATATTATTTTGCTGGACGAGCCGACCAACCAGCTTGACCTTGCTGCGATCGCGTGGCTTGAGGATTTTATACTCGATTATCCCGGAACCGTCATTGTGGTTTCGCATGACCGCCACTTTTTGAACACGGTATGCACACACACGGTGGACATCGATTATACGAAAATCAAAATGTATGTCGGGAATTATGATTTCTGGTATCAGTCAAGCCAGCTTATGCAGCGTATGCAGAAGCTTCAAAACAAGAAAAACGAGGAGAAAATCAAGGAGCTGCAAAGCTTTATTGAACGCTTTTCCGCGAACAAGTCAAAATCAAAACAGGCGACGTCCCGCAGAAAGCTTTTGGAAAAGCTCTCCGCAGAGGAGATGCCCGCTTCCTCGCGGCGGTACCCGTATATCGGGTTTACCATGGACCGTGAGGCGGGAAAGGATATCCTGACAGTGGACGGGCTTTCCAAGACCATTGACGGCGAGAAGGTCTTAAACAAGGTTTCGTTTATTGTCCGGAAAGGCGATAAAATCGCCTTTGTCGGAGAAAATGCGCTGGCGGCGACGACGCTTTTTAAAATTTTGGCGGGCGAGATGGAACCGGATGAGGGCAGCTATAAGTGGGGCGTCTCCACTTCGCAGAGCTATTTCCCCAACGACAATTCCGCTTATTTTGAGGGGAACACGCAGACGATTATCGAATGGCTCCGCCAGTATTCCACAGACGAGACAGAGACATATTTGCGCGGGTTTTTGGGCAGGATGCTGTTTTCGGGTGACGATGTGTACAAGCCGGTCAACGTCCTTTCCGGCGGGGAGAAAGTACGCTGCATGTTTTCCCGCATGATGCTGTTCGGTTCAAACGTGCTGATGCTCGACCGGCCGACGGACCATCTGGACCTCGAATCCATTACGGCGGTCAACAACGGGCTATGCGATTTTAAAGGGAATATCCTGTTTGCCTCGCACGACCACGAATTCATCCAGACTATTGCGAACCGTATTATTGAATTGAACAAGGACGGTATTGTCGACAAGTTCTCAGACTATGAGGACTACGTCCAAAGCAAAGGCGGGCATATTATTTTATAATAGAAGAGTAGGCGCTTCGAGGGGCGGGCTGCATGACGTGCAGCCCGCCCCTTTGTTCATAGAAATATTACAAATTGGGCTGACGCGTTTTGAGCCTTTCAAACGTATTATATGTGACGGTATGGATATAGAAACTATCTTACCGACAAAGGATATATATCAACAGTATATGGGAAAATATATTCCGATAACTGGTCGTGGAATAAGATGAAATCTATAATAGATAAAAATATTCCGTTGACGATGGCCAGCCGCGAATTAGTAGGTTTGATGTATATTGGACATGCAGTCACTATATTTGGGTATCAGTATATTGAAATTGAAAATACAATAATATTTTCTGATGCGCATTCTACATATTTGATTGATAAAACATTTAACTCTATGCCAGTGCATACTGATACGACTGCATTTTCTTATTATTTTGGGTGGTGATGCTTGATGAAAAAAACAGGAAAACAAGTATGCGCTGTACTTTCCGTCATATTTGTTTTGTCAGCGGGCGTTTTTGCTTTTCGCAGAATGCATACCCTTGCTTCTTTTGCAGGGCTTTCTGCGACACAACAGATGAGATGATTCGGGTCTATTGCAGCGATGCAATGGCTGGATCTTACGATTATCGGGCGCGGCGCAATACAGTCATAACCAGTGAACGAGCGGGACGGGAATGGACGCGTTTTTTGTTTTATGCGCCAGTAAAGCTCTATCCGATTGAAAACGCTCCATATCTGGGGAGCTTACCTGAAAAAGCGGCGATTGTCGAGGTTTCGTTGACAGGACTGCCGGAAGGCCATCTGTATGAGCTGCGTATACTTTTGGAGATTATGAAGGACGGGAAATGCGTAATTTTTCTTCCCTATACGGAGAAGGAGTCTTTGACGCGTTTCGGGAGAACAGGAGAAATGGAAGCACGCTGGTTTGAACTTCCCGACGATATGTATTTTACAATAGAGTATCTGGATAAGCTGGTGCGCGATAGGACAGACGGATAGGAGGGGGAAAGCAGCAAACAGGTGTGCCGGAATACTGCGTGCCCGTTTATATGATACAGATTCTGCGCTGTTTCAAGTGTCCGGCGATTTTGTTTACAATTTCATAATGAATTCGGCGCAGTTCTGTATTACAATATATTTTAGCACTTAAGCACGAGGAGTGCTAAAATATATGCATAAAAGAGGTCTTACAGCATGGCGATGAAACAGTTTAAAGCAGAATCCAAGCGGATTCTGGATTTAATGATCAATTCGATTTATACACATCGGGAAATATTCCTGCGCGAGCTGATCTCCAACGCTTCCGACGCAATAGACAAGCTTTACTACCGCACGTTAAAGGATGGGGATACCGGCTTAAACCGCAGCGATTTTACGATTGAGCTTTCCCCCGACAAGGAAAAACGCACGCTTACCATTTCGGACAACGGATGCGGCATGACAAAAGACGAGCTGGAAAACAACTTAGGCATCATCGCAAAAAGCGGATCGCTGCATTTTAAAAAGGAGCAGGAAAAAGAGGACGAAATCGACATTATCGGCCAGTTCGGCGTAGGCTTTTATTCTGCGTTCATGGTGAGCGACGATGTGACGGTTGAAAGCCGCGCTTGGGGCAGCGACGAGGCGTGGCGCTGGCATTCGAAAGGCGCGGAGGGCTATACGGTCGAGCCGTGCGAAAAAGAGACGCACGGCACCGTGATCACACTGCATATAAAAGAAGATACAGAAGACGAAAAGTACAGCGAATTTTTAGACGAATACCGCCTGCGCAGCCTTGTCAAAAAGTATTCGGATTATATCCGCTATCCGATCCGGATGGAGGTGGAAAAGCACCGCCTGAAGGAGGGCAGCGAAAACGACTATGAGACATACCGCGAAATAGAGACGCTCAACACGATGGTCCCGATCTGGAAAAAGTCGAAAAGCGAAGTGACGGACGAAGAGCTCAACGCATTTTATAAAGAGAAGTTTTTCGACTGGCAGGATCCGGCGAAAGTGATCCATATGCGTACGGAGGGAAGCGCTACGTTCGATGCGCTGCTGTTTATCCCGTCGAAAGCGCCGCTTGATTTTTATACCCGCGACTATGAAAAAGGGCTGCAGCTTTATGCAAGCGGCGTGCTGATCATGGAGAAGTGCGCAGACCTTCTTCCGGACTATTTCAGCTTTGTCCGCGGGCTTGTCGATTCGCAGGATCTTTCGCTGAACATTTCGCGTGAGATGCTGCAGCATGACCGCCAGTTAAAACTGATCGCCGGCCGCCTTGAGAAAAAGATCAAGACGGAATTGGAAAACATGCTGGCAAACGACAGGGAAAAATACGAAGCGTTCTTTAAGAATTTTGGCTTGCAGCTAAAATACGGCATATATGCGGATTACGGCGCGCACAAGGATACGCTGAAGGATCTTGTATTGTTTGCCTCTTCGAACGGGGAGCATCCGACGACGCTTGCGGAATACGTCTCCCGCATGAAAGAGGATCAGAAGGCCATCTATTACGCCTGCGGCGAGTCGGCCGCACGCATTGCGCTTCTGCCGCAGGCAGAGGCTGTCCGCGACAAGGGATATGAGATTTTATACCTGACCGACAACGTGGACGAGTTTGCCCTTAAGATGCTGATGCAGTATGATGAAAAGCCGTTCCAGAACGTTTCTGCGGACGATTTGGATCTGCGCAGCGAGGAGGAAAAGAAGGATGCGGAAAAACAGGCGGCGGACAATAAGGATTTGCTCAACTTCCTGACGGAGGCGCTGGACGGGAAGGTAAAAGCGGTTATCCTTTCCAACCGTTTGAAGTCGCATCCGGTGTGCCTTTCTTCCGAAGGCGCGATTTCGCTTGAGATGGAGAAGGTGCTCAACGCGATGCCTTCCGGGGACAAAGTACAGGCGCAGCGCGTGCTGGAACTAAACGCCGCCCATCCGGTATTCCAAAAGCTTACCAAGCTGTTTGCAGAGGACAAGGATACGCTGAAAGAGTACGCCGCGCTTTTGTATGATCAGGCGCTTTTGATTGAGGGAATCCCGGTAGAAGATCCGGTGGCTTTCTCCAATCGGATTTGCACGCTGATGGCGGAATAAAAACCAAAACCGTTAAGGCTGGAAACAGGAAAGGTTTCCAGCCTTTTTGCACGCCAATGGGCCGCTTGGCATGCTGTTGCGGTATTCTGTATTTTTTAGTATAATGACAGGGAAATATGGAATACAGGCGGGAGAAAAATGAAACGACAGATTGACCTGCTTTCGGGCAACATCCCGAAAGCGCTGATAAAGCTGGCGATGCCGATTATGGCGACCTCTTTCATCCAAATGGCATATAACCTGACGGATATGATCTGGATCGGCCGTCTTGGTGCGCCGGAGGTTGCGGCGGTCGGCTCGGCAGGCATGTTTATGTGGCTTGCAAGCGGCTTTACCGCGATTGCCCGCATTGGCGGGCAGGTTATGGCAGGCAGGATGCTCGGCGCAGGGGAAAAAGAGCGGGCTTCGCGCTATGCGCAGAACGCACTGCAGTTCGGCGTATTTTTTGCGCTGATCTATACGGTGGTTTTGGTGGGATTTGCTTCTCCGCTGATTGGCTTTTACCGGTTCAATGAGCAGGCGACCGTGCAGGCGGCGGAGGTCTATCTGCGCATTGTGGGCGCAGGGATGATCACCTCTTTTGTGAATCAGATTTTCACTGGGCTCATAACGGCCAGCGGCAACAGCCAAACGCCTTTCTTTGCAACGGCGGTAGGGCTCGCCGCCAATATTGTGCTGGATCCGCTGCTGATCTTTGGTCTGGGCCCGATTCCCGCGATGGGCGTTGCGGGCGCTGCGATCGCGACGGTTGCGGCGCAGGCGGTTGTCACGCTGCTTTTTCTTGTACATGCGGTGAAAAGCCCGCTGCTAAAGCCTGTGCGGATTTTTTCACGTGTGGATTGGGCGTGCATGCGGGATATTGTAAAAATCGGCGGCCCTTCTGCCGTGCAGCAAATGATTTTTGCCGGCGTTTCCATGGTGATTGCCCGGATGGTGGCAGTATTTGGAGATGCTGCGGTTGCCGTACAGCGCGTGGGAAGCCAGATCGAATCCATTTCATGGATGACCTGCGACGGCTTTTCGGCGGCGCTCAGCTCGTTTGTAGCCCAGAACCACGGCGCGGGAAACCTGTACCGCGCCAAAAAGGGATACCATACCTCCTTATTGATCTTGAGTATCTGGGGTGCTTTATGCTCTGCGGTGCTGATCGTTTTTCCGGCGCCGCTTTTCCGGATATTTATCCCTGAAGCCTCGATCCTGCCGATGGGGATCGACTATTTGATGATTTTGGGGGTTTCCCAGCTGTTTATGTGCTTGGAGGGCATTGCATCGGGCGCGTTTTCCGGATTCGGCAAAACGCTGCCGCCAAGCGTAGTCGGCGTGGTGCTTACGGCGGCGCGGATTCCTGCGGCGATGTGGCTTTCCAATACTGCGCTTGGTCTAAACGGCATCTGGTGGAGCATCACCTTGTCCAGCGTTTTAAAAGGCGTAGTGCTGGTCTTTTTGTTCCGGCTGTTTGAAAGACGGATACAAAAGGGCCGGGCAGAAATATAGGGCGGACCGGCACAGGACCGCCTGCCGGCAGGGCTGTATGAAGCGGCTCCGCCGGCGTTTTTTATTCGACGGAGCAGAGATAAAGGGTGCTTTTTTGCTTTACTGTGTAAAATTCTGATTTTTACTTGTATAATAGAGTGAAGCATGGTATAATAAAAAACTAATTAGGAAAGATAAACTGTTTCGGGAGGGGAACGGGTTGGACAAGCTTTCACAGGCAAGGATGAAAATCAACGATATTGACGCGCGGATTGCGCCGCTGTTTGAGGAGCGGATGCGCGCAGTGGAGGAAGTGATTGCCTATAAGCTTGAAAACGGCCTTCCTATCTTTGACGCGGCGCGTGAAGATGCGGTCATAGAACGGAATTTGTCGCGGATTGAAAAAGAGGCGTACCGGCCCTATTATGCGGACTTCCTGCGGGACGTTATGCGGGTTTCCAAACAGTACCAGAGGAGCTTGGTCTCCGCCGGGACGGTGGCCTATCAGGGGGCGGAAGGCGCCTATGCCTTTATTGCGCTCAAGAAGCTGTTCCCACACCAAACGGCGCGCTCCTATGAGACGTGGGAAGACGTGTTCGCCGCTGTGGAAAACGGGGACGCTGCATGCGGCGTGGTGCCGTTTGAAAACTCCTATACCGGGGAAGTCGGAGAGGTTTTGGATCTTTTGTACCGCCACGGGATCTATATCCGTGAAATCTACGACCTGCCGATCCGGCATTATCTTCTGGCTGTGCCGGGTGCCTCGCTTTCGGAGATCCGCCAGGTGTATTCGCACCCGCAGGCCTTGAGCCAGTGCCGGGCGTTTTTGGAGCCGTACCGCTTTGAACAGATCCCATACCTGAACACGGCAGTTGCGGCGGAATACGTCGCAAAGTCCAAGGACCGGACAAAGGCGGCGATTGCATCCAAGGAGACGGCGGAGCTTTACGGTTTGCAGGTTTTAAAGGAAAATATCAATACCAGCAAGGAAAATACGACGCGGTTTATTGTGATTTCACGGGAGCCGGGCCGTTCCGGGAACCGCTTTTCCCTGCTGTTTACCCTGCGGCACGATGCGGGGCAGCTTGCGGCCGTAATGCAGGTCATCGCACAAAACGGCTTTAATATGGAGTGTATCCGATCCAAGTCGATGCGCGACCTGCCGTGGCAGTACTATTTTTACGTTGAGATTGTGGGGGACGCCGCCTCAGAGGAGGCCAAGGCCATGATCCGGCAGATCGAACCGCTTTGTACAAGGCTTAAAATACTCGGTGCGTATATCAAATGAGGCCGGGCCGGCCGGCGGCGGTTTCGTAGGAGGTTTTACAGCATGCAGCTTTCAATCGATTTAAACCCGAAAGGATATTCTGTTTTTCTGGGCAGAGGCGATTTTTCGGGCCTTTCTCGCTTTACTGATTTAAATGGGAAAATATTGATCCTGACCGACGACGGCGTGCCGGTACGCCATGTCAAGACTGTCTATGAACAGTGCGCCGGTGCGGAGGTTATGACGGTCGGGAAAGGAGAGGGCGCAAAAAGCTTCCCTGTGTTTGAAGATGTGTGCCGGAAGCTTTTGTCGTGCAAATTCGGGCGGCGCGACTTGCTGATTGCAGTGGGCGGCGGCGTTATCGGGGATTTGGGCGGTTTTGCGGCCTCCTGCTATATGCGCGGGATCCGCTTCATCAACATGCCGACGACCAGCCTTTCCCAGATTGATTCCAGCATCGGCGGCAAAACCGCTATCAATCTGGACGGCGTAAAAAACAGCATCGGGACGTTTTATCAGCCGGAGCTGGTTGTGGCGGATCCGGAGGTGCTTTCCACCTTGCCGCGCCGCCACTTGAACAACGGGCTGGTAGAAGCGGTGAAAGCAGGGCTTATCGGGGATGCGGGGCTGTTTTCCCTGTTTGAGGAAACAGACGACGTTTACAGCCGGCTTGACGAGATCATCTATCGCTCCCTCTGTGTGAAAAAACGGGTAGTAGAACAGGACGAGAAAGAGGCCGGCCTGCGCAAGATATTGAATTTCGGCCACACCATCGGGCACGGTGTGGAAAGCGTATACGGTCTGTCCGGCCTGCTGCACGGCGAAGCGGTTGCAGTCGGCATGCTGCCGATGATCGGGGACGAAGGGCTGCGGCGGCGGGTCCGCGCGGTGCTGCAAAAGATCGGCGTCAATCCGGATATGCCGTATGACGCGGACGCAGTATACGAGGCGATTACACGGGACAAAAAGACGCACGGGGCGTTTATTTCCACTATCCGGGTAGACTGCCCGGGGAAAGCGCGGATCTGCGAGGTGGAAACGGCGTCGCTTCTTACGCTTTTGAAAGGACAGGGAAAATGAAAAGCACAATCGGAAACGCTTTGTCTGTTACACTGTTTGGAGAGTCGCATTCCGCCGCCATCGGGGCAGTGATAGAAGGGCTTGCGCCGGGTATAAAGCTCGACCTGCCCTTTATAGCGGGACAGATGGACAAGCGCCGCCCAAAGGGGAATATTTCAACGAAGCGGCATGAGGACGACGAAATCCGCTTTGTCAGCGGCTTTTTCGACGGATATACAACGGGGACACCGCTTTGCCTCCTGATTGAAAACCGGTCACAGCGCAGCGGCGATTATGAAGCGCTTAAGGCATTGGCGCGGCCTTCCCATGCCGACTATACGGCGTATGAAAAGTATTTTGGGTTTCAGGATTACCGCGGCGGCGGGCATTTTTCCGGCCGCCTGACAGCGCCGATTGTGGCGGCCGGCGCGATCTGCCTTCAGATATTAAAGGGCTACGGCATTGCCGTCGGCACGCACATCAAATCCCTGCACGGCATAGAGGATGCGCCCTTTGCCGAAGGCGGGGATGAGCTGGAGCGGCAGATTGCGCAGTTAAACGCCGCCTATCTTGCCGTGCTGGAGGAAGAAGCCGGCGCGCGCATGACGGCCGAAATGGAAAAGGCTGCGGCCGCCGGGGACAGTGTCGGCGGGATACTGGAAACGGCCGTGACCGGCATGCCGGCTGGGATCGGAGAACCGTTTTTCCATTCGGTGGAAAGCCGGGTGTCCGCCCTGCTTTACAGCGTCCCGGCAGTAAAGGGCGTGGCGTTCGGCGACGGATTTGGCTTTGCCGCCCTTTACGGAAGCGAGGCGAACGACCCGTTTTATATGGAGGGCGGACAGGTCAAGACCCGGACAAACCGCAACGGCGGGATAAACGGCGGGATCACAAACGGGATGCCCATCCGCTTTCAGACGGCGGTCAAGCCGACGCCTTCTATTTATAAGCAGCAGCAGACAGTGGACGTGGTGAAAAGGGAGGACGCCGTTTTGCAGATTAAAGGGCGGCACGACCCGGCCGTCATCCACCGCGCCCGCGTGGTCGTGGATTCTGTGACAGCAATCGCGCTTGTCGACCTGTTTTGTGAACGGTATGGCTATCTTTGGACAGCGGGGCGCGGCGGGCCGGGGAAAAAATAACAGGAGACAGCTTGCGGCGCCGCCGCGGCTAAAAGCAAAGGAGGCATTATCTTGGAGCAATACGGACTGATCGGCGGCCAGCTTTCGCACAGCTTCTCAAAACCGATCCATGAAGCGCTGGGCGGGTACGCGTATGCGCTGATGCCTATGCCGGAGGATGCGGTTCGCCGGCTGTTTGCCGAGCGGCCGTTTGCGGCGCTCAATGTGACGATCCCTTATAAACAGACGGTCATCCCGCTGTGCGACGAGATAGACAGCCGGGCGGCACAGATTGGCGCGGTCAACACGGTGGTGAACCGGGACGGACGGCTTTTCGGCTATAATACGGATTTTGACGGCTTTTTATATATGGTGCGGCGGCTTGGCGTCGATCCGGCGCACAAGCGCGTGATGATCTTAGGCAGCGGCGGGACCTGCAAAACCGTGAAAGCGGTAATGCAGTACTGCGGCGCGGGAGAAGTTACCGTGGTAAGCCGCAGGAAAAGCGCGGGTACGGTCACTTATGAAGAAGCCGCCGCGCTTTCGGATACCCAGATCCTCGTAAACGCGTCGCCTTGCGGCATGTACCCAGAGAACGACGGCCTTCCGATCGATCCGGCCTGCTTTCGGCAGCTTGGCGCCGTATTCGACGTGGTGTACAACCCCTTGCGGACGAGGCTGATGGAAGAGGCGGCACAGCGGGGGATTCCGCATATGGGCGGGCTGCGCATGCTTGTGGCGCAGGCGAAATACGCATCGGAGCTGTTTACCGGGAAGAGGATAAGCGATACGCGCATAGAAGAGATCTACCGCGCGCTTGTTTTGGAAAAGGCCAATCTTGTTTTGTGCGGGATGCCTTCGGCGGGGAAGACAACGCTTGGGAAGGCGGCCGCCGCAAAAATGGGGCGCCGTTTTGTGGATCTGGACGACGAAATTGTCAAAGAGACGGGAATGGATATTCCGTCGATTTTTGAGCAAAAAGGCGAGGCATGGTTTAGACAGCGGGAGGCGGCCGCCGCAGCCAGGCTTTCCAAAGAAAACGGCTTGGTTCTTGCGTGCGGCGGCGGAACCGTGCTCCGGGAGGAGAATGTGCGCCGGTTAAAGCAAAACGGCACGCTCTGCCTGATCGACCGGCCGCTCCCCTTGTTGGCGGGCGGGAACGGGCGGCCGCTTGCGCAAAACGCAAAACAGGTTGCCGCACTGTACGAAGCGCGGATGCCCGTATACCGCGCGTGCGCAGATTTTGTCGTTGCGTTTGACGGAGAGGACGAAGCGTCCGCAGAACAAACGGTGAAAGAAATAGAGGAGAGGTTTTATGAAACTGCTTGTGATTAACGGGCCGAACCTGAATATGCTGGGCGTCCGCGAGCCGGAGATTTACGGAAGCCGCACGTATGCGGGGCTTGTGTCGTTTATCGAAGAGGTGTGCGCACGGGAAAAGGTGGAGGTCGAGATTGTGCAGAGCAACCACGAGGGCGCAATCGTAGATGCCATACAGGCTGCCTATCAGGAAAAGGACGGGATTGTGATCAACCCTGCGGCCTATACGCATACCAGCGTGGCAATCCTTGACGCACTGAAGGCGGTGGGCCTTCCGGCAGTGGAGGTGCACTTGTCCAATATCTATGAACGGGAAAAATTCCGCCATATCTCCTACCCGGGGATGGCCTGTGTCAAAACCTTTTATGGGCACGGGTTCGCCGGATACGAGATGGCGATCCAATACTTAAAAAATTTGTTGAGCAAAGGGACTGAAGACCAATGATTATTACCTTAAAAAAAGACGCCTCTGCGGAAGAGGCCAAAAAGATTGTAAGCCAGATTGAAGCGAAAGGCCTTTCCGTTACGGTGATTGAGGGCGCAAACTACAACGTTTACGGCGTAGTGGGCGACACCACTATTTTAGACGAAAAAGTCATCGCGGCAAACCCGGCTGTCGACAACGTACAGCGCGTAGCGGCCCCTTATAAAAAGGCCAACCGGATTTTCCATCCGTCGGACAGCGTAATCGACGTGGCCGGCGTAAAAGTGGGCGGCCAAGAGGACGTTGTTGTAATCGGCGGGCCGTGCTCCGTGGAAACGCGGGAAACGCTGTTTGAAATAGCAAAGGACGTAAAGGAAGCGGGCGCGAAAATGTTCCGCGGCGGCGCGTACAAGCCGCGGACTTCCCCTTATGCATTTCAGGGGCAGGGCTCGACCGGGATCAAGTGGCTTACGGAAGTGCGCGAGCAGTTCGGCATGCCGATCGTGTCCGAAATGATGGGTGTAGACAAGCTGGAGGAATTCAATGAAAATGTTGACCTGATCCAAGTCGGCGCGCGCAACATGCAGAACTTTGACCTGCTCAAGGCGCTTGGCACGATCAAAAAGCCTGTTTTGCTAAAACGCGGGCTGTCCAATACCATTGAGGAGTGGATCATGGCGGCGGAATACATTATGGCGGGCGGCAACGAAAATGTCATCCTCTGTGAACGCGGCATCCGCACCTTTGAAAAGTATACGCGCAACACTCTGGATTTGAGCGTCGTGCCGATCATCAAGCAGAAAACGCATCTGCCGATTATCATCGACCCATCCCACGCGACCGGCGATTGGCGTTTGGTTGAATCCATGTCGCTTGCGGCGATTGCGGCCGGCGCAGACGGCCTTATTTTGGAAGTGCACAACAACCCGGAGTGCGCTTGGAGCGACGGCGCCCAGTCGTTAAAACCGGAAAAATTCAAAACGCTGATCGAAAAGGGCAGGGCAATTGCCAAAGTGATCGGCAGGGGCCTTTAAAATGCTGGCCACGGTATACCCCTCTTTTGCACAGGGGGCTGTTGAAGCGCCGCCGTCAAAGAGCATGGCGCACCGCGCGATAATATGCGCGTGCCTTGCAGACGGGGAGAGCGTCATCCGCCGTGTCGCGGCGTCGGACGATGTGAACGCAACCATCGGCGCAATGGAGGCATTGGGCGCTGTAATCAGCAGGACGGGCGATACGCTTAAAATACGGGGGACGGGCGGCGTGCCGCGCCTTTCCAGCTGCGAGATAGACTGTGCAGAGTCGGGTTCGACGCTCCGGTTTTTAATCCCGCTGTTTTCGCTGGCAGGCTGCCCGGTTGTGTACCGCGGCAGGGGGCGGCTGATGGAACGCCCGCAGGACGTGTACGCGTCGCTTTTTGAAAAGCAGGGAGCCCGTTTCTTTCAAAAGGAGGGCGCGCTTTTCCAAGAGGGGGCGCTCAAGGGCGGAAGGCTAACGGTCCGGGGCGATGTGAGCTCCCAATTTGTGACGGGCCTTTTGCTGGCGCTCCCGCTGCTGAAGGAGGATTCGGTCATCGAGATCCAGCCGCCGTTTGAATCACGCCCGTATGTACTGCTGACTTTGCAGGTGCTGCGCGATTTCGGCGTCAACGCATGGTTTGAAGGACGGGATACGCTCGTCATACCGGGCGGGCAGCGGTATCAAAGCACGGCATATACCGTAGAGGGGGATTATTCCCAGCTCGCCTTTTTTGCAGTACGCGGGGCGATAGGTGCAAAAACCGCATGCAGGGGCGTGCGGCCGGACAGCATGCAGGGGGACAGGGCGATCTGTTCCATCCTCCGTACAGCGGGCGCTTGCGTAGAAATCTCCGATGGGGGCGTAACGGTTTCGCCGGGAGAGCTTTGCGGAAAGGACATCGACCTTGCGGATTGCCCGGATCTGGGGCCGGTGCTGATGGCGTTTGCCGCATTCTGTGAAGGGGAAACCCGCATCCTGCATGCGGGGCGGCTGCGTATGAAGGAATCCGACCGGATCGCCGCAATGGAGGCTGAGCTTAAAAAGCTCGGCGTCCGGATCGCGTCGACGGCGGATACGGTGACGGTCTCAGGACGGAAACCAATGGAAAAACCGGTTACGGTATGCGGGCACGGGGATCACCGGATTGCGATGAGCCTGGCGGTGTTTGCTTCCGCAGCAGAGCAGCCGGTTTGCATTAAAGGGGCGGAGTGTGTAAACAAATCCTATCCGGATTTTTTCGAGGCGCTGCGCCGCGCCGGCGTGAGAGTGGAGTGTGAGGCAGTATGATGAAGCAGAAAATCTTCCTGATTGTAGGGCTCGGCCTGATCGGCGGCTGCTATGCGCAGGGCCTTTCAAAACAGGGGTATACTGTGTATGCGATCGACCCGGATGAAGAGGCGGTTGCCTTTGCTTTGGACAAAGGGTACATTAAAAAAGGGGCGTCCTTTCCAAAGCCTGAGCTGATTCAAGAGGCCGACGCTGTTGTTTTGGGGCTGTATCCGGCGAAAATGGTCGATTGGGTGCGGGGAAACCAGCAGTATTTTAAGCCCGGCATTTTTGTGACGGATGTAAGCGGTGTAAAGCGTGCGGTAGTCTATGACGTACAGGCTGTTTTGCGGCCGGATGCAGAATTTATTGCGGCGCATCCAATGGCAGGAAAAGAAGTGAGCGGCGTACAAAACAGCGACAACCGCATTTTCCTTGAGGCCAATTATATCGTGACGCCGACGGACAAGAATACGCCTGCGGGTATCGATTTTGCTGAGGAATTGGGGCGCACGCTCCGCTTTGACCGGATCACGACGCTTTCGCCGGAGGAGCACGACCGGATGATCGGCTATCTTTCGCAGCTGACGCACGCCATAGCCGTGAGTCTGATGAACGCAAACCCGAACGAGCATTTGGTGGCGTATACCGGCGATTCCTTCCGGGATTTGACGCGGATTGCCAAGATCAACGAAACCATGTGGACAGAGCTGTTCTTTTTGAACAAGGATATGCTTGTTCCGGAAATCGACGCGTTTATCGCGGCGCTGAATCATCTGAAGGAGCAGGTGCAGACGGAAAACGCACAGGAGCTGAAACGGCTTTTCGTCCAGTCCACACAGCGCCGCCGCCTTTTTGACAAGGGATAGCGGGAAAAGGCCAAGCGGCGCAGCTGCGGGGAAGCCTGCTTGACAGAGCGGGAGAAAGCCGTTATAATGAGACGGAAAAGAGTAAAAAAAACAGGCGTAGGCCGCGCCTTTTGGGTAGCAGATATCTGCGGGACAGCACCTTCACTGTTCCGCAGTTTTTTATTATAGGGCGGCCCCGCCTCCACTATACCGATCACACCAGCAGAGCACAGGAGGATGATAACATGACATTGGATCAGCTGAAACCCGGAGAGGGAGGCGTAATTCTAACCGTGGGCGGGGAGGGGGCGCTGCGGCGCCATCTTCTGGATATGGGCCTGACGCCCAAAACACATGTGCAGGTGCGAAAGGTGGCGCCGATGGGCGATCCGATCGAACTGTTCCTTCGCGGCTATGTGCTGACGATCCGGAAAGAGGACGCAGCAAAACTGACCATTCAAAAGGAGGCGGCAAAATGAGCGGAATCCTTCTGGCGCTTGCCGGCAACCAAAACAGCGGAAAGACCACGCTGTTTAATTGCCTGACCGGAAGCAATCAGCATGTTGGAAATTTTCCCGGCGTTACGGTGGAAAAGAAAGAGGGCCGTATCCTAAAGCACAAAGAGATGACGTTGGTGGACCTTCCGGGCATTTATTCCCTTTCTCCCTATACGTCGGAGGAGGTCGTAACGCGCGACTTCTTGTTAGACGAACACCCGCAGGCCATTATCAACATTGTGGATGCAACCAATATTGAGCGGAACCTCTATCTGACTTTGCAGCTGATGGAGCTGTCGATCCCGATGGTCATAGCACTGAATATGATGGATGAAGTGCGTGCCAGCGGAAACACCATTGATGTAAAGGGCTTGGAGACTCGGCTTGGGGTGCCGGTTATCCCGATTTCTGCGGGGAAGGGCGAAGGGATCGCCGATTTGACGGATGCGGTGGTGCGGACGGTTAAAACTGGAAAAAAGCCGGAGCATCTGGACTTTTGCACTGGGCCGGTACACCGTGCGGTACACGCCGTAGCACATATCGTTGAGGATCACGCCAAAAAAGCGGGGTATCCGCTGCGCTTTGCCGCCACAAAGCTTGTGGAGGGCGATGAACCCACTGCCAAAAAGCTTGGCATCCATCCAAACGACCTGCATTTAATCAACCATCTGGTGCAGGACATGGAGGAAGAGCTCGGGACGGATCGGGAAGCGGCGCTTGCGGATATGCGCTATCAGTATATTGAAGGGCTTTGCAGGGAATGTGTCGTCAAACGCGGCGAGACCAAAGAGCAGCTCCGTTCAGAAAAGATAGACCGGATCCTGACCCACCGGATCTTGGGAATCCCGATTTTTATCTGCATCATGCTGTTGGTGTTCTGGCTGACTTTTAATGTAATCGGTGCGCCGCTTCAGTCCTTGCTGGAACAGGGGATCGATATGGGCGTAAGCCGCCTTTCCGCTTTGCTTGTGCAGTGGGATGTGACGCCGTGGCTCCAGTCCCTTTTGATTAACGGCGTATGTACGGGCGTCGGAAGCGTGCTGTCTTTCCTTCCGATTATTGTAGTCCTCTTTTTCTTTTTGTCTATCTTGGAAGACAGCGGCTATATGGCGCGGGTTGCCTTTGTTATGGATAAGCTCCTGCGGAAAATCGGGCTGTCCGGCCGTTCGTTCGTTCCCATGCTGATCGGCTTTGGATGCAGCGTCCCGGCAATTATGGCCACAAGAACGCTTTCAAGCGAGCGGGACAGGAGAATGACGATCCTCCTTACCCCATTTATGTCCTGCAGTGCGAAGCTTCCGATTTACGGCATGATTACAGCCGCCTTTTTTCCGAAGCACGGCGGCATTGTCATGTGCGCCATGTATTTGACCGGCATTCTGGTTGCCGTGCTGTCCGGCCTGCTGCTGAAAAACACCGTCTTCCACGGGAAGCCGGTTCCGTTTGTGATGGAGCTGCCGGCATACCGGCTGCCTTCCGCCCGGAATGTACTGCTCCACATGTGGGAAAAAGCAAAGGATTTTTTACATAAGGCTTTTACTGTCATCTTTTTGGCTTCCATTGTCATCTGGTTTTTGCAGAGCTTCCGCTTCGACCTGCATTTGGTGGAAAACAGTGCGGACAGCATGCTGGCGGCTATCGGCTCTTTTGTTGCGCCGCTTTTTGCCCCGCTTGGCTTTGGCGACTGGCGTGCTTCGACAGCGCTGATTACAGGCTTTACAGCAAAGGAATCTGTGGTCAGTACGCTGTCCATTTTGACCGGGGCAGGAACGGATGCGCAGCTTTCCGCCGCGCTTTCCACCATTTTTACACCGCTTACCGCTCTGTCGTTCTTGACGTTTACCATTTTATATATGCCGTGCGTAGCGGCTTTTGCCGCGGCAAAGCGCGAACTGGGATCGACGCGGCGCGCGGTTTTGACGGCCTTATATCAGACGGGCGCGGCTTATGTGGTGGCCCTTGCGGTCTATCAAATTGGCCGGCTGCTGATCGGGGTGTGACCGCTTAAAGCTGGTGCGGCGGGAAACGGGCATGCGCCATCCGCCGCAAAACCATATTATCGGAGGGCGGCTTGGAAGCACCCAGTACGATTTAAGGAAAAAAGGCAAATAAAAAATCAGGAATACTTCCCGAAGAAACGGGACGTCATTCCTGATTTTTTTCTTTATGGCAAACAAAAAATTAAGCGTTTGCTTTGCGCATGATCTGCGATTTTTTTCTGGCGGCTTTGTTTTTGTGAATCAAACCTTTGGCGCAAGCCTGATCGAGTGCTTTGACTGCGACCTTCACCGCCTCCGCTTTATTCTCGTCGTTTTCAATCGCGATGTTTGTCTTTTTCAAAATGGTTTTCAGGTTGGAGTTTGCAGCCTTGTTGCGTGCAGCTCTTACAGCGTTGACCTGAACTCTCTTTTTTGCGGACTTAATATTCGGCATCCTTTGCACCTCCTCTTATACATAAAGCCGGTACGACGGCGCATACTGACTTTATTCGAATTCGATAGTCCGGGTGCTTTAACGTTAAGCACAGAGACACGATTTGGACTATACAGCAACAATAATATTAGCATGGTTTTTGAGAAATTGCAAGTGTTTTTTATACGCAGCTCAACTATGTCGGAAGGGAGCGATTGTTTTGATTCGGACCGATCTTGCAGAAGAAAGCGCTTCGGATGCGCGCTATCAGGGCTCAGGCTTTTTTTCCGAAAAAAAGGACGGCGTCACCTGTGTGCGGATTGAAAGCGAAGAAGCGGCACGGGCGATTGGAAAGCCGGAAGGCGCCTATTATACGGTGGATGTGGAGAGCTTTTTGCTGTCGCCCCTTTCCTTTGAACGGGATGTGGAGCGGCTGGCGTCGGTTATTGGAAGGCTCCTGCCCAAAAAGGCGCAGGCGCCGGTGCTGGTTGCAGGCCTTGGGAACCGGATGATAACGCCGGATGCGGTGGGCCCGCTTGCCGTCTCACAGGTTTTGGTGACGAGGCATTTAAAGGATGCAGACTTAAAGGGGTTTGAGGCAGTCCGCCCCGTCGCGGCGGTCAGCCCGGGCGTACTGGGGCAGACCGGTATTGAGACGGCGCTTTTTATCAGGAAAATGGCCTCCCTTGTGCGGGATGGATGCGTGGTTGTGATCGACGCGCTGGCTGCGGGCGCACCCGAACGCCTTTTGCGGACCGTTCAAGTCTGTGACAGCGGGATTGCGCCCGGTTCCGGCGTTGGGAACAACCGGGCCGCTTTGACGCGCGAGACGGTCGGCGTGCCTGTCATTGCCGTCGGCGTGCCGACAGTCGCGGCGCTTTCCAACATCGCGGTGCTGAAAAAGGATATGCCGGATATGATCGTCACACCGCGTGAAATCGATCAGGCAGTCGAACATGCGGCGAGAACGGTGGCGTTTGCCGTGAACCGCGCACTGCATCCGGATATTACGGTACAAGAGCTGACGGCACTTGTCGGATGATGCGGCCGGCATATCCGTTCTCTGTGCACATATATATGGAAAGGCGGCCTTCCCTTTCATGCGGACAGGTCGGGAATGTGCGCAGGGAGGAACTATTATAATGAAGCGATGGATGATCAGAAGAAAGCAATTGGCTATCCGGGCATGCGCCGCTCTGCTCTGCGGCTGTATCTGCTATACGGCCGCAACGAAAACCATACCGCTGTTTTCACCATTTTTGGAACGCATGGCACTTTTTTCTGCTGCGGTCACTTTTGGCGGCGGGGGGCAGGAGGCCGTTTATGCGGAAGGGAGCGGTACCGTTGCCGGCAGTACAGTGGAAACAGACAAAAGCGGCGTAACCAGCACCCCGGAAAGCAGCTTGGCGGAATCGTCCGAGAGCAGTGCGGAGAGCAGCGCCGCCTTGGAAAAGCCAGAAAATGCAGGCGTTGTAAAGCGTCAGACCTACGGCGCAGGGACCAGCAGCGTGTATATCCCGCTTTCGGCGGGATATATTAAAAATGGAACCAAATTGAGCGCGGATACGATTCAAAAAACCGTCAGCCAGAAGCCGTCGTTTGAGATCCTTGCAGATGGGAAAACGCCGGAGGTTTTGATTATGCACACCCATGCTACGGAGTCGTATCAGCCCGGCATCTACGACTGGTATGACAAGGCCGGGGCCACGCGGAATCAGGACACCGCTCAAAACACCTGCCGTGTCGGGGACGAGATAGCGGCGCAGCTGACAGCGGCGGGAATCGGCGTTATCCATGATAAAACCCTGCACGATTACCCCTCTTACAACGGTGCTTATGAGCGGTCCGCTGAAACTGTAAAGAAATATTTGAAGCAATACCCTTCGATCAAAGTCGTGCTGGACGTACACCGCGACGCCATCCAGCCCGACGACAATACAATTATTGCGCCGGCCACCACAATCAACGGGAAGCCGTGCGCGCAGGTCATGATTATATCGGGCGCGGACGACGGCACGATGAATATGCCGCATTATCTTGAGAATCTGAAGTTTTCAGCGGCGCTGCAAGTGCAGATGGAGACAGATTACCCCACGCTTACCCGTCCGGTGATGTTCAGCTACCGCAAATACAACCAGGATCTTACGACCGGCTCCATTTTGCTTGAAATGGGCGGGCATGCCAATTCCTTGGATGAGGCGATATACTGCGGCGAGCTGGTTGGGAAATCCCTGGCCAAAACGCTGCTCAATTTAAAAAAGAACGGATGAGGAAAAATGAAAGAAGGACTGCGGCGTTTTTTTACCGCGTTCTGCCTGACGGTTTTGCTGGCTTTGACGGCTGCCGGAGGCTTGGTTGCGTATGACCGTATGGAACGGACGCTTAACGGCGCGCCGCAGGTGTCGGAGAATGAGCTTTTGCTCGGAAGCCGCGTCTATCCTTTTGATTTGGAGCCGGCGGACGAACTGCTGTCCCGGTTTTCTGAGGCCGCCCGATATGCAGGCGGGCTGCCCGCCCTTTTCTCCCTGATGCTGGGAGGGATATCAGAGCAGGTTTCCGACACATTCGCCGGCCTTGCAGGATAACCGAACCCTCATATAAAAAATTACAAGCTGTAATTTTTATATGAGGGTATTTTTGTGCCTAAACAGTGGACGGAAAAAAAGAGAGAAAATGAGTTTTAATTTTTGAATCAATACATTTTTTGTTCATATAAATATACTATAAATAAATTATTTTTAGAATATCCTATTTGTATATTACACTTTTTTACGAATCGGATAATATAATGGGGTAAAACAAATGAAAATTCGTTATTATACACATGAAAATGCTGTCTTACGATTTAGCGAATTGTACAGAGGCATCCGCGGCACAGGAAGAAACAGACGCACATTTTGTAAAAAATAACCGTACTTTTGATCGAAAAAGAAAAACTGAAATAGAATAAAATGGAATGACCTTGTGCAAGATTCACAAAACCACGCCAATTCGCGGCATTGACATGTACAGTGGCGGCGCATATAATATTACAAAACGGTAACAATGGTTACAAACCCGTTTGCCAATTCTTTCGATAAAGTTTACATGATATTGGAGGAAGACACATGGAATCAATCGAACACCGATGTAAAACGCTGTTTGAATCCAAGCTGATCCGATTGGCCGCAGCGGCGGTGCTGGGCATTCTGCTTTTGTGTGTGCTCAGCGGCGCCACGCTCGCCAAATATGCAGTGGTAATTGAAGATGAGACGACACAGACAGTTGTTTTTACTTCAGAAGAAGATCCGGAAGGCATCCTGTCACAGGAGGGGATTTCCCTTGGGGAGCATGATACCTATACCTTTTCCGGATTTTCAGACAGCAGTGCGACGATTACAATCCATCGGGCTGTTGCAGTTTCCATTACGGCCGACGGCCAGACTGAGACGGTTTGGCTGACGGAAGGGACGGCGGCCGACGCGATCAGCGCGGCGGGACTTTCCGTAAACGACGACGACCTTTTGAATGTGTCGCTTACCGAACCGGTTTGCGAGGGGATGGAGATTACCATAAACCGTGTGACCTACCAGACGGTTGAGAATAAGACGGAAATCCCATTTGAGGTAAACGAGATTCCCACCCGCACCCTGAGCGAAGGAAAGACCAGTACGCTCAGTGCAGGCGTAAACGGCGAGCGCACCACTGTCATCAAGCAGACCTTGATCGACGGCGTGGTCGTGGAAGAGGAAACCTTGTCCGATCAGGTGACAAAGCAGCCGGTTGCGGCGCGCGTTTTGGTCGGGGATCCGGATGCGCCGGTTTCCCAGCTAATCCCTTCTTCGGACATTGAGCTTGATGCGAACGGCAATCCGGTAAATTATAAGTATAAAGTGACAGGAAAGGCGACGGCCTATTCCGCGCTCGGCCGGCCGACAAGCTTAAAGCCCGGCAATGTTGCGATGAATTTAAGCCAGTTCCCCCGCGGGACAAAGCTCTATATCAAAACGCCGGACGGCTCTTTTGTATACGGCTATTCCGTCGTTGCGGATACCGGCCCGGCTGTGACAAACGGCACATGCCTGGTGGATCTCTTTTTCTCCACCTACCGGGAAAGCTGCCTCTTCGGCGCCAAAACGGTAGAAATCTACGTGCTGTCATAGCGGACAAAGACAAAAAGCGGATATGCGTAAAACGCATATCCGTTTTTTATTTGGAATGGCCCGCGGAGTCCCTTTGTGTTATGGAATATGGAAAAATACGGATATTTTTGTCGTGCGAATTTTACAAAAGCAGGAGGGCAGCTTTTACAAAACCATGCGAAAATAAAGATGCTTTAGTAAGCAGACCATATGGACTTCAATCGTAAGGGAGAGAAAAGTATGACAAAAACAAAAAAACGCGGTGTCATAATCGGTTCGGTTGTAACAGCTGTAGCGGTTGTCAGCGCAAGCTTTGCGCTGTGGTCAACAACGCTAAACGGAAACGGCAGCGTTACGGCCTCCGGGAACTGGTAGGTTGAAATTACAAACGCAGACTTGAAACTCAGCTCAACCGGCGCTTCCGCCTCTGTAGGGGATTTGGCTCTTGTGCGCTCCGGGGAAAAAGCGGATACCTTAATTGCATCGGTTATTTCCTCCAGCACATGGCTCTCCGCAGACCAGCAGGATCTGCTCGGGACACAGTCCGACGAGCCGATGAGCCGGTATACATATTACTATGCAGTGGATTCGACGAAATACGACCTGACGGATATTACCTCTATCACAGAGGAAGAATACCAGCAGATCGCGGCGGATCCCAGCACGTTTGTGGTATCCGATCACCTAAACATGTACTACCGCTATGTGACGGGCGTAAGCGACGGCACGCCGGAAACTTCTGCAATGACCGCACAAAAGGTTGTGGACGGCCTGCTGCGGGATACGACTGCTGCGCTTCAGGTTATGTACCCGGCCAGCTGGCAGAATTATGTTTTGGTAGACATGGACAGCCATGGGACATGGAACTACGTCATTGCTTCGATGGGCAGCGCTTCAGGTGAAGAGACAGCTACATTCACTGCAACAGACGCAGCGTATGCCGATGTAGAATTCACTCTTCCGGGCGCGTGGGCGCAGTACAGCGTGACGGTTGAAAACAAAGGCACTGCCAATGCAAACCTGGAAGATGCCGTCATCCGGCTTGACACGGAAGATGCAGACCAGCTTTCGCTTGACGCGCCGGATCTGTCCGGTAAAACGCTGGCACCGGGTGAATCCTGCACAATTACGGTAGTGGTCGAAGCGCTGGACGATGGTTCCGATACGCTTGACGCGAGCGGACGTCTCAGCATTGAACTGCCGTTCGTACAGGATACGGTTGAAGAGGCGCCAAGCGCTTCCTACACAAAATAAGATATCACGCGCGGATCTTATAAGACGGAAACGGAAAAGCCCTATGCAGATAGGGCTTTTCCGTCTATCGGAAAGGAAAAGCAAGAAGTGGGAAAGAAAGCAGTTTGGACGATAGGGATTCTGGCCGCGGCGCTGTGCCTGCTTCCCTGCGGTAAAGTGCGTGCGGAGGATTCGGTCCGGGTATCCGGAACGGCAGACGTCTATATAAAACAGGCGGAGGCCTTTTGCAGCACCGGCGCCGCGTCGGAAGTCACCTTTTCGGAAACGGAAGCACAGATGCAGGGCGAGCTGGACCGGCCCGGCGCATGGGCCTATTATACGCTTGAGGTCGAAAACAAAGGGCGTTTAGACGCACGCCTTTCGAAGGCGGAGCTCACCGATCAGACGCCTTCGTATATCACCGTGACATCGGGGGCCGGTGCAAAACAGGTCGGGGATGTTTTAAAGCCCGGTGAAACACGTCGGATCGGGATTCTGGTGCAGTGGGACGAGACAGACACTGCATCTTCTGCGGATGCATCGGGAAGCTACGGGCTGACGCTGGTTTTTGAAGAACCGGGACAGACTGCGTCGCCGGATACGGCGGATCCAGGGAACGGCGGCATTATTCCGCTTATTTTGACAGCGGGCGCTTTGGCGGCCGGCATGCTATATAAAAAGGGTAGGGAAAAGGCTTGAATCATACGGGACAGGGAAAAAGGAAGGTGGTTGCCCGGGTGGCAAAACAGGCGGCGCCATGGCTTATCCTGCTTTTGCTGGTCGCGTTTGCGGCAGGACTGCTGCCTATTTCACCGTCTGCCGTGGCGACAGGCAGTATGGAACCGGAAATCGCCCCGGGGGATTTGGCGATTATTGATAAGACGGCGTGCGACAGGCTGGAGGAAGGCGATATCATCCAGTTTAAACGGGATGGCTACACGGTGATACACCGGATTGTCGATATCTCCCAAACAGAGCAGGGGGAGACCGTTTTCACGACAAAGGGCGATGCGAACAACGCGCCGGATACGCAGGCCGTGCCGCTTGAGGATGTTGTAGGACGGTATCTTTTCTGCATCCCGAAAGCCGGCTGGCCTTCCCTGTGGATAGGCTCCCTGTTTCGGTGAATCCCGCCTGAGCCGCTGCGGCGGACAAAGTGCCTATTGACGGCAGGCGAGGAAAGGGCTACAATAAAAGTGATTCTTGAACAAGGAGTGGCCTGTTATGGAAAATCGTCCGTACACACAGTATGACCCGCGGGATATTCAAGAGACCAAATCGGTTGCGTGGCTTTCGTATCTGGGTGTTTTCTTCCTGATCCCGATGTTTGTTTACAAAAATTCACCGTATACTCGGTTCCACGTAAACCAAGGGATTGTCCTGTGCATTTTAGAGGTGGCGGGTGCAATTGCGTTGGCGATTCTGCGCGCCGTGCTGATGTGGATCCCGGTCATTGGATGGATTCTGATAGGGTTGGTTTCTTTTGTCTTCGGCGTTGCCGTTTTGGTGCTGACGATTATGGGGATTGTAAACACTGTCACAGGAAAAGCTGTCCCGCTGCCGGTTATCGGGCAAATTACGATATACCGGTGATCCTTGTGCGCCGCTTGGACACCGGTGATCTGCCCTGCCTTTGCACAGTTGAACAAAAGAACAGCAAAAAGCCTGCGGGCTTTCCGTAACAGGAAACCCGCAGGCTTTTCCGTTTTCAATTGGCGCAATTGGCCGGATACCGTTTTGGATCAGACATTAAAGCGGAACAGTACGACGTCTCCGTCCTTCATCACGTATTCCTTGCCTTCTGAACGCACCAGCCCTTTTTCCTTTGCGGCGGCCATACTGCCGCAGCGCATCAAGTCGTCGAAGGCCACAACCTCTGCGCGGATAAAGCCGCGTTCAAAGTCGCTGTGGATTTTCCCGGCGGCCTGCGGCGCTTTGGTACCGCGCGTGATGGTCCACGCGCGCACCTCCGGCTCGCCTGCGGTCAGGAAGGAGATCAGGCCAAGGAGCGAGTATCCCTCTTTGATAATGCGGTCGAGCCCCGATTCATGGAGGCCGAGATCCTCTAAGAACATCGTTTTGTCTTCAGCGCTCATATCGGAAATTTCCTCTTCTATTTTAGCGCATATCGGGAGTACGGCTGCACGCTCTTCCTCCGCAATGCGGCGCACCGCCTGATAGTGCGGGTTTGTTTCAATCTGGTTGACGAAATCCGATTCGCTCATGTTCGCCGCGTAAATAACCGGCTTCATGGAGAGAAGCTGGAATGTTTTGGCGATGGCCGCTTCGTCGTCGTCCAGCTCCAGTGCGCGTGCAGACTTTCCCTCTTCAAGGCACGCTTTGATCCGCTCGGCCAGCTCCAGTTCCGCCTGATATTTTTTATCGGATTTTACCAACTTGCGAAGCTTGTCGATGCGCCGCTCTAAAATTTCCAGATCAGAAAAAATCAGTTCCAGATTGATGGTCTCAATGTCGCGCTGCGCGCCGATCTCCCCGTCCACATGGATGATATTTGCATCCTCAAAACAGCGCACGACATGGACGATCGCGTCGACTTCACGGATATCGGCGAGAAATTTATTCCCAAGGCCCTCCCCCTTCGAAGCGCCTTTCACCAGCCCTGCAATATCGACAAATTCCAGCACGGCCGGTGTGAATTTGACCGGATGATACATTTCTGCAAGCCGGTCGAGCCGCTCGTCCGGGACGGAGACGACGCCGACATTTGGCTCGATTGTGCAGAAGGGATAATTGGCGCTTTCCGCGCCGGCGTTTGTAATCGCGTTAAATAATGTGCTCTTGCCGACATTCGGCAGGCCTACCATTCCAAGCTTCATGAAATTCCTCTCTTTACAGCAGGCTGTACCCGCGCTTTTTTGACAGGGCGCCCGTTTTTAAAGCTATTATACATCATACGCACCGTATTTTCAACGGACTTTCCTGCGGGAAATCAGAAAGAAAAATTTGCGTTTTCCCTGACAATGCTTTACAAAAGCATGGAAAGCCGATATAATAAAGAAAAATACGCGTATTCGAAAAGGACTTTTACAAAACGACCCGAAGTGGGAGAGCCGGGTCCTTGTAACGGATAATCTGTGCCAGTTCAGACGCAAAGGTACAGATACCTGTATTCGAATACGTTTTTTTGAACAGGGGAGTTCAGAATTGATGAGTGAAAATATGAACTATGCGGCGCGCCAACAGGCGCTGGAAGCGTTTGACTTTGGCGGAAGGATTCTTGATTCCGTGCGTTTCGGAAACGGGCATATCAATGAGACGTTTTGTGTGACGGTGGAGCATGGGGATCACACTACCGGCCGGTTTGTTTTGCAGCGGATCAATGAAAACGTGTTTAAAAAGCCGAAAGAGGTTATGGAGAACATTGAAAGCGTGACGAGCTATTTGCGTGAACGCATCCGGGAAGCCGGCGGGGACGAGTCGCGGGAGACGCTCCGCGTTTTGCGCACCAAGTCGGGCAACACGCTGTTTAAGGACAGCAGCGGCGGGTATTGGCGCTGCTACCCTTATGTAGAAGATACTTTCTGCTTGCAGCAGGTGGAAAATCCGGAGCATTTTTATCAGGCTGCACGCAGCTTCGGGAATTTTTTATATTTGCTCAAAGATTATGACGCATCCACGCTGCATGAGACGATCCCCCGCTTCCATGACACGCCGCACCGCTATCGGAATTTCAGGCGCGCGCTGAAGGCGGATCTGTTCGGGCGCGCCCAGTCTGCCAAAGAGGAGATCGATTTTGTTATCGGGCACCGCAAGGACTGCGCAAAGCTTTTTGACCTGCTGGAGGCCGGCGAGCTGCCGCTTCGTGTGACACACAACGACACCAAGCTGAACAACATCCTGTTTGACGAAAAAACGGGGATGGCAATCTGCATTGTGGATTTGGACACCATTATGCCGGGGCTGTCGCTGTCGGATTACGGCGATGCCATCCGTTTCGGCGCTACCACTGCGGCGGAGGATGAGCTGGATCTGTCGAAGGTGCATTTCGATTTGTCGCTTTACGAATTGTATACAAAAGGCTATTTAGAAGGGACAAACGGCGCGCTGACGCCGCTTGAGAGGGAATGTCTGCCGTGGGGGGCGAAGATCCTGACTTTGGAATGCGGGATCCGCTTTTTAACGGATTACCTACAGGGGGATACCTATTTCCGTATACGTTACCCTGAGCATAATCTGGTGCGCGCGCGCACGCAGTTTAAATTGGTTGCGGATATGGAACAGCGTTGGGAGGAAATGTACGCGGCCCTTCACCGCTATTGCTGACAGGCGACGGGGATCGCCGGGTGCATTGCACCCGGTGATTTTTCTGTTTTCAGACCGATTTTTTACGGATTGTTCATTCATGGCAAAAGATTTCTGTTATACTGAAACTATAAAATTGGCTTTATATGATGTTTTATTTGGAAATTGAAATGGGGGACTTCTTATGGCATCAGAAAAAATTATGGTAGTGGATGACGACAAAAATATCTGTGAGATCCTCAGACTGTATCTCGAAAAAGAGGGCTACAACGTCATACTGTGCCACGACGGGCAGGAGGCGGTCGCCAAGTTTAACGCGCTCAATCCCGATATGATCCTTCTTGACATTATGCTGCCGTCGCTGGACGGATGGCAGGTGTGCCGGGAGATCCGCAAAAAATCGAACGTGCCGATCATTATGCTCACCGCCAAGGGCGAGACTTTCGACAAGGTTTTGGGCTTGGAGCTTGGCGCGGACGACTATGTGGTCAAGCCCTTCGACACCAAAGAGGTCGTGGCGCGCATCAAGGCGGTTTTGCGCCGTATCAGCCAGTCCGCACAGACGGAAGAGGTCAAGGAGGTCGTCTACGATAAATTGGTTGTCAACATGACCCGCTATGAGCTTAAGGTAAACGGCAAGGTGATCGACACGCCGCCCAAAGAGCTGGAGCTTTTGTTCCATCTGGCCTCCAACCCGAACCGCGTTTTTACAAGGGATCAGCTCCTCGACGAAGTGTGGGGATTTGAATACTACGGCGATTCCCGTACCATTGACGTGCATGTAAAGCGCCTGCGCGAAAAGCTGGAGGGCGTTTCCGATCAATGGTCTTTAAAAACCGTGTGGGGCGTGGGTTACAAATTTGAGGTAAAGGATACGCCGGCCGCGGAATAAGCGTTTTTGGAGGGCGCCCATGCAGAAAAGCATTTTTTCAAAGTATTTTACAGTCTGTGCAGCTTTGATTATAGTAAGCATCACCATTTTGGGCGCAGTATTCTTAGTCTTTGCTTCACAGTATTTTAAAACGGACAAGCTGGAGCTGATGCGCCGCAACGCGGAGCACACCGCCGAGCTTGCAAAAGAGCAGTGGGATGAAGCGGGTGCGATGGATACCCGTATTTTGCAGCTCTATCTGGATACGATGGCGGACGCCATCGAGGCGGATTTCTTTTTGACGGACGAAAACGGGGCGACGATTTACTGCACGGAGCTTTCCCCCTGCGCGCATACGGATCAAAACGTGCCTCAGAGCGTGATGGACATGCTGGCCGAAAACGGGACATATGCGGAAATGGGAAAGCTCGGTGGGCTGTATGCCGAGCGGTATTATACCGTTGCCGTGCCGATCGACGCGCAGAGCGGGACGGCGTATGTCTTTGTTTCCGCGCATACGGCAAGCCAGCAGCAGAGCTTTTTAAACGAAATGGTCAAAATGTTTTTGATCTCTGCGGCGGCTGTGCTGATCTTAACGTCTATTGTGGTTTATTTTGTGACCATCCAGCTTGTCAAGCCGCTCAGGCAGATGGCGGATGCGGCAAAGCGCTTCGGGCGCGGGGAATTTGACACACGGCTTGAAGTGACAAGCTATGATGAGATGGGTCAGCTCGCCATGGCACTCAACAATATGGCGCAGTCCCTGTCCACGACGGAAAGCGCGCGCCGCAGCTTTACGGCCAACATTTCACACGAGCTGAAGACGCCGATGACGACGATATCCGGATTTGTAGACGGTATTTTGGACGGGACGATCCCGCCGGAGCAGGAACGGCACTATTTGCAGATCGTTTCCGGGGAGACAAAGCGCCTTTCGCGGCTGGTAAGGACAATGCTCAACCTTTCCCGGATTGAAGCGGGGGAGATGGAGATCAACCGTTCGAAATTCAATATTGTAGAAACGGTTTGCCAGGCGGTTTTCCTGTTTGAAACGCAGATTGAAGAGAAGCATTTGGATGTCAGGGGGCTGGACCATGACAAGATGATGGTGGAGGCAGACCCGGACTTAATCCATCAGGTCGTCTACAACCTGATTGAAAATGCGGTCAAGTTCGTAAACGAGGGCGGATATTTGGAATTCGGCTTCTCTTCCGATGCGAAAAACAGCTATATCAGCGTAAAAAACAGCGGCGAGGGCTTGAGCAAGGAGGAAATCCCCAAGATATTCGACCGCTTTTATAAGACCGACCGTTCCCGCGGCCTGGACAAAAACGGCGTAGGGCTTGGCCTTTACATCGTGCGTTCTATCGTCAGCCTGCACGGCGGCGAAATTATCGTGCGGAGCAACGAAGGCGAGTTTGTAGAGTTTGTTTTTTCCCTGCCGCATGGCCGGGCGACAGCAAAGTTCAGAAAAAATTCATAAAACCGCTGAAATCTTTCAGAGAACTTCCATTGTATTACGGCGGGGTTTGGCGCTATAATGTAACAAGGCGGCATCCGCCAGTAGGCAGGAACAACAGGCGAAAGGCCGCGTGAAGGGAGAATGCGAAAATATGGATGAAGATTTCCGCCCGTTCGCACCGGAGGAAAATGGGCAGGAACCGAAGGGAGGCACCGGGGCTTCGTCACAGAACTTTGATACGCAGCAGTGGGTATATTATGATTACGGCCCTGTGGGCGGCCCGCATCAGCAAAAGCCCAAAAAGCCGAAAAAGGAGAAAAAGCCCGGAAGGGGCACGCGCGTGCTGGCGATTGTCATGAGCGCGCTGTTTGTCCTGACGGCCGGCGCGTTTGCAGCGTATGTTGTGTTTTTCCCCACAGTGCAGACGCAGACGGAGCGCAGTACGGTGGAGGGCGACCTTTTTGATGAGGAATCGACGCCTGACGGCGATACCACGGCGGGCGTAGAAGGCGAAATTTTGACAAACCGGCAGATCTATAAAAAGGTGGAACCGGCGATTGTCGGCATTATCTGCTATGAGAGATCGGTGATCGGCATGCAGGAGGCAAGCCAAGGCTCCGGCATCGTTTTCCGGTCGGACGGATACATTGTAACCAACTGCCACGTCGTGCGCAGTGACGACTCGACAGAGCCCTACAGCCGGATCGAGGTGGTGCTGACGACAGGGGACAGCTATACGGCGCAGTATATCGGCGGCGACAGGGAGTCGGACCTGGCGGTTTTGAAAATCGACGCAGAGGGCCTGACAACGGCTGTGTTCGGCGACTCTGAAAAAATGCAGGTGGGCGACGAGGTGGCCGTCATCGGGAACCCGAGCGGCATGGCGCTGGCCGGAAGCTTTACACATGGCTATATCTCGGCGCTCAACCGGAGCGTATATGTTTCGACAATCGGTTCAAACGTAGAGTTTATCCAGACGGATGCGGCGATCAACCCCGGCAACTCCGGCGGCGCGCTGGTCAACGTCTATGGGCAGGTAATCGGCATCACCTCTGCAAAGCTGGTGGAGGAAGGGTTCGAAGGGATCGGCTTTGCGATCCCCATCGACAATGCGAAACCGATTATCGAGTCGCTGATCCAAAACGGATATGTCACAGGACGCGTACAGCTTGGCATCACGTACCGTGCGGTATCGGAATCGATTGCGGAGCTGAACGGGATCCCGCGCGGGCTGCGGGTCGTCGATATTGACGAGAGTGCGGATGTGGCGCAGAAGGGGCTGCAGCGGGGCGACATTATCACGAAAATGGATGATGTCGAGGTGTATGACGCCGATACGGTAAGCGAGGCGCTTTCCGGGAAGAGCCCGGGTGATACGGTGGTGCTGACGGTCTACCGTGTGGATGACGAGGGCCACGCTTCCACCATTACAATAGAGGCTGTGCTTTCGGAGAAGACAGGCGGATAAGGCCTTGCCCCTTTTAGATTGATAACGGATATAAAAAGCCTGCCGGATGATACCGGCAGGCTTTTTATAAAAACGGAGCGGCTTTTGCGGACGGCTCTTTTGCAGGCGGATGCCACCCTCCGCGCCATCTCCGCAGATGGCCTGCTCCCTATCCTATGCAGAAGGGTGGCGTTTGGGTTCCGGACTGCGCTTTTTTTGCCTTTGGCGGCCGGACAGCCGTAATTTGTTGCAGAAATCAAGGGCAGCGCCTTGACGGAATAGGTGGATTTTAGTAAAATAAAGATGGTTTAATCTGTCTTTAGACACAAAAGCCCATAGCAATTTGAATCTTTAGGAGCTGTTGCATTGAATATTGTTTCCCCATCTATCCTTTCGGCGGACTTCGCCAATCTTTCTGACGAATTAAAGCGCATCCGTACTGCACAGTGGATCCATATCGACGTAATGGACGGATGCTTTGTCCCCAATATCACGGTGGGGCTTCCGGTGGTCTCCTGCATCCGGCGGGCGACGGAGCGCTTCTTGGACGTGCATTTAATGATCCAAGATCCCGCGTACTACGGCCCGCTGTTTGCAAAAGCCGGGGCGGATATGGTGTGCTTCCATGTGGAGGCGGCTGAAAACCCCGCCGCCGTTATAGAGGCTATCCACCGCGCGGGCGCACAGGCGGGCGCCGCCTTAAAGCCGGGAACGCCGCCTGAGCAGGTTTTCCCGCTTCTTGAAAAGGCGGAAATGGTGCTGGTGATGACGGTGGAGCCCGGATTCGGCGGGCAGTCGTTTATGCCGGAGGTACTGCCGAAGATCCGTGCAATACGGAGAGAAGCGGACAGCCGCGGGGTCAAGCCGCTGATCCAGGTTGACGGCGGCATCAATCTCCAGACGGCGCAGGTGTGTGTAGAGGCCGGGGCGGATGTACTGGTCGCCGGTTCGTATGTATTCGGATCCCCCGATCCGGAACAGGCGGTGCGCCTGCTTCAGTCGGTTTGAGAGACGGCGGCCAGAACAGCGGTGGCGTTTTCCGTCAAAATGGGCTGGGCATATTCGCGCAGGAGCGCAGGGACATGTGCGCTGTCTGCGGTGAAGGCCTCCCCTTCCTGCGACAGCAGGCTTATCAGGCGTTTGTCCGGCCGCGCGCATGGGTAGAGCAGGAGGACGCAGTACCGGCCAAGCCGGTACAGGGCGCTTTGTAACAGCATGTGCGAAAAATGTGCCTCGATACCGGCGGCCAAGGGGATGACAGACCGCAGGCTTGGGTAGCAGAAGGCAACGGGGGAGCACAGCCCGCCTGCTGCGGAGCCCTCCTTCGGCGTATGGGACAAAAAAAGAAGGCACCCGCCGTCGGCGTAAGGATAGGCTTCAATCCGTACGCTTCCAGAGGAGAAGTCCCGGTTTAAGAGGGCGCCGGCCTTGTGGATCAGGGCAAAAAACAGCTCGCGCGCACGGGGATCCCGTTCGTCGAGCGTCTGATATGTAAGGCCGCTGTCCGCAAGCTCGTCGGCCGACAGGATAATTTTTACATGATTTTGATCAAGCAATTCGATTTTCAAACGATCACATCCGTTTGTTGTGGATTTTTCCGCTGTACTATTCATATTGCGGCGGGCGCTGTTTCATGACAGGCGGGGCTTGGAGGATAAAATGGAGAAGACAAACAATCCGGATAACAGTATGCCGCAGCGGCGGCACGATGTGGACATGATTGTGGTGCTGTGTGCGCTCAGCCTGATGCCGATTTTCCTTTATGGGCTGCCGGCGCTCTGGCTGATTTTGACGGCGGTTGTAACAGCGGTTGTGACAGAGTATATCTGCCTGCGCATCCGCGGGATCCGGCGTTTTGAAAAAGGGGATTTTTCCTATTTGATTACGGCGCTGATTGTGGCGCTTCTGCTTCCGGCTTCCGCGCCGCTTTGGGCGGCGGCTGTGGCCGTTGCGTTCGGCCTTTGCATTGCAAAGCATCCGTTCGGGGGCCGCGGTGCGAATATTTTCAATCCGGCTGCAGCCGGCATTGCCTTTGTTACGATTTGCTGGCCGGAGGTGCTGACGCAGTATCCGGCGCCTTTTTCGGAAGCGGGCGGCGTATTTTCCTTCAGCACCTCCCCGGCGAGTACGCTCCGCGTAGGCGGTACGCCCCGGATTGAGCTGTTCGATGTGCTGCTTGGAAAGTTTGCCGGCCCGATGGGGGCGACGTTCATGATCGTTCTTGCGGTGTGCCTGCTCTTTTTGCTGTTCCGGAAAACGGCCAGCTTCCGCGTCATTGCGCCGGCCGTGTTTGTGGTCGGCATATTCGCCGTCTTTTTCCCGCGCCTTACAACAGGGCGCTTTAATTCCCTCGAATTTGAATTTGCGTCCGGCGCGCTGGTGTTCGGCCTGACGTTTATGGTAAGCGATCCGGCGACGCTGCCCGATACAAAGGGCGGACAGCTGGTTTACGGCTTCTTGATCGGTATTTTTACGGTGATCCTGCGGCGCGTTGGCCCTTATGATGTAGAAATCGTCTATGCACTGCTTTTGGCAAACGCGCTTTCTTCTTCGTGCGACCGCTATGCGGCCTCGCTTTTTAGGCTGTATGGCCGGGCAAAAAAACTGCTGCGCGAACGTATGGCAGCCAAACAGGGGAAGGCGGGTGATGCCGATGCTTAAGTCGTTTTATCAGGCGAACAGGGAAAAGCTGCAAAAGTTCAACGGCCTTTTGATGACCAACCCGATTATGGAGCGCGGCTTCATTTTAGCCCCGATCATCGTAGCCAGCTATAATACGCAGAATTCCGTTGCGCTTGGCATTGGCTTTTCCATTATCACGTTTATCACCGTTATGCTTTCCTCTTTCATCCCGCGCCGGATCCCGTATACCGTCCGGACGATCTTGTATTCCCTTCTGGCCTGCGTGGTATTTGTGCCAACGGCGATGCTGATTGAACGGCTTTTGCCGGGGTCGCTCTACTCACTGGGCGTGTTCCTGCCGCTGCTTGTGGCAAACTCCCTGATCGTGGTCAAAAGTGAATCGCGTTTCCACCGCAATGGGTTTGGCTATATGACGGTGGATGTGGCGTGCCATGCCGCCGGCTTCTTTATTGCGATCGTCTTAGTCGGCCTGATCCGTGAGGTGCTCGGAAGCGGCACGGTTTTCGGCGTTACGGTCAACCCGTTTTTTACGGCGTCGGCTGTGCTGATGCCGTTTTCCGGTTTCATTATCATTGGGCTTCTTGCCGCTGTATCCAAGCGGATCCGGATGTACTTAGAAGAGCCTGCATCAGGCAAGAAAAAAAGGAGGGGCGGGCATGAGTGAGTTTTTTAGCGCAGCGGGAGCGTTCCTGCGGGATATGTTCGTCTATTCCATGATTGCGATCTTTTTGGAAAACACCATTTTCTCGCGCGGGATCGGCACGTCTACCGCGCTGTTCGCTACGCGGAAAAAATACAGCGTGCTGCTTTTGGGCATAATCATGACGGTGATTGTGTCGGTCTCTGCCGTCATCGTCTACTTTATCTTCCCTTACTTAAAGCAGCTCTCTTTTTCCTATTATGTGATCCCGCCCGTATATGTGGCGGTCATCGGCCTTACGTATGTCGGCGCGCTTCTTTTTACGCATCGTTTTGTCAAAAAGCGCAAGGAGGAAGTGCTCTCCATCATCCATATCGGCGCGTTCAACTGTGCGGTTTTGGGGGCGCTGATGCTTGCGACCAATAACGCTTCGGGCAGCTTTGGGGCATTTTTAGGATTTGCCGCAGGCACGGCGATCGGCTTTACGCTGGCGGCCTATTTTATCGGCATTGCGTATGAACGGCTTTCAAGCGAAGCCGTTCCGAAGCCGTTCCGCGGCTTTCCGATTACGCTGATCTATATCGGCTTGGTTTCGCTTGCGATGTACGGCCTGATTGGCCACGAGCTTCCGTTTTGACCGCAAAGGCGGCGGGACTTGGGCATAACTGTTATAAAAGGGCGCGTATCTGCATAAAACAGTAGAAGAGGACGGGTTTCGGATCATATCAAAAAGGAGCAATGGGATATGTCAAAGCCAAGGAAAGTTGTGCGGGGGAAACGGATTTACCGCGGCCGCTCAAAAAGGCCGGGACAGATTTTGCGCGGTATTTTATTTGCGCTTTTACTGGTGGTCTTAATTGGGATCGGCTATATCGTGTGCAGGGAATGGGTGAAGTATTTCGGCCCGGGCGCCTCACAGCCGGAGTCTTCGGCCGGGACGCAGACAAGCTCCCTTCCGGAGTCGTCCGAAGAAAGCGAGCCGGAGGCCGCGGCGGCGGTCAGGGGTGTGACCGTTTCGTATGAGACGGCGCAGATGACCGGCGAAGAGCTGGACTCCTATCTTTCGCAGCTGCGCGCGCAGGGCTATACGCACGTATTTGTCGAACTGAAAAACGAAGACGGGGAAGTGCTGTTTCAAACGGATGCGGAACAGGCGGTAGCGTTCGGGTCAACAGACGCAAATGCGTTTGACGCGGCTGTGTTTACTGCCGCCGCGCAAAAGGCAGGGCTTACGCCCGGCGCATTTATTACGGCGCTGCGCGACCCGCTGGTTTCCCATGTGCGCAACGAAAACTCTTTCGCTTACGCGGATCAGCTTGGCACAAACTGGCTGGATTCAACGCCGGCTCTCGGCGGGAAATCATGGCTGAACCCGTATATGGAAAATGCCCGCACCTATATAGCGGAGCTTGCAGGGGACGCCGCACAGAAGGGGTTTGAGCTCATCGTCCTGACGGATGTAAACTTCCCGACGCGCAATACGGCGCATATGAATACGATTGAGACCGAGCCTTCGCGCAACGTGATTTTAGGGCAGATGCTTGATGAAGTGCAGCAGGCCGCGGGCGACGTGCCGGTATTAAACAGCATCGACCTCGCGCAGCAGCTGACGCTGAGCGAAAATGCGCCGTATGTGGATATGCAGGAGATAGGCTACAGCAAAAACGCACCGTATATCAGCCTTTCGGCGATTGAAGAGGAGCAGGCTGCGCTCGCCCAGAAATTCGGGACGGAGGCGGACAGTACCGCTATTGCGCGCGCCATGCTCGAAAACATGGCGGCGGACAGCACGCTTTCGGAAACGCTGATGCCCGTCATTCCTTCTGCGGATCTGGAAACGCTGCTTCCGGTGCTTACGGAGCTTTCCATTACCGATTATATTGTATTATAGCGGAGAGTCCGCTTTAATAGATAGTTCTGCTTTTCAAAAATCAAGCAACAGAAAAGAGGAAATTGTCATGAAAGAAATGGAACTGTACAGTCTATGGACAAAAACTGAGCTTGAGGACACGGATTTGAGTGAAGAGCTCGCCGCAATCGCGGGGGATACCGAGGCGATCAAAGACCGGTTTTACCGCGACCTTGAATTCGGCACCGGCGGGCTGCGCGGCGTGCTTGGCGCAGGTACCAACCGTATGAACATCTATACGGTGCGCAAGGCGACGCAGGGGCTTGCGGACTACCTCAACGAAGCGACGGAACATCCGAGTGTGGCAATCAGCTATGACAGCCGTATCAAATCGGATAAATTTGCAGCGGAAGCTGCGCGGGTACTTGCGGCAAACGGGATCAAAGCGTACTTGTACGACCATCTGATGCCGACGCCCTGTCTGTCCTTTGCCGTACGGGAGCTGCACTGCGACGCCGGTATTATGGTGACGGCCTCGCACAACCCGGCCAAATACAATGGATACAAGGTGTACGGCCCGGACGGCTGCCAGCTGACGCTGGAGGCGGCCGACCGTGTTTTAAGCCTGATCAATAAAATCGATATTTTCGGCGGCGTGCGCCTGACTTCTTTTGAAGAGGCGCTGAAGGACGGCGGGATCGAATATATCAAGCCGGAAGTGGAGGAGAAGTTCCTTGAAAACGTCAAGGCGCAGTCCCTTGACCCGGACGCCTGCGCAAAGGCCGGCTTGAAGGTGGTGTATACGCCGCTCAACGGGACGGGCAACCTGCCGGTCCGCAAGATTTTGGCAATGCGCGGCATTCAGGATGTATTCGTCGTCAAAGAGCAGGAAATGCCGGACGGCACATTCAAAACCTGCCCCTTCCCCAACCCTGAAATCCCGGAGGCACTGGCGCTGGGCCTAAAGCTGTGCGAAGAGAAAAAGCCCGACCTGCTTTTGGCAACCGATCCGGACTGTGACCGCGTCGGTATCGCAGTGCCGGATGAGAACGGCAGCTATGTCTTGCTGACAGGAAACGAGGTCGGCGCCCTGCTGATGGAATATATCTGCAAACAGCGCACGGCGAGCGGCACCATGCCGAAAGACCCGGTTGCGGTTAAGACGATCGTCACAACCGAGCTGGCCGCAAAGGTTGCCGCCGATTACGGCGTTACCATGATCGACGTGCTGACCGGATTTAAGTTTATTGGCGAACAGATCCTTTATTTGGAGCAAAAAGGGGAAAAGGATCGTTTCCTCTTCGGCTTTGAAGAAAGCTACGGCTATCTTGCCGGAACCTATGCGCGCGACAAGGATGCGGTTGTGGCCTCCATGCTGATCTGCGAGATGGCCGCGCATTATAAGCTGGAGGGCGTTTCGCTCCTGACGGCTCTCAACAACCTGTATGCGAAATACGGTTTTTATATCCACCGTCAGCAGAGCTTTACCTGTGAAGGCGAGGCCGGCATGGAGCAGATGAAAGCGATTATGGCTTCGCTCCGCACCGATACGCCGAAAGAGATTGCCGGACAGGCGGTCGTTTCCTTCAGCGATTATCTGGCCAGCGAAACGGTAGAGCTGGCAACCGGTGCGAAAACGGAAATCAAGCTGCCGAAATCCGACGTGCTTTCATTTGTACTGGCAAACGGCAACAGCATCGTCCTGCGCCCCTCCGGCACTGAGCCGAAGATCAAGGCGTATTATACCGCCATTTCCGACAGCAAGGACGGCGCGCTGGCTGCTATTGAGGAAATGAAGGCGTCCTTCACAAAAGTGCTGGGATTTTAACGGGCGTTAGGCTTCGCTTCACCTGAAGGTACGGCGTTGCCGGGGTTTTCAGATAATCGAGCGGCAAAGAATACAAGCAGCAAAAAACGGGCGGCACATGCCGCCCGTTTTGCATAGGAAACCCACTGCGGTGGGTCGTGACGTCCTTTTGATATTCCGAACAGGAACTGCCTTGCGAGTGGTTTGAAAGAAGGCTTGCGGCCAGAAACCCCTTTGCGATATAAAAAATGCGGCATGGCGGCGCAAACGGGCAAAGGGGGATCATGCAAAAAGAGAACGGCGAAAATCCTTTGCCGGCTATAGGCTGGGTTTGCTCGCTTACGGGGAAGGATATCCCGGCAAAGAGCGGGATTACTCGGCAAACATCGGGGTAGAAAGATAGCGGTCGCCGGTGTCGGGAAGCAGGACGACGATATTTTTCCCTTCGCTTTCAGGACGTTTGGCGATTTGGACGGCCGCCCAGACGGCCGCGCCTGAAGAAATGCCGACGAGCACGCCTTCGCTTCGGCCGATACGGCGGCCGAAGGCAAACGCATCCTCATCGGAAACCGTAATGATTTCATCGTAGATTTTGGTATTGAGGATTTCGGGGACAAAGCCGGCGCCGATGCCCTGGATCTTATGGCTGCCTGCGGCGCCGGTGGAGAGGACGGCGGAGGCGGCGGGCTCTACCGCAATGATTTTCACATCGGGGAGTTTGGATTTTAAATACCCGCCGACGCCGGTGATGGTGCCGCCGGTCCCGACGCCGGCCACGAAATAGTCGACGCATCCGTCGGTGTCCGCATAAATCTCCGGGCCGGTCGTCTCAAAATGCGCCTTAGGGTTGACGGGGTTGACAAACTGGCCGGGGATGAAGCTGTTAGGGATTTCCCCGGCAAGCTCCTCTGCCTTGGCGATTGCGCCCTGCATCCCCTTGGCGCCCTCTGTCAGCACAAGTTCCGCGCCGTAGGCCTTCATCAGCTGGCGCCGCTCGGCAGACATCGTCTCCGGCATGACGATGATGATGCGGTACCCTCTTGCGGCCGCCACACAGGCAAGGCCGATCCCGGTGTTGCCTGAGGTCGGCTCAATGATGACGGAATCCTTTGTCAACCGGCCGGATGCCTCCGCTTGGTCGAGCATAGCTTTGGCGACGCGGTCTTTTACAGATCCGGCGACGTTTAAATATTCGAGCTTGGCTAAAACCCTCGCCTTCAGGCCGAATTCCTTTTCGATATGGGACAGCTCCAGAAGCGGCGTTTTGCCGATGAGCTGATCGGCGGAGGTGTAGATGTTGGACATAAGACGACGTCTCCTTTCAGTTTGGAAGCAGCGCGGCGGCATACCGTCCCCGCATGATTAACATATTTATTTGGTATGTTAATACGATTATAGGGGGAGCCCGCCGGTTTGTCAAGGGCGGGCCTGCGGCGTGGCGGTCAAGGCCCCCTGCGCTTCGTTTTGCATGAGATCCGATAGGGAAATATCTTCAAAAAAGCGGTCGATCAGCTGATAAAACTGTGTCCACATGGAAAGCGTGGAGCAGCCGGCGGCCCTTTTACAGGGCGCCGCACCTTCTTCGAGGCAGGCCACCGGAGCAAGGGAGCCTTCGGCCGCTTTTAGGATGCTTCCTACAGTATAGGCATCCGGCGTGCGGTTTAAACGATATCCGCCCCCTTTGCCGCGCAGTGCATCCACAAACCCTTTCTTGCTCAGGACGGACATGATGCTTTCCAGATACTTTTCTGATATTTCCTGCCGCTTGGCGATGTCGGCAAGCGGGATATAGGCGCCGGTGCTGTGCTGCGCCAGATCCGCCATGACGCGGAGCGCATAGCGCCCTTTGGTCGATACCATCAAAGCGCCTCCCCTCCTTTCGGGAATAGTTTAACCTATTATATCACAGGGGAATAGGCGTATCAACGGCGGGCAAGCTAATGGAAGGCGTTCGGCCTGAAAGTCCCGCTTGCGCTTTTCCCTTGTATATAGTACAATAATAGGGCAAAAAAATAAGGACAATGCGCTGGGTAGTAAAGGAGAAAAAGATGCGGAAGTTGGTAAAGCGTTTGGCTGTTTTTGTGCTGGCGGCCGTCATGCTTGCGGCAATGCCCGCCTGCAGCTCTGCCAGTGAGGCGGAGTATACGCAGAAGGTAGAAGAAGTGGTTACGCGTTTAAGCGAGGCAAGCTCTGCGTTCTATTCGGATGTAGAGACGCTGTTCCGGGATTTGACGGACGAAAACCGCACAAAGGTTATGGGCGATTTGGATGAGATGGAAGCCGTGTTCAAAGAAATTGCCGCGCTGGAAGCGCCGAAGAAATATGAAGAGGTGCAAAACTGCCTGAGCCAGAGCGCGGACAGCGCCCTGAAGGGGATTGCGGTCTATCGGACAGAGCTTGGGGCGGTGACGGCGGACACGGTGGACGACGCTTTTTTGGAGCGGGTTGCTGAGGGCGACGGCTATTTGCAGGACGCGCGGGATAAAATGATGGAAGCGGCGGAACTGGTGGGAAGCCTGGATTCCTGAATATTTTGTTGAAAAAGCGCTTGCAATTTTACAAAGTATGTGGTATCATATTGAATTGCAAGACCGTACGTTGAAAGAGGTGAATAGAAGTGAAACAGGGAATTCATCCGAACTATGAACAGACCACGATTAGATGTGCTTGCGGCGAGGTTATCGAAACCGGTTCTACGAAAAAAGATATCAGAGTTGAGGTATGCTCCAAATGCCATCCGTTTTTCACCGGGCGTCAGAAGCTGAATGATACCGGCGGACGTGTTGACAGATTTAAAAAGCGTTTTGGTATGTAAGCAATTTGCTTCGGCAAAAACAAGCGATGCAGGATCTCTGCATCGCTTTCTGTTTTTATTTTGAAGATAAGGAAAGGGATTCTTATTCAGCCATATAAAACAGTTCAAACAGCTGCTTCGGCAGAGTTTGTAGAACGGAAATCGCGCTTTATTGGCTATATTGCCCCTGTGAAAACCGAGGAAGAGGCGCTGGCAGTGATTGTACAAACGGCTAAGGCGCACCGCGACGCGGCGCATCACGTATTTGCCTACGTCCTGCGTGAGGGGGATATCTCGCGCTGTTCCGACAATGGAGAGCCGCAGGGTACGGCAGGCGTGCCTACGCTTGACGTCCTAATAAAGGAAGGGCTGACCGACGTCTGCGTCGTGACAACGCGCTACTTCGGCGGTACGCTGCTGGGTACCGGCGGGCTGGTGCGCGCTTATTCCCATGCGGCAAAGCTTGCGGTGGAAGCCGCCCGGATCCTTTATATGGAACCGTGCGTCCTGCTGCGCGTCAAGCTGGACTACAGCCTTTACGGCAAGCTGACGTATATGCTGCCGGAATATGGGGCGGTTGTCAAAGAGGCGGATTTTGCCGAAAACGTCACGCTTTTCATCCAAATGAAGCAGGAGAGGCAGGATGCGTTTGCAAAAGCGCTGACCGAGCTTTCGGGCGGGCGTGCTTTCGCCGAATCCGCGGGGCTTTTTTTCGCCGATATGGATGCATAGACGCCTTGCCTGCGGCGGCTTTATGCACATTTTTTTCTGATCGTTGTTTTTTATGCGGCAAAAAAGAGGGAAAACGAAAGTTTTGCTGTATCATATATATTAGGAAGTATTTTTGCAGCAGAAAGGGTGGGACAGAATGACCCGTTTGGAGCAGGAGCGTCTGGAACAGGAGTGGCTGTCCCCGTATGCCTCGCCGGCTGCACGCTCCCGCGGCCGCTTGAGGCAGGAGACGCCGTGTGACATCCGTACGGATTATCAGCGTGACCGCGACCGCATTATCCACTGCAACGCGTTCCGGCGGCTTAAGCATAAAACGCAGGTGTTCTTGTCCCCGCAGGGGGACCACTACCGCACAAGGCTGACCCATACGCTTGAAGTGGCACAGATCGCCCGGACGGTCGCGCGTGCGCTCCGCTTAAACGAAGACTTGACGGAGGCAATCGCGCTGGGGCACGACCTTGGGCATACGCCGTTTGGGCATGCAGGGGAGCGCACGCTTGCAAGGCTTTGCAGCCGGGGCTTCCGCCACAATTTGCAGAGTGTCCGTGTCGTCGACCATATTGAGAAAAACGGCGCGGGCTTAAACCTTACGTATGAGGTGAAAAACGGCATTGCCTGCCATTCCGGGAGCACGCCGCCGGCGCAGACGCTGGAAGGGCGCGTGGTGCGGATTGCGGATAAAGTGGCGTATATCAATCATGATATCGAGGATGCCGTGCGCGCCGGCGTGCTGCGTGAAGCCGATCTTCCGTATGATTGCGTTTATGTGCTGGGGCGTACCAAAAGCGCGCGCATATCCACCATCATCCATTCACTGGTGGAAAACTCCTCAGACGATATCCGCATGGCCCCCGAGGTATACCGTGCGCATTTACGGCTGCGCGCGTTCATGTTTGAAGCGGTCTACCGCAATCCGGCCGCCAAGCAGGAGGAGGGGAAGGCGGAGGAGATCGTGGCGGCGCTGTACCGCCATTTCCTACAGGATCCCGGGCGCCTGCCGGGCATGTATCAGGCGGTCATCGCACGTTTCGGCGAGGAGGAGGCCGTCTGCGACCATGTGGCCGGCATGACGGATCAGTACGCGGTAGAGCTTTACAAGGAGCTTTATATCCCGAAATTTTGGAGCAAATAAGAGAGGAGGCGCGCCGTGATCCCGCGCAGCTTTATTGAGCAGCTTACAGCACAGTGTGATATTGAGGACATCGTCCGTTCTTATGTCCCGCTCAAACGCGCAGGGCGGACGGCGAAAGCGCTGTGCCCGTTTCATTCCGAAAAAACGCCTTCCTTTGTTGTCTATCCGGAGAACCAGTCTTTTTACTGCTTCGGCTGCGGCAAGGGCGGCGACGTCATCCGCTTTGTCATGGAGGCGGAGCATCTTGATTATCCTGAGGCTATCCGCTTTTTGGCGGCGCGCGCCGGGATGGCCGTGCCGGAAGAGGAGGAGGACGGGACGGCGGCCCGAAAAATGCGGATCTATGAAATCAACAGGGAGGCCGCCCGCTTTTTCCACAAGTGCCTGAAGTCGCAGGCGGGACAGGCGGGATACCGCTATTTGCGCGGCCGCGGCCTGTCCGACCAGACGATTACGGCTTTTGGGCTGGGCTTTGCGCCGGACTCATGGGACAGCCTGCGGGATTTTTTGCAGAAAAAGGGCTTTAAGCGGGAGGAAATGCTTGATGCGGCGGTCCTGGCAAGGGGCCGCGGCGGCCATTGCTACGACAAGTTCCGCAACCGTGTCATGTTCCCGATTATCGACCTCCGCGGGAATGTGATCGGATTCGGCGGCCGGGTGATGGACGACAGCAGGCCCAAATATTTGAACACGGACGATACGCCGGTTTTTAAAAAAAGCCGGAACCTGTTTTCGCTGAACTTTGCAAAAGGGGAGGCGGACGGACGGCTGATTCTGGCCGAAGGGTATATGGACGTGATCGCCATTTACGCCGCTGGTTTCCACAACGTGGTGGCGACGCTTGGCACGGCGCTTACCGAAGAGCAGGCCCGGCTGATGAGCAAATATGCGAAGGAAGTCGTCATTGCCTATGATTCGGACGGCCCGGGGCAGGCGGCCACGCACCGGGCGATCAACATTTTGTCGGATGCGGGGCTTTCCGCACGTGTGCTGCATATGGAGGGCGCAAAGGATCCGGACGAATACATCAAAAAATTCGGGGCCAAGCGCTTTGAAATACTGCTGGGCAACGCGGGGGACGCGACCACGCACGAGCTGGAATCGGCGAAAAAGGCGCTGGACTTGAAGACGCCGGAAGGCCGCATCGAATATTTAAAGCGGGCGGTCAACATCTTGGCGGATATCCGCAACCCGCTCTCCCGCGAGGTGTATGCGGCTTCCGTCGCCAGAGACGCCGGGGTTTCGGTTGAAAGCGTCAACGCACAGGCGGCCGCCGTGATGAAAAAAAAGCGCCGTCAGGAAGAGGCGCGGGAGTGGCGCGATATCGAAACGAACCGGGAAATGGCGCGCGACCGCATAAACCCGGAAAAAGCGCAGAATATAAGAGCGGCGATGGCGGAAGAGGGAATCCTTGCCTATATGCTGCGGCATCCCGACGAATGCGGCAGGATGCTGGACGCCGTCTCGGACACAGACTTTATTACTACATACGACAGAAAGGTATTGAGCGCAATGCGCACTTTGCACGGGGAACAGGCGGACATTACACTGACGACGCTTTCCACCCTTCTCTCCCCGGACGAGGCAAGCGGCGTAGCAAGGATTTTGGCGCGCTCTTCGGAGACGCCGGTCACGGCGGAGATGGCCGAGGATTGTATCCGCACCCTTGCGCAGGAGCGGCAAAGGCCGGATAAAAAGGCGGTTTCCGCCGCGGCTCCGGAGGATATCGAACGGTACCGTCAAATATTGAAACAAAAGAAATAGCCGGAAGGCTTATAGGAAAGGCCGCCTGACGCCATTTTCCGGCAGGCGGGAATATATCGGGACACAACAGGGGCAACCGTACGGACTGTCTGCGGTTGTGCGGCAGAAAAGGAGTTTGAGTGTATGGCAGAAAAGAAAAATGCAGTAGCAGAGTTGCTTGAACAGGGAAAGGCGGCCGGAAAGCTGACCACACAGGAAATCAACGATGCGATAGAGGATCTTGATTACGATGTAGATCAGGTGGAAGAGCTGTACGAATCGCTGAAAAACATGAACATCGAGGTCGTGGAAACCTACACCCCGGACATTTCGCTGGACTTTGCGCACAATGACCCGGAAAACGTGGAAGCGCAGCTGCAGGCGGAAGGCGTCAGCATCGACGATCCGGTTAAAGTCTATCTCAAAGAGATCGGGCGCGTCCCGCTTTTGTCGGCGGATGAGGAAACCGAGCTGGCAAAACGCATGTCGGAAGGCGATGTGGCGGCGCGCAAGCGGCTTTCTGAAGCAAACCTGCGTCTGGTTGTCAGCATTGCAAAACGCTATGTGGGCAGGGGCATGCAGTTTTTGGATTTGATTCAGGAGGGGAATTTGGGCCTGATCAAAGCGGTCGAAAAATTTGACTATACAAAAGGGTTTAAGTTTTCCACCTATGCGACGTGGTGGATCCGTCAGGCGATAACAAGAGCCATTGCCGATCAGGCGCGCACCATCCGCATACCGGTGCATATGGTAGAGACCATCAACAAGGTCAAAAAGGTATCCAGCCAGCTTTTGCACAAAAACGGCCATGAGGCGAGTGCGGAAGAGATTGCAAACGAGCTGGACATGCCCATTGACAAGGTGCGGGAGATCATGCGCGTCGCGCAGGAGCCGGTCTCGCTTGAGACGCCGATCGGGGAAGAGGAAGACAGCCATCTTGGCGATTTTATCCCCGACGACGAAGCGCTGGCGCCGGATGACGCCGCATCGCACATCCTGCTAAAGGAACAGCTTTCAAACGTGCTGTCCACGCTGACGGACAGGGAGGAAAAAGTGCTCCGCCTGCGTTTCGGGCTGGAGGACGGCCGCTCCCGCACGCTGGAGGAGGTCGGCAAGGAGTTCAACGTCACACGTGAGCGTATCCGCCAGATTGAGGCCAAGGCACTCCGCAAGCTCCGCCATCCGAGCCGCAGCAAAAAGCTGAAGGACTTTTTGGACTGATATTTGACATCCGGCTTAAAAAGGGCTATAATATATATCTAAGAGGTATAGTTTAACCTGCGGGCCAGCTCCGGCTATTTGTCCGCGGGCGCTGCTATGGCATCAATATGGGCCGGAGGGAATCAGACAGTATGCATATAACACTTGAATCGGACTATGCGATCCGGATCATCTTGTGCCTGGCACGGCGGGGACGCCGGACGGACGCCGGCACTATTGCGGAAATAACGGGGGTTTCGCTCCGCTTTGCGCTGAAAATCCTCAGGAATTTGGTCGGCAGCGGTATGGTGCGCTCTTTTAAAGGGATACAGGGCGGCTACGAGCTGAACCACGATCCTGCCGATATCACGCTGAAAGACATATTGGAAGTGGTGGAAGGAGAATACCATCTGAGCCGGTGCCTAGGGGGCGAATGCTGTAACCGTCCGGATAAGGACGATGCGGCGTGCAAAGTTCAAAAGGTATTCGGCGACATCAGCAGGACGGTCCAGGAAAAGCTGGACGCTGTGACGATTGCCCAGCTGCTGTAGCGGCGTTTTGAAATAAAAAGAGAAAGAACCTGCAGACGGAAAACGGCCTGCAGGTTTTGCTTTTTCCAAGCGCCCTATCAAAATGCCCGCTGCCCGCCTGCAAAACATGGCTGGGACTTAGCCGCCCGAGCCGTCCTTTTTGCCGAACAGCTCCTTGAGGCCGGCGAGCAGGATCAGTACGGCGAAAAGCTTCGATATCCATTCGTTGGACAGCCAGACTGCGCCTACTGCGCCGGCCGCGGCGCCGCCGAGCCCGGCCCAAACGGCGCTTTTTGCCGCCTTTGCGTCGATAAGCCCGTTTTTTTTGTGCTGGAACAGTGCAAGGGCGGCAACGGGGAGGAAGAAGAGCAGGTTGAAAAGCTGTGCGTCTTTTTGGGCAAGGCCGGCGAACAGTGTGAGATAGAGCATTAAGACAAAGCCGCCCCCGATCCCCATGGAAGCGCAGACGCCGGCTAAGAACCCGACGGGGAGAAGCATCCAATTCATCGGAAAAACAACCGCACAGCCGAGACGACCATAACGCCGCCGAAAATCCGTTTCAGCAAAGAGGGGTTGATCCGGCTGAGCAGGCGTGAGCCGGTATACGCGCCGGGCAGCCCTGCGGCGCAGGCCAGCAGGACGTCCCACAGCTCTGCACGGACGCCGCCGAAAAAGAGAAGGACGGCACTGAAAAGGGAGAGCGGCAGTGTGACGGCAATCGAAGTCGCATGTGCTTTTTTGGGGGGAAGGCCGCTTTTTTGGAGCATGGGTACGGCGAGCAGGCCGCCGCCGGCGCCGAAAATGCCGTTTAACAGTCCGGTGAGACCGCCTGTCAGCGCAAACCTTGACGCAGGTTTCATGGGTGTGCACTCCTTTCGCGCAAGTATGGCATGGCCGCCGGTTTGGGCGGAAGCGGCGGCCATGCGGTACGGTTATAGGATGGAATTTTTCCGGCGGTTTTATTCGCAAAGGGCAAAATTTCCGATGCGGGCAAGGGCGGCGGTGCGCCGTTTGGAAAAAAAACAGCCCGTACGGGCTGTTTTAATCTGTATTATAGAAAGCGCGGCAATCAACCCTCCAGAAGCCGGCGCACCGCCCAGGAGGCGAGCATAAGCCCGGCTGCGGGGGGGCAGAAGCTGATGCTGCCCGGGCTGTGCCGCCCGTTTTGCGTATCGCAGACAACAGGGCGCGGGGCTTCCGTCGAATAGAGCACCGGCTGCCCGGAAAGGCCGCGCTTTTTCAGTTCCCGGCGCATGACGCGCGCCAAGCCGCAGCCGCAGCCGGCGGTGTCCTCTATCACGCCAAGCCGGAAGGCGGAGGGATCCAGCCGGTTCCCCGTCCCCAAGCAGGTGATAGCGGGGATTGCGCGTTCCTTGCAGGAGACGGCAAGGTCAAGCTTGGCTGTTACGGTATCAATCGCGTCGATGACCAAATCGGGATGGAGCGAAAACAGCAGTTCTCTGGTATCTGCGCTGTAAAAGGCGTCCAGCTCAAAAAGGGAGCACCACGGGGCGGCTTGGCCAAGACGCCTTTTTGCAGCTTCCGTTTTGCGCAGGCCAAGCGTGCCTGCGGTCGCAAACTGCTGGCGGTTTAAATTGGTGACGTCCACCGTATCATGATCCATCAGGATGAGCGAGCCGATACCGCATCTGGCCAAAGCCTCTGCACAGCTTCCGCCTACGCCGCCCAAACCGACGACTGCGACACGTTTTGCGGAAAGCAGGGCTGCGGCCTTTTCGCCGATCAGCGCTTTTGTGCGGTCCAATGCATGCTCCATAACAGGGCACATCCTTTCTTTGGCAAGGTGTTTTTTTAAGCAAGCGGGAGAAGCGGCGGCGCTTTTTCGGGCATATAAAAAAGAGGCGTATTCACGCCTCTTTTGATCCGCCCTGCCGTTTCTGCACAGTAAGCTAAAAACCCGCGGTTAAAGCAGGTGGAAGCCTCCTTGTTGCGTTTGCGCTCCCAACGTCCGCCGAAAGGCGGGAGGTCTGCATCCCGGCACAAGAGTCCGGCCTCCGAAAAAATAGGTGTTGGATTTATATTATCCGTACAGGCGCACAGCGCAGAACATCATGCTGTTTTGTCAAAACGGAACCCCATACGCTCTGCACAGGGGGCATGCCGTCCGCTTTCTTTTATTATAACCGTAAACCGGACAGAAAACAATGGGAAATTTATTCGTCTTCGCCGTCAAAATACGCACTCAGCTTTTCTAAGAACATTTGGCCGATCCGCTGGTACTCTTCCTCATCGTCGATGGAGATCATGAGCTCTTCCCCGTTTTCATCGAGCTGGCTTTTTAAAACGATCAGCTCCGCCGTGTCGTCAAGGAGATCCTCCGGATTTTCGTAATACGGTATCAGTGCAAAATAGCGGTCGTCGTCCACTTCCATAACGTCAAGCAGCTCGAAGGTCTGCTCCACGCCCTCTTCGTCCACCAAAGTATACAGATCCGGATTATATTCTAATTCTTCAGACATGATATACATGCCTCCTTCCATTACCCGTTTAAACCTATTTTAATTGTACCGTGGGAAAGTTACAATGTCAAGAGTAAGAAGTTTATTATTTCTTTTTAATAAAATAATAAAAAGTTCACATAAAAAACTGTTGACAATTTGGAGTTCTCGTGGTATAGTATAGACAGGATCAGAGAAGAGGATAAAGAAAAACAAAACAAGATCCTACAAAATTGAATAAAGGAGGATAGCAGAATGTGCTTAGATGAGCCAATCGGCCAGTTCCGTATGGAAAGAGCACAGGGATGCATCCGCTGATATAAAAACAGTACCGGTTATAAAAAAGGGAGAAAACCTTCCACCGGTATAATCTCCACGATTAGATGATACAGCGGACAGCATCTCGCAGCAGAAGCTGGTTCGTTCTTTCCATACAAAAACGACAGCGGTGCATCCGCCGCGATAGAAACAGGATGCTTATGGATAGATGTTTCATCATCCGAAAAAATCTTTCCAAAAAAAGAGAAAAGGTGAGTCCGATGTACAGGTAAGCTGTATATCCAAACTACAGACGAAACAGGTGTTACCAATGAAATAAGTCAGGCGGCCCCTATTATTCCAAATGAGGAAAAGGTGAGACCGATGATTTGAAAACTTTCGTAAAAACCGAAAAAGGCAATACGAAAGGATGAGTGGCGATGTGCACTTTGACAAGACGCAGGCTGATTGAAAAAACGGAAAGGAGAACCTCCGCCGAAAAGTTCAGCCCGTAAGATACCGTGGCGGAGAACCGTCACGGGAGCTTAGAAGGGCATAATCGACAACAAACAAGTAAAACAAGAAATAGGTGTTACCAATGAAATAAGTCAGGCGGCCTCTGTTATTCCAAATGAGGAAAAGGTGAGTCCGATGATTTGAAAACTTTCGTAAAAACCGAAAAAGGCGATACGAAAGGGTGCGTGACGATGTGTGCTTTAACAAAACGCAGGTTAACTGAAAAAACGGAAAGGAGAACCTCCACCGAACAGTTTAACCCGTAAGGTGCCGCGACGGGCAACCGCCGCGGGAAAAAAGACACCGTCTGTATAACAACTGAATAGCGAAAAGCCGCTCCGGTTGGAGCGGCTTTTTTGCGCCCGCTCAAGGAAGCCGAAGGCAGGGATCCGGCTCCCTGCGGCAAACGGCCGTTATCCTGCGGTTGTAATCCTGCGAAAAAACGTGTATGATAAAAAGAGCAGCCCATTTTTAAAAGGAGGGGTTTTATGGCACTGGACGGTGCTTTTTTATATCTGACAGCGCAGGAGATGCGCAGCGTGCTGATTGGGACGCGGGTGGAGAAAATCGCACAGCCTTCAAAAGAAGAGCTGGTTCTCACTTTCCGCCTGCGCGGCGGCAGCAGGAAGGTGCTGTTTTCGGCAAATGCGGCAAGTCCGCGCGTCCATTTTACAGAGCTTGCATTGGAAAATCCCAAATCACCGCCGATGTTCTGCATGCTGCTGCGCAAACACATCGGTTCGGGAAAGCTTTTGTCGATCCGACAGAGCGGGTTGGATCGCGTGCTTTCTTTTGTATTTGAGACCGTTAATGAATTGGGCGATCTTACTACGGTGACGCTGGTAGCCGAGATCATGGGGCGGCATTCCAACCTGATCCTGACCGATGCAGGCGGCAGGATCCTTGACGCCATCAAGCGCGTTTCCGATGAGGTTTCAAGCGTCCGGACCGTGCTGCCAGGCGGGACGTATCAGGCGCCGCCCGGGCAGGATAAAATAAACCTGCTGGAGGAAGAAGACGGCCCTGTCATGGCGCGGATCTTCAGCGCACGCACGCCGGACTGCGCCAAAGCCGTTATGCAGGCCCTTTCCGGTGTGTCGCCTGTCCTTGCAAGAGAGCTTGTGTTCCGTGCGCTCAAGGGACAGGACATTGAAACGGGACAGCTTTCCGGCTATTATAAAAACCGTCTGCGGGAGGAGGTCGCCAAGCTGCGCGAGACTTTGAGGACGGGCAAGGCGGCGTTTACCGCTGTGTCGGACGAGGAAAAAAGGATCCGGGAGTTTACGCTTTGCGATATTGAGCAGTACGGCGCGGTGAAGGAAAAAAGGCGCTATGAGTCGCCCAGCGCGCTGCTCGACCACTTTTATGCGGAGCGCGACCGGGTTGCACGGATGAAACAGCGGTCGCACGATCTGTTGAAGCTGCTTGTCAATACGACGGACCGCATTGCCAAGAAGCTTGCGTTACAGGAAGAGGAGCTGCGCACCTGCGCCGACCGCGAGCATCTGCGCCAATGCGGCGACCTGCTGAACGCCAACCTTTATCGGATGAAAAAGGGCGACCGCACGGTGACGCTTGAGAATTTTTACGAGGAGGGAAGCCCGGAAACGGTAATCCGGCTGGATCCTAAGCTGACGCCGGTGCAGAACGCGCAGAAATACTATGCGGAATACCGCAAGGCGGCCACGGCGGAGGATAAGCTTAAGGATCTGATGGCAAAATCACGGGAAGAACTCTCTTATTTAGACAGCGTATTCGACGCAGTGAGCCGTACGGAAGGGGAGAGCGAGCTTCTTGAGATCCGGGAAGAGCTGGCGGAACAGGGGTATATCCGACTGCCGAAAAAGCAAAACCGGATGCTGAAGGCGCAGCCGCCGCTTTTGTACCGCTCATCGGACGGGTTTCGGATCCTGTGCGGGCGGAACAACAAACAAAACGATAAATTGACGATGAAAACAGCGAAAAACTATGACCTTTGGCTGCATACGCAGGGGATTGCCGGTTCCCATGTGATCGTGGAGGCAGACGGGAAAAAGATACCCGACCGCACCATCACCGAAGCGGCAATGATCGCCGCGTACCATTCAAAGGGGCGGGATTCCGCACAGGTGGCGGTTGACTACACGCTTGTCAAAAATGTGAAAAAGCCGGCCGGCGCAAGGCCCGGCATGGTGATCTTTACGGATTATAAAACGGCGTTTGTCACGCCGGACGAAGCGGCTGTTTCCGCGCTTGCGGAGAACGGCGCATAAGCCGGGGATCAAAGGGCGCGTCCTGTTCAGGCTGCGCTTCGATGTAAGATATACGGGGTGTGAAAAAGGCTTGACACCTGTTTTTGCGTCCGTTATAATAAGAGCAATAAGGAACCGGCTTCGACGGGGAGGAGTACGTTCCGTTCTGCCGCACAGAGAGAAGATGGCTGGTGCGAATCTTTGGGCAGACGGAAGGGAAGGTAGCCCCTGAGCCTTTGCGGCTTGGGGCGTTTTTTATTGGAGAATTTGCCCGTTTGGGATGAGAGACGAAAGGGGAAAAGAAAATGGGAAAGACGATTCCGGCTGAGGCAGAGCGTATTTTAAACGAACGGTTCGGGCACGACGCCCTGATTGCGGTGGCAACGCTTGAAGACGGGCGGCCGTCGGTCCGCACGGTCAATGCGTATTATGAGGACGGCGCATTTTACGTCATAACGCACGCGATGTCCGGCAAAATGCGGCAGATCGCCGAAAATCCTGCGGTTGCGGTGTGCGGGGACTGGTTCACTGCGCACGGTACGGGCGATAATCTGGGGCATATCTGCGATGAAAAGAATGCGGCGCTGGCAGCCCGCCTCCGGAAGGCTTTCGCTGAGTGGTACGGGAACGGCCATGTCGACGAAAACGATCCCGGTACGTGCATCCTCCGCATCCGGCTGACGGACGGCCTGCTTTTGTCGCATGGGGCAAGATATGAGCTTGCATTTTAAAAAGGCGCGCGAAGGGGCGGCCGGGCGGCCGCTTCTTGCAAAAACGTATGATCCGAAGGGCTTTGAGGATCGGATCTACGACTTTTGGATGAAGGGCGGCTATTTTACGGCGGAGCGCGACCCGCAGAAGACGCCGTATACCATTGTGATCCCGCCGCCCAATATTACCGGGCAGCTGCATATGGGGCATGCGCTTGACGAGACGCTTCAGGATATTTTGATCCGCTATAAGAAGCTGCAGGGCTATTCCGCGCTTTGGGTCCCGGGGACCGACCACGCCTCCATTGCAACGGAGGCGAAAATCGTCGCCGCTATGCGGGAAGAGGGGCTGAGCAAAGAGGATTTAGGCCGCGAGGGCTTTTTAAAACGCGCGTGGGAGTGGAAAGAGACCTATGGCGGGCGGATCGTTTCGCAGCTAAAAAAATTAGGCACGGCCTGTGACTGGACACGCGAACGCTTTACGCTTGACGAGGGCTGTTCCAAAGCGGTGAAAGAGGTGTTTGTCCGCCTGTATGAAAAAGGCCTTATCTACCGCGGCGAACGCATTATCAACTGGTGCCCGGCTTGCAAGACCTCCATTTCCGAGGCGGAGGTGGAATATGAAGAGCAGCAGGGCCACTTCTGGCATCTGCGCTACCCGTTTAAAGACGGGAGCGGCTGGCTTGAGCTTGCGACGACACGGCCGGAAACGCTTTTGGGCGATACGGCGGTGGCGGTCAACCCGGAGGATGCGCGCTATCGCAGCGCAGTGGGGAAAACGCTTGTCCTGCCGCTGGTCGGGCGTGAGATACCGGTGGTGGCGGACAGCTATGTGGATATGGAATTCGGCACGGGTGTTGTAAAGATCACGCCTGCGCACGATCCCAACGACTTTGAGGTGGGCCTCAGGCACAATCTGCCGGTAATCAACGTGCTGACCGAGGACGCGCATATCAATGAAAACGGCGGGAAATACGAAGGGATGGACCGCTATGAGGCAAGGCGGGCGATTGTTGCCGATTTAGAGGCGGGCGGCTATCTTGTGAGGACTGAGCCGCACGCACACAACGTCGGGACCTGCTACCGCTGCCACACTACGGTGGAGCCCCGCGTATCCAAGCAGTGGTTTGTCAAGATGGAGCCGCTTGCAAAGCCGGCAATTGAAGCGGTGCGCAGCGGCGAAACCCGCTTTATCCCGGAACGCTTTGACAAGATCTATTATCACTGGATGGAGAATATCAAGGATTGGTGCATCTCCCGCCAGCTCTGGTGGGGGCACCGCATCCCGGCTTACTACTGCGCGGACTGCGGGGAGATGACGGTGGCGAAGGAAGCGCCGCAGGCCTGCCCGAAATGCGGCGGAGAGCACCTTTCACAGGATGAGGATACCCTTGACACTTGGTTTTCGTCGGCGCTGTGGCCGTTCAGCACGCTCGGCTGGCCGGATGAGACGGAGGATCTCCGCTATTTTTATCCGACCGACACGCTCGTTACAGGGTATGATATCATCTTTTTCTGGGTGGCGCGCATGATCTTCTCCGCCATTGAGCAGACCGGAAAAGTACCGTTCCGCACGGTGTTTATCCATGGCCTTGTCCGCGATGCCCAGGGACGGAAAATGTCCAAATCGCTTGGCAACGGCATCGATCCGCTGGAGGTGATCGACCAGTACGGTGCGGACGCGCTGCGGCTGGCGCTCGTTACCGGCAACAGCCCGGGCAACGACATGCGCTTTTCGGATGAAAAGATCAAGGCGGCGCGGAACTTTGCAAACAAGCTTTGGAACGCGACGCGCTTTGTCCTGCTGAACCTTTCGGACGAGGTGGCGGACTGCACGCTTCCGGACACTTTGGCGATTGAGGACAAGTGGGTGCTTTCACAGTACAACCGCTTGGTAAAGGAAGTTACGGAGAATCTTGATAAATTTGAGCTCGGCCTTGCGGAACAGAAAATATATGACTTTGTCTGGGACGTGCTGTGCGACTGGTATATTGAGCTGACAAAATCCCGTTTGCAATCAGGCGGTGAGACGGCCGTATACGCGCAAAGGGTTCTGGTTTTCCTGATCTCCAATACGGTGAAGCTCCTGCACCCGTTTATGCCGTTTATTACGGAGGAGATCTGGCAGGCGCTTCCAACGGATACAGAGAGCATTATGAAGGCCTCTTGGCCGGTGTACGACGCTGCGCTTGATTTTTCGGAGGAAGAGCGCGCGTTCGCCCGCGTTATGGAGGCGATCCGGGCGATCCGCAATACGCGCACGGAGATGAACGTGCCGCCGTCCCGGAAAGCGGCGGTCTATATCGCAACGGACTTCGAGCAGGTTTTCCGCGACTGTGCGCCGTTCTTTGAGCGGCTCGCCTCGGCGTCCGGCGTATCCGTGGCGCGGGAACAGGCGGTGGAAGGCGCGGTGCAGATTGCGACAGGGAGCGCGCGCATCTTTCTGCCGATGGACGACCTGATCGACAAGGACAAAGAACGCGAGCGCCTGACACGCGAAAAGGCAAAGTGCGAGAAGGAGATTGCGCTGCACACCAAAAAGCTTGCAAATGAAAACTTTGTCTCCAAAGCGCCGGAGAAAGTGGTAAACGATATCCGGGAGAAGCTGGCAAAATCGGAAGAACTGCTTGAAAAAATTGAATCGAGCCTTGCGGCGCTCCAATAAAGGGCGGAAAGGCTGAAAAGGAAAGACCGGCGGCGGGCCTCGTTTAACGGGCCCGCCGCCGGTGCGTTTCCATTCGGGACAGGAAAGCGAAAAGGCATGAAGAAAGGGAAGGGATTGGATACTTTCTACATATTATCAATCCAATTATTGTATTATTTCAATATATACATGACAGTTTTCCTTTGGTATAATAAAGAAAAAGGAGGTATCGCTATGAAAAAATTTTTAGCTGTTATCCTATCCCTATCTTTATGTCAATGTCTTTTTCATCCGCATATGCAGAGAGTATATTGACAGAAGAAGACATGGTGGAAAAAAGTCGGTTGTATCACATTGCGATTGAATGGTTTGATGCAAGGTATGATGAAACGATGGATGGTGATTTTTATTTTGATGATGCTGGAAATCTTGTATTAAATATAGTTCCAGAAAAATTTACATTAGAGATGAAAAACGATCTTGAAAAATGCAATGAATTTTTGTCAAAAAATGCACTGACTAAAAGTGGAATTCGCACAGTTGAAGTGAAGTATACACTAGCAGAGTTGAAGGCAATTCAGAAAAAAATGGTAGATTATTTCAAGATAGAAGGATTCAATAGTATTGATGTTGATACAATTAATAATCAGATTGTTGTACATCTTCCTGAATCTCTTCCGCATCCTAGAAAAGCTTTGTTTTCTACAGAAATCCCTGTAGATGCTATTACAATAGTATATGAGGAAAACGGTGAGTTTACATCGGGAAAAGAAGATTTGTCAACGATGGCGTCGTCTGTGGATGTTTCACCTTTGGCAGCATACACTAATGTAGTCCCTGGGGCTGCAGGATATAACGGAGGAGGATATTCTACTTTTTCTTGGGGGCTTCAATATAAAGGGAAATATTGTTATTTATTTGCAGGGCATGGCGCCGATGTAGGAGACTCTATATTTTATAATGGTCAAAATATAGGAAAAACAATTTATTCGAAAGTAGATGGCAGATTGGATTGTGCAATTGTTGAGCGGTTTGATTCGTATAAAACAATAAGCAGCTTTTTACCTAATGGAAGCCGTTTGCCGTACAGTTCTCCGAAACGTGACTATAAAGCAAATGATACAATTTGGATGTATGGTGCTCGCTCAGCGAGACGTTCCGGTGTTATTGAGAGTTGCTCTTCTACCGTTTATTATGATGGGCATTACATATCCGATATTATTTTGGCTACTTATTATGGAACACATGGTGATAGTGGTGCTCCTGTTTATTATAGCAATACTGCACCATTGGGGATACATGTAGCATACAGTGGAAACTTGAATAGAGCTTGTGTTGTGAAATTGCATAATATAATAGATGAAACGGGCGCATCTTTATACGATTTTTAAACAATAAAATAGAAATATTAAGAATATTTTTTAAAGAAGAGGTGCATCTTATGAAACGGTTCTTTTGTCTGATGGTTTCTTTCCTTTTCCTGCTCCCCCTTTCGGCGTGTTCACAGCCCTTGGCGGAAGAAATCACATTCGACCCGGAGGATTTCACGCTTCGGGAGAGGAATGCGGCAGACCCCAATGCGGCCGGGCATCAAATACTCGACCTGTTTGATTCCTATTTTACCGACGCAGACTATGGAGGCGCCTATTTTGACGAAAACGGCGGCGGCCTGCATATCAATATTGTAAAGGGCTCGTCCCAGAGGGAAAACATTGCACGGTTTATTGCGCTTGCAGACGCCGAATTGGAGAAAAACGGCTTTCCGCCGATCCAGACGCATGAAGTGGATTTTTCCGAACAGGAGCTTCAAGCGCAAATGGATCGATTGAGCGAGGCGCTTCAGGATGCGGATATCCCGTTTAACACCATGCTTTTGGATGTGCAGAAAAACCGTATCGGCGTCGGCTTCGAGGACATATCCTCCTCATACCAAAGGCGTGTGCTGCGCCATATCCAATCAAAATACGTGTATTTTTTCGAGGACGGCGGATGGGAAGCCAGCATTGGCGGGAATCCGCAGTAAACGGGAAAGACGGGGCAGCCTTTGCTTGGCGCCGCCGGCTTCCCGGATGAAAGGAAAGAAGAAAACAAACAGGAAATAAAAAGGCTATAAGATAAAAACCTCCTTTTGCATAATTTAGGTAGCGCCTTCTTCTAAAACGCGATATGATAAAAACAAACCATATTCTTCGCGCAGCTACGACAAAAAATGCTGCATCCTGATGCGGGCGGCCGGGCGTGCGCAGGGACGCGGCGGCCGTATTGCGGCAGGACAAAATGGGGAGGGCATATCATGGTTTGTTTTAAATGCGGTGCACAGCTTCCGGACGGCTCGCAGTTTTGCAGTGTGTGCGGCTGTGCTTTAGGCGCACAGGGGCAGCAAACAGTTTTATCTGCGGAAACGACGGCCGGACAGCAATTTGGAGATCCGCTGCCGCTGCAGGATATGATAGAGTATCTGCGGCTTTTAAAGGAGCTGGAATTATCCGACTATGAGCTTTCGGCATTGCAGGAAGAATTGACAGAGCAATATTCTTTTACATCCCAGCTGGTGTGGGTGCCAAAGATAAGGAAGCCTATTTGGCTGGTATTCCGTATTATCGGATGGAGTATTTTTTCGGCATTAATCGGCGCCGTCGTCGGGCTGGCTGCCGGTTGGATTCTTCATTTTTTTGTATCGTTTTCCTCGCTGCAGGGAGTAGTCTGCGGCGCGGCGGCCGGTGCTGTTATCGGTGCGTTAAGGCGGCTGTATACAGGCCTGCGGGAACGGAAAGGAGAGCAGGCCGCTTATAAAGAGGCAGTGGAGGAGAACCACGGACGCAGCGTGATGTGGCAGGAGACGTCGCAGTCTTTAGACCGTGCGCAGAAAGGCCGGCAGGAGAAAAAACGCCTGTTGAACCAAATGTACGGCTATGGGTATCTTTATCCCAAATACCGCGGGCTTGTTCCAGTCAGCACGCTTTATGAATATCTGGCTTCGGGACGCTGTTTCAGTTTAACCGGGCCGGGCGGTGCATACAATCTTTATGAATCGGAGCTGCGGACGGGGATTATCATCAACAAGCTGGATGATATTATCGGGCAGCTGGATGAAATCGTATCCGGCCAGCGGATGCTGGCGGATGAGATCCGGGAGAGCAGCAAACGGATTGAGGGGTACTTAGACGCGATCGAAGACAACACCAGTAAAATACTGGGATATAGCGCCGCCACTGCATCGAATACGGAACAGGCTCTTTTTTGGCAGAGGAATACGGCTATCAATACGGCGGCCAGCGCTTGGTACGATGGAAGAAGAGAGATGCGAGACCTTAAAAGGGAATAGGAATATCATATGCTGTGTAACCGTTTTTGACGGAAGACGGAAAAACGGAAGAAAACACCGGCGGCGGCCCCGTTTCAAACGGAGGCCGCCGCCGGTGTCCTGTTTGGCAGGCCCTTTCCTCCGGTCCCGTCCTGCGTGTGCGGGAGGGAGGAAAAGACTTCGCCGTCTGATCTGCGCGGGGACGTCAGACAGGACGCGGTTTTGATCTTAACAGATGGAAAGAAGAGGGACAGGTTTTATCCGGCGCGCGACACCCTGCTGCGTTCCAGAAAGATACGGCGTGCTGTCTGGAACGTATCCGGCATTGCTGCGGTTTTCCGATTCGCGCCCCTTATTCTATGATTACTTTTTCGCTGGTGCTGAATTCGCCCCATATTTCAAAAACAACATATTTTTTATCGATATGCCGCAGCACTTTGTTCCGGTATGAGGCGGAGATATCGGAGTATCCTACGGTGATGCGGTTTTGCTGTGTATCTACCGCCAAAAGGTGATAGGGGATATCCTGTTCCTGCAAGGTTTGCTCCAATTTGTTTTTCTCTTCTTCCAGCTCCTTTTTTGAAAAATCCACTTCATGGGTCTGGATCAGCGGAAAGCCGTTTTTCTCCAATTCGGCGTTTGCAAGCGCAATAAACCGTGCAATGTTTTCCCGCTGGGACGAGCCCTTTACAATATTGATATGCAGGCCTCTGCCGTTTTCGTCAAAATAGGCGTCGCCATAATCGGCATCGGTAAAATAGGAATCAAACAGGTCGAGTAATTGATGCCCGGCCGCGCTGGCGCTTGTTTTGCCTGCTTCGTTCAGTGCAAAATCCTCCGGATCGAATGTGATTTCTTCCGCCAAGGGCTGTGAACACGCCGAAAGAGGGAGCAGGAGGACAAGGGCAAGAAAAAGAATCCAAGCTTTTTTAAAAATCATAGAGGACGCCTCCCGTCGTATCAAGAATATTATGCAGTTTTATGATAGCCGAATACTGGCTTGTTTTGGAATATGCCGAATGGATTCCAAGCGGGGTCCGCCCATCACTGCTGCCGTAATAAACCGGCGCGCCGCTGTCTCCGGAAGCTCCAGTATAAGAGGCCAAGATAACATCTGACAGATATCCTTCATCTGTATACACACCAGCTGATATACGTTGAATGGTTCCACTTCTTCTTGCTGACGACGCGCCGTACATCCATACGATATCATTGGCTTTGTAATTCCGTTTAGGCGCGGCATAAGAAAGCGTATCTCCGTTGGGAAGAAGATTGCTGATTGATTTGGCGGAATCCGCTCGTTCAATAAGCGCACAGTCGAGACTGCCACCGGTTTTTTTATAAATGGCTTTCCCGATATTTATTCCATTGTAGAAAACAGAATTTCCTAGCTCCACTCCATGGCCAGCATATAAATAACAATATTTTCCTTGATATTTAATTCCCCATGACATTGTACAACCAGATCCTCCTGACGCACCCGTCGTACCGGGACGCACATTTACAGTTGTTGCGCGTGTTGATATATTATTGTCGCAAAGATATCTATCGGCTGCTTTTTTAATTGTAAATCCTCCACTTTCTTTATAGCAGAAATGAACAGCTTCAGAAGGAATATTGGAAAAAGTAGAAATATTTTTTATACGAGGTATAGAATTTGGAAGTTCAACTGAAATTTTATTGTTAATAGTATCAATTGAAATACAATAAAATCCTTCTGTTTTATAATAATCAAGCAGAGTGTTATAGAAAGAATAAAGTTCTTTTAGAGTATATTGAACTTCAACTGTGCGAATACCTTTTTTTGTAAGAATATTTCTTTGCAGCATTTGATTACACTTATAAATATCTTCTTTCATTTTAGATGTAAATTTTTCAGGCACAATGTTCAAAATAAGATCACCATTATGATCAAAATAAAAATCACCGTGACAAGAAGCATCATACTTTGATTCGAACCAATCAATAACTAAATGATAAAGACGATTTTTTTCCATCATTTCTTCTTCGGTTAATGATGTTTCGGCAGAAGCAGGAACAGAGAGATATAAGCACATAGAAACAATAAGAAAAATAGCTATAATCTTTTTCATAAAATCACTCTCCTTTGCATTTATATTATAGCAGATGGATAACCGTTTGTATATATAAAAAATAAACAATATTGTCCAGTTTTATTTTACCAATCCGTTCGTTTTACAAAAGCATACGGGTGTACAAAATGCGCTTTATTGATTTTATATATTTGTCAAAAAACCACAAGAAAAACTGCGCGGTTTTTCTTGCAATCCATTTGGCCCGCCGCTATAATCAAAATCAAAATACGGCTGTGCGGGATGTGTTGTACCGTGCGCCTTAGACGGAGGAAAACAAAATGGCAAGTAAGATGACAGCGCGCCGGGAGGAGATTATGGCGCGTTTCGGCGGGATGGGGTTCCACAACTCCGAGGCCGGGCAGTACCGGAAAATGAGCGACCGCCAGTTCAACGAGGTGGTGGGGAAGATCTTTCACGAGCTCTCCCCTGGCTTTTCACGGATCGGGGGCGGCGCTCCGAACTGGACCAAACAGGAGATGGACGATTTTGCGGAATACTGTGAAAAAATGCACCGCCTGACCGGCACCACCATTTATCTCACAGGGCGCTGCCCGCGCTATCATACGGAGGAAGAGTTTAATACGTATGCAAAAGACGTGGCGGACCGGCTTGAGTATGTCATTAAAGAAAAAGGGATTTCCAACGTCCAGATCTACTGCATGTCCAATGAGCTGAGCCTGGACGACTGGGGCGACTTAAACTTTGAGATGGAGACCTTTAAACGCTATCACACCCATCTGTACAACGAATTCCGCAAGCGCTACCTGCCGGTGCGCCTGCTGGCGACCGACGCGTCGCCGCGCGAGCGCTGGGAGACAATCGAATGGGCGATTGCGAACGGGATGGTGCCGATTTCCGGCGTGTTCGGCGGCCATCACTACGTCAACGATTTTGAACCGGAGGATCTTGACTTTTATAAGGTATTCAAACGGCAGTGCAGCGATGTTGTCGTGATGCTGCGGCCCTATGAGCGCCGGTTTATCTTAGGCGAGTTCGGACTGGCGCAGGCCTTTAAGCAAGGGAAACGCGATATCAACGGCGTGAAGATGGACGTATGTGATGCGTTTTATAATGGGAAAGAGGCGTATTCCGCCCTGCAAATTTCCGAAATGGCGCTGGCGGCCATGAATGCAGGCGTTTATGCAATGGCGATGTGGACCTTTACCGATATCCCGAATCCGGACGGGCTGGCCCCGCGCTTAAACAAATGGGGATTGACGCGCTGGGACGGCGACGACTACTCGCCGCGCGACTGGCTGTATGCATACGGCCTGTTTGTCAAGTACTTTAAGTATAACAGCAAGCCGCTTACCATTGAGACAGAGGATTACCTGCTGCGCAGCGGCGGCGTGGTAAACGACGACGGTTCGTTCTCGATCGCGATTGTAAACCGCCATCCGGGAAAGACGGAGATCCAGCTGTCGCTTGAAAACCTGAAGCCGGGGAAAAAGCTGCGCAAATATGTGTACGATTCGAACAACGTGCCGCGCAGCAAGTTCGGCGATTTGCAGGATTATGAAGAGCTGCTCGACGTCAAAGACGATACGGTCAGCTTAGAGATGCCGGGGAACGCCATTGTGATGCTGACAACGGATTATACGGAGGAAAGGCCGGCTGCCGTTACCGGCGTGCGCGCAGAAGCGGGCACGGTTTCGTGGGATGCTTCAGCCGATCCGTCCCATGTGTACTACCGTGTATACAAGGGGGAAACGCCGGATTTCGCCCCGTCGAAGGAAAACCAGATCGCATCGACCATTGCAGAAAAATGCGTCGATCCGGATGGGAAACCGGGCTATTATAAGGTTTGCTCCGTAAACCGTTCCGGCAACTGTTCGCTGTAAAAAAGAATATGCCCTGTTTCAAATAGGAAAAGATGAAAGAGAGACCGTTTCGGCAAAGTGCCGGGGCGGTCTCTCTCGTTTATAAGCATATGTGCTTTTTAGCGCATAGGACGCGGGAATGTATTTTGTACGGCTGTTTAAAGCAGAAAAAAGAGGAAGGAAACGATTCCGTGCCGGCGGATTCCCCTTTCTGCCATGAAAACAGCGGGTATTAAACGGGGCGCTTCGCCCGATTTCATCTTACGGAAGGGTGACCGTGTAATTTTCAGAGGGGTTCAGTACCCGCATATCTTCCGGAAAGAGATTTAGTGCGGCAAGAAATTTGTCCGGAACCGCATCTTCATCATACCAGATATAAACTTTATTTTCAGGGGGAACGATTCCGGTGCTGAAATGAAAGCCGTATTCTCTGGAGAGCGGTTCGACAACCTCAACGAAACGGGCCGACGCATCCTCCAATTCCTTCATAGCGTATTTTACTTCTGCGGTACAAAACGGCGCAAAGCCGCGGCTTTCAAGGCTGTGGTTTGCAAGCGCAAGAAAACGCTTTACATTCTCTGTGTTTTTGCCGTCCTTTACAAGAAGGCAGGTGTAGGTATCGTCAGAATAGTCATCCTCCGTATCGTCGATGTTGCAGTAAAAATCGCCGTAGTCCGCGCTGGTAAAATAAGTGCCGAAGAGATCCATATAATACTTTTGCGCGTCGTATGTCGTTTGTATGGACGCATCCAGAATAAAATCCGTTTGGTCGAATTCTATTTCGGGTGAGGTGCACGAACCGAGCGCCGGAAGAAAGACAAAGGAAAAAGCAAGGATAAAAGCAGCAAGAGCCGTTTTTTTCATAAAGATACCCCCTTTATATACCAGACGAAATGAAAAAGGAGCCAATGACATTCCGGTCCCGCTTACAATATTTTTCAGTGGAATTATAATGCTGTACCCGCTTGCAGATTCCCATCCGGAAAGAATGCCGATCGGAGCGCTGTTGCAGACCGGGGCGCCGCTGTCGCCCGATCGAGACGAAAGATCGGCTTTTATGAATTGCGTATTGCTGTCAGGCCAGCACCGCTTGTACCAGAAACAATTTTAATGCGTCCTGTGGTATGGCCGGTGACGCCGCCATACAGAGCAAGGATCGCATGATGCTTATCGTGAGCGGGTGGGACTTCTTTGTTTTTATATCATAGCAGATAGATACTATTTTGCATATGCACAAAACAAACAATATTGCCCATCTCTATTATACAAATCGGTGACATTTACAAAAGATAACAAAAGCAGAAAACGCGCCTTGCTGTCCGCTGGCAGCCGACAAAAGCACAAGAGGGTGTCCCTATCAAATGGGCGGGATCAATCGGGAACCCTTTTTGCAGTGTGCGCAGCGGTTTTACGCATTTTGAGTGAGGGGAAGGGATTTTGACAGCATAAGGCGGGGCGGCTATAATAAGGCTGTATGCGGCGGGAGCCAAAGGGCCTTCTCAACAGTTTTGCCACGTGCAGAAAACAGACGGGAGTGTAGATAGCATGAAAGAAAATCCGTACGACAATGCGGTGTTTTTCCAAAAATACAGCCAAATGGACCGCTCCAAAAAAGGGCTCGGCGCGGCGGGGGAATGGCAGACCCTGAAAGGGGTGCTGCCCGATTTTACGGCAAAGCGCGTGCTGGATCTGGGGTGCGGCTACGGCTGGCACTGCGAATATGCCGCACAGCACGGCGCCGCGCAGGTTACGGGGGTCGACCTGTCAAAGCGGATGCTGGAAGTGGCGCAGGCACAGCACAGCGCGCCGCAGGTTACATATCTGCGGCAGGCCATTGAGGATGTGTCGTTTGCGGACGCTTCCTTTGACATTGTGCTGTCCTCGCTTGCTTTGCACTATATTGCGGACTACGCGGCCGTCGTGCGCAGTGTGCGGCGGATGCTTACACCGGGCGGATGGTTTGTGTTTTCCGCGGAGCATCCGGTCTTTACGGCGCAGGGCAGTCAGGACTGGATATACGGCGAAGACGGCGCCATCGATCACTTCCCTGTGGACAACTACTATATAGAAGGAAAGCGGCAGGCGGTTTTCCTTGGGGAGACGGTGACAAAATATCACCGGACACTGACCACGTATTTGGAGACGCTGCTTTTAAACGGCTTTGCCCTGCGGCATGTAAAAGAGCCGCAGCCGCCGCAGGAGATGATCGAAACGACGCCCGGCATGGCGGATGAACTGCGCCGGCCGATGATGCTGATCGTGGCGGCACAGAAGATGTGACCATGCAAAAGGGACGGCTTGGCCGGAAAGTGTGATGCGCAGGGAGGCGCGCTTTAGGCGCAGCCCTTCCGCATTGCGATAAAACCGCCTTCCTTCCGGCGCTTTCCCTTTTACAGCGCAAATAAAAATTTTTTCATTTAAAGCTTGACAACACAAAAGCACTGTGATAAAATACAGTAAACCGATGAGGGAGAGCAAGTAGATCCGGGCGGATGCCTTACAGAGAGCCGACGATGGTGGGAATGCGGCAGGATAGGCAGGATTGAATGGGCTTCTGAGGGCAAGCTGAACGGGGATATCCAAAGTAGGCGAGACGGAGAAAGACCCTCCGTTAGCAAAGGTCAGCATATCAAGTGGTATGCGGAAAAGGTGGACGCATATGCGTCAAGCCGGGTGGCACCGCAGAAGCAGTGGATTCAAGCTTCTGTCCCAGCAGATTTGCAGGGACAGAAGCTTTTTTATTGCGGCTTCCCGTGCCGTTTCCGCAAAAATGGAAAGGAGAAATTGGTATGTCAGTAAAAGAAATCCCTTACAAAATCTATCTCGAAGAGGACGAAATGCCGAAGGCGTGGTATAACCTGCGCGCGGATATGAAGAACAAGCCTGCGCCGCTGCTAAATCCCGGTACGCTGAAGCCGATGACGCGCGAGGAACTGGACGGCGTTTTCTGCGACGAACTGGTGAAACAGGAGCTTGACGATACGACGGCGTATTTTGAAATTCCGCAGGAGATCCGCGATTTTTATAAAATGTACCGGCCGTCCCCGCTGGTCCGGGCGTATTGCTTGGAGAAAAAGCTTGATACGCCGGCAAAGATTTATTATAAGTTTGAAGGCAACAACACAAGCGGCAGCCATAAGCTCAACTCCGCAATCGCACAGGCGTATTATGCCAAACAGCAGGGTCTGAAGGGCGTGACCACGGAGACGGGGGCCGGCCAGTGGGGCACGGCGCTCTCGATGGCGTGCGCATATCTGGGGCTCGACTGCAAGGTCTATATGGTCAAGGTATCGTATGAGCAAAAGCCCTTCCGCCGCGAGGTAATGCGCACCTACGGCGCATCCGTTACGCCGTCCCCTTCCATGGAAACGGAAGTTGGCCGCAAAATTCTGGCGGAGCACCCGGGTACGACGGGCAGCCTTGGCTGCGCGATCTCCGAGGCGGTTGAGGTTGCGACAAAGAGCGAGGGATACCGCTACGTTCTGGGCAGCGTTTTGAATCAGGTCCTGCTGCACCAGTCGATTATCGGGTTAGAGACCAAGGCGGCGCTTGACAAGTACGGTGTAAAGCCGGATATCATCATCGGCTGTGCCGGCGGCGGTTCCAACCTTGGCGGGCTGATTGCGCCGTTTATGGGTGAAAAGCTCCGCGGCGAAGCGGACTACCGCATCATCGCGGTAGAGCCGGCGTCCTGCCCAAGCTTGACACGCGGCAAGTTTGCATATGATTTCTGCGACACAGGCATGGTGTGCCCGCTGGCGAAGATGTACACGCTTGGCAGCGGCTTTATCCCCGCGCCGAACCATGCGGGCGGCCTGCGCTATCACGGCATGAGCTCGACGCTTTCGCAGCTGTATGCCGACGGGCTGATGGAGGCGACTTCCGTTGTACAGACGGAGGTGTTCAAGGCGGCGGAAGAATTTGCGCGCATTGAAGGCATTTTGCCCGCGCCGGAGTCGAGCCATGCGATCCGCGTGGCCATCGATGAAGCGATGAAGTGCAAAGAGACCGGCGAGGAGAAGACGATTGTCTTCGGCCTGACCGGCACCGGCTATTTTGATATGGTGGCGTATGAAAAATTCCACGACGGGAAAATGACCGACTATATCCCGACGGACGAGGAGCTGCAAAAGAGCTTTGCCAACCTCCCAAAAGTAGAATAATCCTGCTGCATGATAGAAATAGAAAGCGATTGAAAGAGAAAAGGAGAAGAAAACGTTTTTAAAAAGAAGCTTTTCCGTTCCTGTAGGTAAAACCCTTCTTTTAAACCGGTCGGCCTTTTCCGCTTTCTTCAAGCAAAAGCGACGGCCCCAGAGGGAACTCTGGGGCCGTTGCCGTGCCAACGCCAGACAAAAAGGCGCGGGGCGGTTTTCGCTTCAGCCGCTTTGAAAAACGGGGCGCCTGTGGTACAATAAGACGGATAGGATCGGAAAGGGAGGGCGCTATGATCAAGACGGAAGAAGAGGCGCTGCGGTATATCCACAGCCGGACGCGCTTCGGCTCGCAAAAAAGCTTAATCCGGATCGGCCGCCTGATGGAGCGGCTGCAAAACCCGCAGGAGCAGCTCCGCTTTGTCCATGTGGCAGGGACGAATGGGAAAGGCTCTATCTCGACGATGATAAGCGGGATTTTGGAGGCGGGGGGATACCGTACCGGGCTTTACACCTCGCCGTATTTGGTCGACTTTAAGGAGCGGTTCCGGATAAACGGCAGGATAATGGGAGGCGGCGCGCTTGTCCGGCAGACGAGCAGGGTGAAGGCCGCAGCCGAGGCGCTTTACCGGGAAGAAGGGCTTGACTGTACGGAATTTGAGATCGTAACGGCGATTGCGTTTTGCTGGTTTTGGGAAGAAAAATGCGATATCGTGGTGTTGGAGGTTGGGATCGGCGGGCGGCTTGATTCCACAAATATCATCCCGGCGCCGCTGTGCGCGGTGATCGGGCCGGTCTCGCTCGACCATACGGCGATTCTGGGCGGCACGCTCAGCGAGGTGGCGGGTGAGAAGGCGGGCATTATTAAGACGGGCGGCAGCGTTGTCTGCGCCATGGGGCAGGATCAGGCGGCGCTTGCTGTAATCGAAGCGGCGTGCCGGGAAAAGGAGGCCGCGCTTTATCCTGTGGATGCGGCACAGCTTTCCGGCGTTTCGGCGGATATGTCCGGCACATCGTTTTGTTACCGGGGCGCACGTTACCGCACGCCCATGCTGGGGGCGCATCAGGCGCAGAATGCGGCGTGCGCGCTTGAGACGGCGGCGGTCCTGCGCAAAAAGGGGATTGCGCTGTCCGGCGGCGCGGTGCGGCGCGGGCTGGAGACGGCAAAGATCCGCGGGCGGCTTGACGTTGTGGCAGAAAGCCCGCTTGTAGTCGTGGACGGCGCGCATAACCCGGCGGCGGCCGGTGTGCTGCGGGATGCGCTCGGGCTGTTTGGAAACCGGCCGCGCGCCGCTGTTATGGCAGTGATGCAGGACAAGGATTATCAAGCCGTCGTGCGCACGGTTGCAGGATGCTGTGATATGGTGGTCTGCTGCACGGTGCCGGACATGCCGCGCTCCTGCACGGCGGAGGAGATCTGCCGCACGGCCAAGGAGGCCCGCGCGCGGTGTGAAACGGCCCGGAGTGTGGAAGCGGCGCTGGCGCAGGCAAGGGCGGCGGCCGGGAAGGACGGGCTTGTGCTCGTCTGCGGTTCGCTTTACTTGGCGGGTATTGTGTGCGGCTGGGCGGAGGCGGGCCTGCTGTGAGAGGGCCTTTTTGGCGCGTGCCCGAAGCCCGTGTTTACAAGAAAAGGGACGGTTACACGTTTCGACGCGTTTTATAGGGACAAGCTGATATGATGGTGTAAAGGCGCCGTCGTATCGGCTTGTTTTTTTTCGGTACACCGGTCAGGCGGAAAGGACGGCAAGCGGAAAGGAAGGGTTTGCGATGATGAAACTGGTCAGAGGGGACGGCGAGATCCGCGCCGTTTTGTCCGGTGAAATCGACCATCACAGTGCAAGGGAGCTCAGGGCGGAGCTTGACGCGGCGCTTTGCGATATGGCGCCGCGCCTGCTGGTGCTGGATTTCGGCGGGGTAACGTTTATGGATTCAAGCGGCGTGGGGCTTATCATGGGGCGGTATAAGCTGATGCAGACGTTTGGCGGGGAGGTAGCGGTGGAAAACGCGCCGCCGCGGATCGAGCGGATGCTGCGGCTGTCCGGCGTGGGGCAGCTCGCACAGATCCGGCCGGGAAAGGGGAATGACGAATGAATATTGTAAATGAAGCGAGACTGGCGTTTATGAGCCGCTCTGCAAACGAAAGCTTTGCCCGCGTGGCGGTGTCGGGCTTTTTTATGCAGCTGGATCCGACGGTGGACGAGCTGACCGACATCAAGACGGCGGTGAGCGAGGCGGTGACGAATGCAATCGTACACGGATACCGTGAGAAAAACGGTACCGTCTACATAACCATGCGCATCCTTGCGGGGAACGTGGCCTATGTCAAAATCCGGGACTGCGGCTGCGGCATAGCGGATGTGAAAAAGGCGATGGAGCCGCTGTACACCTCCGCGCCGGAGGAGGAACGGGCCGGGCTTGGGTTTGCGGTGATGCAGTCGTTTATGGACACCGTACGGGTGCGTTCCGCGGTTGGGAAAGGGACGACCGTTGTGATGACCAAAGCGCTCCGTACCCGGGCCGATGAATAAGTCCCCGCAGGAAACCGATGCGTTTATCCGGAAAAACCTTGGCCTTGTGCGCAGCTGCGCCAACCGCTTCCGCGGGCGCGGCATCGAGTACGACGATCTGTACGGAGCGGGATGCGTCGGGCTTGTAAAAGCGGCGGCTGGGTTTGACGAGTCGCGCGGGCTCTGCTTTTCAACGTATGCGGTCCCGGTGATTTTGGGCGAGATCCGCAGGCTTTTCCGCGACGGCGGGGCGGTAAAAGTGAGCAGGGGGCTAAAGGAGCTGTCGCTGAAAGCGGCCCGCGAGCGGGAGCGGTTTGCAAAGCAGCATTTCCGGGAGCCGGCGCTCAGCGAGCTTGCGGCCCTGCTGGAAGCGGACGAGGAGCAGGTTTCGCAGGCGCTCGCCGTCAGCGTGCCGCCGGTCTCTTTGACGGCGGAGGATGCAGACGGCGGGGAATTTGACGTTGCGCAGGACGGCGAGGACGAGCAGCTTTGCGACAGGCTCTCTTTGCAGGCGGCGCTTGAAACGCTGCCTGAAAGGGATCGGGCGCTGATCTCCCTGCGCTATTATGCGGGAAAGACGCAGAGCCAGACGGCGGCTGCGCTCAATATGACGCAGGTACAGGTGTCGAGGCGGGAGAAAAAGATTTTGGCGCTTCTGCGGGAAAACCTTTTGTCGGAATAGCTTGCACGGCCGTGCGGGATATGCTACCATAAAGAAAAACAGGCGGGATACCGCCGGATGGAAGAGAGGCGCGGGGAATGAAATCCACAATCCTGCATACGAATTTTAACGTGCTTGACCTGCAAAAAAGCTTGGACTTTTATGAAAAGGCGGTCGGCCTGACAGAACAGCGGCGGAAGACGGCGGCGGACGGCTCGTATATCATTGTGTTCTTAGGCGACGGGGAGACCCCGTGCGAACTGGAGCTCACATGGCTTGCCGACCGAAAGGAGCCGTACGACTTAGGGGACGAGGAGTTCCACCTTGCCGTGCGCATGGCGCAGCCGGAGGAGGCGCGGCGCATCCATGAGGAGATGGGCTGTATCTGCTATGAAAACAAGGAGATGGGGCTTTATTTCATCAAAGATCCGGACGGCTATTGGATCGAAATCTTATAAGGCGAAAGCGGCGCCGGATTTTGCTGTGCCGCTTGACTCTGCGGCGGAAATTCGTATAATGAAGGTGAAATTTTCATTGCGGAGGCTTGGCATATGGAACAAATTACGAAAGTCACGCTGGCGAAAGGCCGCGGGACAGTAGATGAGAAGGTTTACGGGCAGTTTATCGAGCATTTGCAGGACTGCATCAATGGCGGCGTATACGACCCGAAAAGCCGTTTTGCCGATGAAAACGGCGTGCGGACGGACGTAAGGGAGCTTGCGCGGCGGCTTGCACCGCCGATTCTGCGCTTTCCAGGCGGCACGGTTATGTGTCTGTACCACTGGGAAGACGCGGTAGGGCCGATGGAAAAACGGATCCGGCGCAAAAACCTGATCTGGGGCGGCGAGATCGACCCCTCGTTCGGCACAGCGGAGTTTGTCCGCTATTGCCGGGAGATCGGGGCAGAGCCGATGATCTGTGTGAACATGGCCTCCGGCACGCCGGAGGAAGCAGGAAACTGGGTGGAGTACTGCAACGGGACGGGGGACAGCTACTATGCCGCTTTGCGCCGCAGCCACGGGTATGAAGAGCCGTTTAACGTAAAATACTGGTGCATCGGCAACGAGTGCTATGCGGAACCAGATATCGGGATACAAAACGATGTGTCGGTTTACATCCGGGATGCGCGTGAATTTATCAAATTCATGAAGCTTACCGACAAGACGATCAAGACGGTGCTGGTCGGAAGCGACGATCCGGCGTGGAACAAGGCGGTGCTGGATGCGCTTTCCCCTATGACGGACTATCTTTCCCTGCACCACTATTCCGCAGAGAACGGGAAGGGGATATACGGCCCGTTTGAGGGGGAGAAACAGCTTTTCAGCATGCTGGAGGATGCTTCCCGCCTGATTGAGCAGTATCCCGAAAAGGTGACGGATTTTAACCAGTGGTACCGCTTCCCGCCGCGGGAGGCTGCGGTACAGATCGCTGTGGACGAGTGGAACATCTGGAATGCGGACGACAGCGAGACATACGGGCTGGACGCACGATTTAACTGGCGGGACGCGGTATGGGTTGCGGGCGCGCTCAACATCCTGCTTTCAAACCCGCACATTGGGATCGCCAACATGGCGCAGATGGTCAATGTGATTGCGCCGATCGTCACACAGCCGGAGGGAAGCTTTTTCCAGACGATCGCCTATCCGTTCCTGCTTTACCGGGAGAATATGACAGGCGAGCGGCTGGAGGTGTCGCACGAGCCGGTCATGATCGACGGCGGTGCGGCCGAGCCGCTGGATGCGCTGCACTTCAGCGCACTGCGGGGAGCAGACGGCACGGTGCGCATTGCGGCGGTGAACCGCGACTTTTCCGCAGCGCACACGATTGCGGTGGAGACAGCGTGCGGACAGTGCGGGATTATGGAGCTGACGGCGCCGTCGTGGGACAGTGTCTGTACGCTCGAAGCATGCTGTGTGGAGAAAAAGGAAAAAACCGCAGATCCGGCGCATATCACGCTGGCGCCCGGCAGCGTCAGCCTGATCGTATTAAAATAAAACGGCGGGGCGGAAACGGACAGGTTCCGGACACCCGCTTTGCGCATAGGGAAAAGTCCGCATCCTCCGATACCGGAGGATGCGGACTTTTGCTTTACAAAACAGGGGCGTTACTTTACCATATCGCCCTTTTTTTCCAGTATGGCTTCTACCGCCGCGCAGGCCGGGCAGTCGCAGTATTTTGCGCCGTTTGCCTTGATCTCTTTTGCATGCGCCGCAATTTCCGCCGCCTTCGGGCCGAAGTATGCCTTCCCCTGCTCGGATTCGGCAAAGCCGATCAGGTTGTCGATCGGCATGATATCCTCTTCGAGCTCTTGGATATACAAGAGGGTTTGGGCCTGTTCTTTGTCAGTCCCCACTGCGTCAAGCCAGCTTTGCGCCGCCTCTTTGGCCTCGCTGCTGCATGTAGGCGAATCGATCAGTTCCTTTGTTTTCATAGAAACGTACTGCAATACTTCTTTGTCCATCTTTTTACACTCGCTTTCCTTATGGGATTTGCCTTTATTGTAGCACGGGGACGGGTGGGACACAAGGCCTCCCGCTATGATGCCCGGGCCGTCCGGTACCTTTTTGCGGCGGCAATTTATGAACGCCGTGTAAAAAGAGTCATATTGCATTTTCCCCTGAGATCCCTTACAATAGGGTGCAAAGGGAAAAGAACCGGCCCGCCCGCGCATAGCGGGAGGCCCGGCGGCAGGCAGGAGGAAGGAAAATGCTGGCCATTGCGCTTGAAGAATTGACGAAGACATATCCCGGAGGAAAGCAGGCCGTCAGGCAAGTTTCGCTTTCCTTGGAGGAAGGGGAGGTGTTCGGCTTTTTAGGGCCGAACGGCGCGGGGAAGACCACTACCGTTAAGCTGTTGACCGGCATGCTCCGGCCTTCGGCGGGAAGCTGCCGGGTCTTCGGGCTTGATCCGGCGGCTGAGCCGGAAAAGGTCCATGCGCTGTCCGGCGTTGTGACGGAGCATGCACAGATGTACGACAACCTGAGCGGGATGCAGAACCTGTGCTTTTATGCTTCGCTTTTCGGGATCCCGGAGGCGGAGGGGAAACGCCGGGCGGCCGCGCTGCTGAGACAGCTCGATTTAGAGGAGGCCGGGGAACGGAAGCTTGGCGCGTATTCCACCGGCATGCGGCAAAAGCTTTCGCTGGCCCGCGCGATGCTGCCGGGGCCGAAGGTGCTCTTTCTCGATGAGCCGACATCGGGCCTTGATCCGGAGAGCACGCAGGCCGTGAACCGGATGATCCAAGAGACGGCGCAGGAAATGGGGACGACCGTTTTCCTCTGTACACACCAGCTGAGGTATGCGCAGGAGATCTGCACCCGCTACGGCTTGCTGGAGGAGGGGCGGTTATTGGCGTTTGGGACGCTGGACGGGCTTCGGGCCTCAGTGCTTCCGGGGGCAACGCTGCATATCTGTGCGGAGGGGATGCCAGACGGGCTCATGGCGCGCCAAACCGGGAAACGGACATATGAGATGAGCGTCAATACGGAAGAGGAGGTGCCCGCTGTGGTCCGCAGGATTGTGGAGGCAGGCGGCGCAGTCTATTCTGTTGCGTTAAAACACCCTTCGCTGGAAGATATCTATTTCGCGCTGACAGGCAAAAAGGAGGAGAACGGCCATGAACCGTGCGATGCTGTCGCTCATGAAAAAGGATTTTAAGGGGATTACGGCCAACCGGCGGCTGTTTTCCGCGATTTTGATCGTCCCGCTGGTGCTCACTGTGTTTTTGCCGTCTTTGTTTATTGTCCTGATCCATTTTGCACCGGACGATCCGGACTTTCAAAGCTTGGCGGGGATGCTGCCCCAATCGCTTCAGGGCGGCAGCCTTGAAATGACAATTGCGGGGCTTGTTTTAAACTATATCATGCCGTTGTTTTTCCTCATGATCCCGATTATGACGGCGTCGGTTATGGCGGCAAGCTCCTTTGTGGGGGAAAAGGAGCGGCGTACGCTGGAAACGCTTTTATACAGCCCGCTTTCGTTAAAGCAGATTTTCCGTGCGAAGGTGGCGGCATCCTTTTTGCTCAGCATGCTGGTATCCTTCCTCTCGTTTTTCGCCATGCTTGTTGTGGTAGAGGCGGAGCTGTTTTTCCTTGCAGGCGGGCTTTTGCTGCCGGGGGCAAGCTGGGCGGCCATACTGCTTTTGGTATCGCCCGCCATCTCCTTGATTGCCGTCACGCTGATTGTGCGGCGTTCGGCAAAGGCGCAGAGCGTGGAGGAATCCCAGCAGGGCGCGGTATTCCTGATCGTCCCGGTCATCCTGCTGGTAACGGGCCAGTTTTCTGGGGTCCTGCTCGTCAGCGTGTGGCTGCTGCTCGGGATCGGCGCGGTCTGTGCGCTTTTGGCATGGCTGCTTTTAAAAAGCGCGATGGGGAAATTTACCTATGAAATGCTGTTAAAATAAAAAACCGCTCCCGGCATACAGGCTGGGAGCGGTTTTTTGCGAAGCAGGGGCGGTGCTACTTCTGGCCGTAATAGGCGTTTGCACCGTGCTTGCGGAAATAGTGCTTGTCTAAAAGGTGCTGCGGCACACGCGGCGCAGCGGGGGAAAGCGACAGCGTGTGGAGCGCCATCTCCGCCACCTTATCGAGCACAACTGCGTGATAGACGGATTCCGCCGCGTTTTTCCCCCAGGTGAAGGGGCCGTGGCCTTTTACAAGGACCCCGGGGACGGCGAGCGGGTCTTTTCCCTGAAACGTTTCCGCGATGACAAGGCCGGTGTTTTTTTCATACGCGGCTTGGATCTCTGCGGCGGTCAGGCTGCGCGTGCAGGGGATATCGCCGTAAAAGTAATCTGCATGCGTCGTGCCGAGCGCAGGGATGGGAAGGCCGGCCTGTGCGAAAGCAACGGCAAAGGTGGAATGCGTGTGCGTAATGCCGCCGACGGCGGGAAAGCTTTGATACAGGGCAAGGTGCGTGGGCGTGTCGGAGGAGGGGCGCCAGCGCCCTTCGACAACAGCGCCGTTTAAATCCACCACAACCATATCCTCCGGCCGCATCGCGCCGTAGTCCACGCCGCTCGGCTTGATGACGACAAGCCCGCTTTCGCGGTCGATACCGCTCACGTTGCCCCATGTGTAGATCACCATGCCCTTTTTTACAAGGTCAAGGTTGGCTTCGTATACCTCTTGTTTGAGCTGCTCAAGCATGGCTTATCCCTCCCTGCGGCGCGCTTCGGCCTTCAGCGCCTTCAAGCGTTTCATCACATCGTTTTCCCCGCGCCCGAAATAGTCGTGCAGGCGCTTGTACTCCGCATACAGCCGGTCATAGGCGGCCGCGTTTTCCGGGATGGGGTAATAGGCCTCGTCCTTTACTTTCCCCATGACTTTTGCGGCTTCAAAGATGGAGCTGTATCCGCCGTTTTCCTTGCCCGCCGCGACGGCGCCGAACATAGCCGCGCCGAGTGCCGGCGTCTGGTCGGAGGCGGAAATTTTGATGGGCTTATTGGTGACGTCCGCGTAGATCTGCATCATCATGGGGTTTTTCCACGAAATGCCGCCGCAGGCGTACAGCTCGTCGACGGGTACGCCGGATTCTTCAAATGTTTCAATAATCATGCGTTTGCCGTAGGCGGTCGCCTCGATGAGCGCACGGTAGATTTCTTCGGGGCGGGTCGAGAGCGTCATGCCGAGCATCATGCCCGTAAGGTCGACGTCTACTAGGACCGAGCGGTTCCCGTTCCACCAGTCCAGCGCAAGAAGGCCGCTTTCACCGGGTTTTAAAGCGCTTGCCTTTTTGGTCAAATAGGCGTGGATCCCCATGTCGGCGGCTTCGGCTTCTTTGAAAACATACGGCGGAACGCACTGCTCCACCATCCATTCAAAGTGGTCCCCGACGCAGGACTGGCCCGCCTCGTACCCGTAAAGCCCCGGAAGCACGCCGTCTTCCACGACGCCGCACATGCCGGGAACCAGCTTTTCTTCGGTGCCGAGCAGGATGTCGCAGGTGGAGGTGCCGATGATCATCAGCATTTTGCCGGGCTCTGTAATGCCGACGGCCGGTACGGAGACATGGGCGTCCACATTGCCGACGGCAACGGCCGTTCCCGGCAAAAGCCCCGTTTTCTGCGCCATTTCCTCCGTCAGGCCGCCCGCTTTGGTAGAGAGAGGGTAGAGCGTTACAGCAAGCTTTTCCTCCACCACGTTTTCGAGCCTTGGGTCAAGCGCCTTAAAAAAGTCTTTGGAAGGGTAGCCGTCCCGCTTGTGCCACAACGCCTTGTATCCTGCCGTACAGCTGTTGCGCCGTTCCTGCCCGCAGAGCATCATGGTGACCCAGTCGGTCGCCTCCATAAAGCGGTCCATTTTTTCGTAGATTTCCGGCGCTTCGTCGAGAATCTGCATGAGCTTGGGGAACACCCATTCGGACGAGATTTTCCCGCCGTACCGGTCAAGGAACGCCTCGCCCCGCTCCTGTGCGATACGGTTTAATTTATTCGCTTCATACTGCGCGGCATGGTGTTTCCAAAGCTTGACCCATGCATGAGGGTTTTTGGCAAGTACGGGATCAAAACAGAGCGGAAGCCCGTCCGCCCCGACCGGCAGCACCGTGCAGGAGGTAAAGTCGATCCCAATGCCGACAACGTCCTGCGGTGAAACCCCCGTCTCCTTTAAGACGGCGGGAATTGTTTCATACAAAACCTCAAGATAGTCCATCGGGTGCTGCAAAGCCCAATCCGGGCCAAGCCGCGTTACCCCGTCGGGCAGGTATTCGTCCATGACGCCGTGGGTGTATTCCTTCACAGCCTGTGCGCGTACACATCCCGTTGCCGTTTCGACTAAAACCGCACGGCCCGACTGTGTACCGTAATCGACGCCGATCGTATATTTCATAGCCATCCTCCGTTCTGTGTCTTCTATGCTGTCATTTTAGCATGCTATGCCCTGTTATGCAAGAGGAGGCGGGCGGATGGGCCGTTTCGGGGATTCCTTCTTGACTTGGAGCAGGCTCAAGGTGTTAAATTGGGAATAGGACAAAAACAGGAACAGAAAGGGGACTGCAAAACATGAAAAGACTTGGCTTCGGCTGCATGCGGCGGCCCGCGGCACATCGGGATTTCAGGCCGGATGGAAGAGGCCGCCGAAGCCTTTTGCGCAGGATAAGGGGGCGGGTGGTATGACGATTGCGGAGGTCAGCCGGAAATACGGCCTTTCACCCGATACGCTGCGGTACTATGAAAGGATCGGGCTTTTGCCGAAAGTCGGGCGCACGCCGGGCGGCAAGCGCGATTATACGGAGGAAAACTGCAAATGGGTGGAATTCATCCGCTGTATGCGTGCGGCGGGGGTACAGATTGAGGCGCTGTGCGCGTATGTTGCGCTGTTTGCACGCGGCGACGGCACGGCGGAGGAAAGAAAGCAGATCCTGATAGAACAGCGCGACCGCCTTGCCAAACGGATCGGGCAGCTTCAGGAATCGCTTGCACTGCTCAACCGGAAAATCGAAGACGATGAACAGGTTATCCTGCCCAAGGAAAAAGCGCTCAAGCGGCAGGGGGATTGACTCCTCGTCCGGCGCTGCGGGAAGCGGGGAAAACGACAAAGCGGGGCGGCAGTCCAAAAGGAGTGCCGCCCCGCTTTGCCGTACACGGTATGATGCGCCGCGGTTAAACCACTTTATCCGGCGCGTTCGAATACGCCGTATTTTTTACGGATGCGGGAAAGCTTTGCGGTGAAAGGCTTTGCAAGGAAAAAAAGGAACACTGCGGTTGAGGCGGCGTGCACAAGATCAAACCACACGGCGCTTGCCAGTACGGCGGCAAATGCCGGAAGCGTCGCCTCGCCCGCCGGCGCGGTTGTAAAAAGCGTCCCGGCGTTTGCGCACAGCCCGTATATCAAAAAGACGGACAGCGCCCCGTAGGCCATATAGCAGGACCGGCTTTTCGGAAGCTTTGTAAAGACCAGCCCTGCAAAGAAGCCGATCAGGCCGAAGCCGAACATCTGAAACGGCGTCCAAGGGCCTTGGCCGAAAAAGAAGTTGGAGACAAACCCGGTCATAGCGCCCACTAAAAATCCGGATTCCGCCCCCAGCAGGGCGCCGGCCAGTATCACGAGGGCGGCGGCCGGTTTAAACTGCGGCAGCAGGAAAAAGACGGCGCGCCCCATGACGGCCAGCGACGTCATAACGGCCAGCAGGACCATCTCCCTTGCGCGGAGGCGGCGCCGCTCCAGCCGTCCAAGCAGGGCGGCAAAGGCCAGAAGGAGGATCAGGCAGGCCAGCAGATAATAGCGCTGGCCGTTTAAAAACAGCGCCGCGCAGAATAAGACGGCGGCCGCCGCAAGCAGAAGGCAGAAGGCAAAGATCCGTTTCATGGCGTCCCGCCTCCTTCCGGCGCCAGCGCCTGCAAAAGCTCGGGGGTGCGGATACAGCCGCCCCGCCCCTGCGCAAGGTGCACGGTCTGCGTGGTGTAAAAACGGTTTTGCAGGAAGAATGAGCGGGTGTCGCAGCACAGCGCAAAGCGGCCGTCGAAGAGGAGGGCGCACCGGTCGGCGGCCGCTGCGCAGAACTCCATATCGTGTGAGGCAAACACAATGGTCATGCCCTTGCGCGAAAGCCCGGCAAGCAGAGCGCAAAGCGTCTCTTTGCAGGGGACGTCAAGCCCTTTGGTCGGTTCGTCGAGCAGAAGAAGGGAGGGGGAGGAAAGCAGCAGCATGGCAAGGGCCGCGCGCTGCTGTTCGCCGCCGCTTAGATCATAAGGATGCCGGGAGAGCAGCTCGTCCGGCAGTGTGCAGTCGGTGCAGACGGCACGGATCTGCCTGCCTGCCGCCTCTTTGGAGAGCCCCGCACGCTTTGCGGCGTGCCGAAGCTCTTCAGCAACCGTCTCTTTGGAAAAGAGAAGCTGGGGATCCTGCGGCAGGCAGGCGGTTCGCACGGCCAGCCTGCGCGCGCCGGGCCTTTGGCCGTCGATTGCGATTTTCCCCCTGTAGGGGGTATGCAGGCCGGAAAGCAGGGATAGCAGCGTGGATTTGCCGGAACCGTTTGCCCCGAGCAGGGCGAAGCGCTCGCCGGGATAGACGCAGAAGGAACAGCCGGACAGTACGTCGGGCGCTTCGGGCGAATAGGTGAAAGCGGCATCTTTGCAGACGAGAAGCGGCTTCTGCTCCGGCTTTTTATACGCGGGGAAGGCGGGGGCGGAGAACGGGCGTCCCGCAAGCCACGCGCGCCCCTGTGCGACGGAGACCGGGCAGGGGTTGGCGTTTGAAAGCGTGCCGGCCTGCATCACGGCGGGAAGCGCGCGGAACATCGGGTCGCGCCTTTTGAAAAGGGCCTGCGCCGTATCCGCAGGGCTTTTGCCGACAAGCGCGCTCTCTGTCAGGACGAACAGGGCGTCGGCCTCGGGAACGACGCCTTCGAGATGGTGCTCGCTGATGAGGATCGTGGTGCCGAAATCGCGGTGCAGGCGGGAAAGAACGGAGAGGAAGCCTGCTGCGGCGACCGGGTCGAGCTGCGCGGTCGGCTCGTCAAGGATCAGCACATCCGGCTCCATCGCCATGACAGAGGCAAGGTTTAAAAGCTGTTTCTGCCCGCCCGAAAGCGTATGCGTATCGCGGTGCAGAAGCGGCGAAAGCCCAAAATACCCGGCAAGCTCCGCGCTGCGCAGGCGGCAGGTCTCGGCGGAGGCGCCGATGCACTCTAAGCCGAAGGCCAGTTCGTGCCAGACCTTATCGGTGACGATCTGACGGTCGGGCGACTGCTGGACAAAGCCGATCCGGCGCGCCTCCTCCTTGAGAGAAAGGCCTGAAAGCGGCTTTCCGTCAAAAAGGAGCGTCCCGGTGCACTTGCCGCGTGGTGTGAGCGACGGCTTCAGCAGGCGCAGGAGCGTGGTCTTTCCGCTGCCGCTCGCGCCGCACAGGACGTTGAAGCTCCCGCGTTCGATGGATAAACTAAGCGCCTGCAGGGCAGGCCGCGACGCTTCCGGATAGGAAAACGCCACGTTTTCTAACGTAAAAAGCGCCATCGTATCACCTCCCATGCTGTTGACAGCGGCGCGGCCGCAAATAGGAAAAAAGAACAGAGAAAACCGGTCAAGGTCGTTTTGTCCGCCGGGAAAACGAAAAAGACGGGATAAAACCAGACGGAAAGCTTTCCTGTAAACAGGACGGCGAATGCGCCCGCGGCACACAGGGAAAACGCAGCGAGAAAAACGGCGTCCCGCCTGTGCAAGCGCACCGCGCCGCTGTTTGTGCGCCGCGCCGTCCCATAGCCGCGCGCGTGCATAGAATCCGCCGTGTCGATCCCGTTTTCCAGCGCCCATGTGATCAGGATGGAGAATACCCCGGCAAAACGGGCAGGCTTTGTGCGCCTGCCTTGCCCGAAAGCGGCGTCCTGCGCTTGTGCAATCTGCTCCGCGCGCCGGCTAAACAGCGGGACAAAGCGCAAAACCATGCAAAAAAGCAGGGTGAAAGTGGGAAAAAGCCCGCCGGAAAGCGCGATGATCCGGTCGGAATGCATCAGCAGATGGAAGGAGGAAAACCAGCAGACGGCCGCACAGAAAGAGAGCGCGGCGCATACGCCGGCAAGCGCAGCCTCCAGCGTAAACGGCATGCCCCAGAGTGTAACGAGGACGGTTGCGCCGCGGTGCGACAAAAACGCGTTCAGCACGCCGAACAGTACTGCGGCAAAAAGGGAAAAGGCGGCGCGCTTTGCGGCTTGGCGGGCGCTGGAAAGCAGGCCGTAAAGCAGGACGGCGCACAAAAGCGAACAGCAGGAGACAAACGGGTGGAAAGTCGCCATGGTAAAAAGCACCGCTGTCAAAATGGCGAGAAAGGGGCAGAGCGGATGCCCGGAGGCGAGAAGGCAGCGGCGCGCATACCGGTTCATGACAGCGTATCCCCGTAGGTGCAGGTGTAGCGCCATTCGATTTTATCGCCCTGTTGAGGGCGGTAGGCCCCGGCCCCGACATTCATAAACGCGCCCTTTACGCTGTATACCCAGCCGCTGTTTGCGCCGCAGTCCTTTTCATAAAGCCCGGCTATGCCGCGGACGTATCCTGTGACGTCGCAGTCGAGGGCGATTCCCTGCGATTTGCACACCCGCTTTAAAACGGAGAGCAGGGTTTCGCCTTTTTCACAGGTGACGGCCGTGGCGTTTAAAAGCATACCGTCCGGGGGAAGATTCAGCGCAGGGTTCAGCATACCGCTTCCGACAGCGTTTTTGCAGTCGATGGAAAGCGTAAAGGTGACCGTCTCCTGCTCCGAAGCGGCAGAGGAGGCGGGGGCGGAAGGCTCCTGCGCCTGTGAGGGTTGGCTTTCGTCCTGTTTGGCGCTCTGTCCGCCGGACGCCGGGGAGGAGGAAGGCGCGCTGCTTTCCTTGGGGCTTTCCGCGGAACTGTCCGGCTGGGAGGCGGTCCCCTCCTCCTCTTTTTCCATATCGGAAGAGGCCGGTCCCGACGAGGATACGGATCCTTCCGGGAGGGAGGACAGACCGTCTTGCCCGGCGGGGAGCGGCTTTTCCGAACAGCCGCTTAGTACAATGAGAAGGCCCAGCAGCAGGGCCGGGAACAAGGGGGCTTTTTTTGACATAACGGTTCCTTTCTTGTTTGGGCTTCCGTATTTTCCGCAGACGGCTTAACAAGCAGCCTCCGGGAAACACGGAAGCCGTGTTTCCAAAATGCGACGTCTTACCGGATGTGTCCCGCCAGCAGTTTGCGGCGCAGCACAAATGCGGCCAGCGCGCTTATGATGCAGGCGGCTGCCGCGAAAACGGCGGTATTGCTGTCCCCGGTATCGGGGCTTTCCGTGCCGGAAGGCCCCTCCGGCACAGTGGGAAGCTGCGCGGCGGCCAATTTTTCGATGGCCGCCTCTGCGTCGGTCAGGCGGGAGATATCGCCGATCTTGGCTTTAAAATGCGGGGAAAGCGCGTCGTACGCGGCGCGTATGGCGGCAATGCCGTCCTGATCGTCTAAAGTGACAGTGTCCGGAATAGCGGCGATCTGGGCCTTTACCTCTTCCGCGCGGAAATAGGCCGTGTCGGAAAGGTCGTATAACGCAGTCTCTCCGGCGTTTACACGCGCGTAATGGATCAGGCCTTCGTATGCGTCGCCCGTTGCATAGGCGTTGTCGTACTGCTGGCCGGGCTGATAGGCAAAGCCGCCGTTTTCCAGCGCCAGCGTCATAAGCGCGCGGTATACCGTATCGGCGGCCTCCATCTCCCCGGCGGCGGAAAACAGGGAAAGGCCGCGCCCTGTGGAGTCCGCATTCGCCTGATCGGCATACGAATCGTGCAGAAAGCCGGATTCATCGATTGCGCCGACTGTCCACGCGATGGTTTTTTCCACCGCCTCTTTTACGTCCGCACGCGTGCCGGTAAACGGGAGCAGGGCCGTGACACAGCGCTGGTTGTTGTCCGGGCCGATCCCCCAGTAATCAAAGCCCACGGCCTCTTCCGTCTCCCGATAAGAGGAGAGGATGGCGTCGATCAACTCATTTAAAAGCGCTTCATCCGACGCGTCCGCAAACTGGGAAAATGTCGTCAGGATGTAGGAAAGGGAAATGCAGTCCAAAGAGAGCATGGCGCTGCGGTCGCAGCTGCGGATGCTTTCGATCAGGTCATATCCCGCAAAATCCGTGGGATCGTAGCCGAGCCCGGCCAGCGCGGCCGAGACGTTTGCATAGTAGACCGGGCTTTCTATGTCGTAAAGATGGGTCGCGGAATTGTAGGCGTACAGCTTTCCGCCCGTCTTTGACAGCGTTTGCTGTACGTTTTGCAGGAAAGCATCCGTATAAGCGGTTACCTGCTCGTTCTGCACGCCGCTTCTCACAATAAAAAGCGTGGTCGTGTCGTTTAAGTAAGTGGGGCCGCCTGCATCCTCTACGTAGGAGATCAGGTAGCCGGTGGTTTTTTCGAGCTGCGCGGCTGTGCCGGCGCCGTCCGCCGCCTGCGCCGGTACGGCAAAGATGCACAGCAGTGCGAATGCCAGCACAAGGGACAGCATGCGTTTTTTCATGGGTAAAACCCTCCTTTTGATTTTGGCAAGCGTTTTCGACGCCGAGTCCGGCCGTACGAAAAAAACCGGAGACCGTTTTCAGGTCCCCGGTTTCGGCATCACAAAAAGCAGTACCGCCAAACGGCGTACTGTTGCGTCCGCTTATCCGTCTCCCTCCGAAACGTCTTGCGCTTTGCGTTCCCGGCAGGTCTCCTGGCTTCGAGATCATCCGGCGCCGTCCGTCTTCCCAGTTTCCCAGTGACTCCGCCAAAAGGCGGGTAGACGCGCCGTCCCTCGTTACAGTAGCGGGGGCTGTTCCGGATTTACACCGGATTCCCTTTTAAGCCGGCCTTTTTACAGGCAGGCACCGAGCCGCAGTTTTATTGTAGCACAGTTTTTCCCGGCGCACAAGGCGTATTTTGCATCCCTTTTGGCGGGCGGCGTTTTAGACGGGCCGTTTGCCAAAAAAGGCGCGCAGGCTTCCCTTCCGGGGGCCTGCGCGCCGGTACGCCTTGCGGCGTTCTGCCTTTATTTTTCAGCTTTTTTCTTCCGTCCGGCCGTTTTGATGGTGCGGCGTGCAAAGCGGATGAATTTTTCGCCGTTTTCAGCAAGGAAATAAATGAACGGGTGGACAATCAGATCCATTTCCCCTGCAAACTCCGTAAGCTCCCCGCCGAAGCCCTTTTTGACGGCGTAGAGGCCGTAGAGGGGGTGATCCTCCGGCACTTTGCCGGGCACGCCCATCAGGTCGTAGATCTCGCATCCGCGCTCAAGCCCCCAGCGGATCTGCTCCATCCGCATCAGGAAGGTGGCTTTCTTCTCGCGGTGATGGTCGCTGGTGCCGCTGTATACCGACCAGACCTTGTTGCCGTAGTTCATGACAAAGCTGGCGCAGCAGACCTCCCCTTCGAATTCCATGATATAAAGCCGCAGGTATTCCGGCGCAAACGCGTCGTACATACGGTAGAAATAGTCGATGGGGCGGTGGGCGAACCCTTGCCGCCTTGAGGTTTCCTCCACCATTTCATAGAGGATCGGGATGTCCTCACGCGTGCCGATGCGAGTGGTGATGCCGTATTTTACGGCCCGGCGCACGTTTTTGCGCGTCTGCTTTTCAAAGCCCATCATGATGTCGTCCTCCGTGCGGCCTTTGATATTCAAGCGGAAGACGAAATGGGGCTGTGCGCCGGCAAAGCCGGTAAGGGAAGTGTCGATCCGAAAGCCCAGCTTTTTCATCAGGCTGGAAAAATCCGTGTCCGAAATCGGCACGTCCGGATCGATTTTGAGTTCATAGCAGCGCTCCTTTTTGCAAAGCGCTTTCGCCTGCCCGACCAGATCGGCGATAACGGCTCCGTCGTGGATATCGCAGACCGGGCCGCGCGGCGCGTACATCAGGGAGTAGCCGAAAACCGGCGTTTTGCGCATCAGGACGTGCAGCGTTCCCCGGATCGCGCCGTCCTCCCCGGTGCTGACAAGCACGCGGCTTTTCCATTCGCTTTTTACCTTTCCCCAGCGGGGGGACTGCATAAAGTGGCCTTTTTTCTGCGCGGTGACAAACGCGTCTATCTCCTGATCGGTAAACGCGCGGTTATTCTCGTTCACGATTTGTTCTCCTCCATCCGTGATTCTTGCGGCAAGGCGGCCGGCGGCGCGTTATGCCTCCAGCTGGCCGGGAAGACGCAGTTTTTCCATATACAGGAATTTTTTATCGTATTCCTCCACTGCATCCATTGAAAGGGAGGAAAAGACCGGCGCTTCATAAAATTTGGCGCCGGGAAAATGCAGGCCGCCCGGGATCAGCTCGCACCCCATAAAGGCGTCAAAGCTCTCCCTCTCGGCTGTGGTGATCCCCCACCGGCTGCACGGGAAAAAGCCGTGCTGTTTGTAATAGTCCGGGGAACCGAAGATGATGACGCCCGGATAGCCAAGCGCTTTGGCGGCGTCCAGCGTGGTGTGCAGCAGCTTTGCGCCGATCCCTTTTTTCTGGTATGCGGGATCCACGCACAGCGGGCCGAAGGTCAAAACGGGGATCTCTTGCTCCGCCGTCTTTAAAAGCGATTTGGTATACAGGATAAGCCCGACGACTTTTCCGTCCGCCTCGGCGACCCGTGTAAGCTGGGGGACGCAGGCGGCGTCTGTGCGCAAAAGATGGACCAGATAGTGCTCATAACAGCCGGGGCGGTATTTGTTCCAAAACGCCCGTCTGGTCATCTGTTCCGTCTCGTCATATTCCTTTTCCTGTTCTTCCCGGATTAAAACAAGCATAGCACTGCACGCTCCCAAGTTTTTTTGGAAAGAGCGGGTGTAGGCGCAGCCGGCACCCGTGTTTTTATAGTATAACACGTTTTTTAAAGAAAGCAAAGCGTTCCGGCGCAAAGCGGCTCTCTTTGCGCCGGCAATCTTGGACTTTGGCTTACAGGATGCACAGAGGGCCGCAGCCTGCAAGCCAAAGCCCGCCCTATCCTATTTATGCGGCTTTACAATAGTACAGAAAGCCATGCGGCGCGGGTGCGCTTATAAGAACAGGCCGCTGTAAATTGCGTCGAACAGCGTGCCCGTCGCGTCTGCCGTATGCTGCCAGTACATCATGCCCCCAAGCCCCTGCTCCTTTACGTATGCGGCTTTATAGCGAAGGGACATCGGGTCGTCATAGGAGATAAAGGAGTAGCCGTCGAACAGCCACGGCGCCTTTGCGGTCTCGTCGAAATATTTGACAAAGGACGGGCTCTTTTCATAGATCAGTGCGATTTCCGTATAATTCGGGCCAAAGCCGCCGTCGGTCTCAGCCGGCTGATGGAGGCCGTGGTTTTCCGAGGATTTCACGCCGTCCCAGCGCCTTGAGTAAAATGCGGCGCCGATGACGATTTTTTCAGCCGGTACGCCGGCGGCGAGCATGAGATCGACCCCTTCCTTAGTGCTGAAGCGGATAGGCGCGCCCTCCGGCTCATAAAGATTGGTGTGGTGCCCGGTGGGCTGCGCCCAGCCGCGCAGGTCGTACGTCATCAGGTTGATATAATCGAGGAGCGGATGGATCTTTTCGATTTCGACGTCGTCCAAAAACCACTGCCCGGCTGCCGCCGCAATGGTGAGGAAGCATTTTTTCCCGCACTCCTCCCCATAGGCGTCAAGCGCCGCGCGGTATGCCCGAAGCAGCGCGGTATGCTGATACTTTTCCTCTTTGTTCCCGTAATAGCCGGGGAACTCCCAGTCGCAGTCGATGCCGTCAAACCCGTATTTGCGGACGACTTCCATCGTTGAATCGACAAATGCGGCAAGTGATTCAGGATCGGCGGTCGCCTCGCCGTGTCCGATCTGATTCCCGCCGCCGGTGGAAAGCAGGATCTTCAAATCCGGGTTGCAGGCGCGCAGGCGCGGGATGAAACGGAAGAAGCCTTCAATGGCCTCGACAGAGATCCGCTTGTCCTTGACGACGCCGAAGGCGACGTTTAAATGGGTGAGGCGCTTGGCTTGGCTTTCCGTAATGTGCGGCAGGCCGGATGCGACCGTGTATCCGGCAAAGATGTAAGACTTTGGCATAACAAGACGTCCTTTCTTTTTTGTTGTGCAGAGATCGGATCCTTTTGCGGCAAGCCGCCCAATCGGGCGGGAGCCCTTTGACGCCGCTATTTTGACACAGAAGCGGTGGTTTGTCAACGGTTTTTTGGAAAAGGGAGGAAAACTTTTGCTTCTGCCGGACAGCTGCGGGCGTCTGTGCACAAAGGATAGGAAAACACAAATATTTTTAGGAAATATAAAAATATTGACAATATAATAAATATAAAGTACAATATAGATAGAAAATCCTATAAAAACAGCTGATCCCCGGAAAAGGCTGAGAAAGAAGAAGGGGAGGCGAAGGCAATGAAACTGCGGGGAAAAACAATCGCCGCCATTTGTGCACTGCTGTGCCTGATGAGCGCGGCGTTCATCGGCTGTTCAATACCGGAAGGGGAGGGCGCATCCGGCGTTTCCGGCGGAGCCTCCGAAAAGGCGTCGGAAACACCGGCGGGTGCGGCGGCCTCGTCTATGCCGGTGGGCGACGCCATCGCCATGTATCAAAAAGCGCTTGAGGAAGTCGCGCCAACCTATGCGGATACCATCGAGGCGGAAACACTGCGCGAAATGACGGCGTATGCGCGTTCTAACCCACAGATCCTGCCGGACCGCGCGGCCTGCGAGGCGTCGCTTTGCGCCTATTTCGATGCGGTCCTGCCCTTCCGCTCGCAGGGGTCGCTGATTGGGCCTGTGGCGCCGAAGGACTTCGAGAAGGCCTGTGCGTATATCCGGGCGGAATTTGCCGGCTGTGAAAAAAGCGCAGACGACCCGTTCCGGAACGAAAAGGCGTTTGAGGAGGTGCTCGCGCTGATGGCGACCGAAGGCGGCGGGCAGAGCCCGATCCCTTATGCGGGCAACGAACAGCGCAATTTCGATGCGACGCGGCGGTATTTTTGGGAATTGTACGGCTGTACGGTGGAGCCGGACTCGTATTTTTACACGCATCCTTAAAGGAAAAAGGAACGAAAGCGGCGGAAGGGGGCTCCGCCGCTTTTCCTGTTTCTGCCCGGTACGGCGGGCAAAACGCGACCGACGGCGGAATTTTGCGGCGAAAACGAAAAAATACCCGTCCTTTTCTTGCCGGCGGGCCGCGGTTGTGCTATGATGCTGTAAAAGGCACTTTTTATCTTCATATTAAAGGAAGGCGACGGGATATGACGGATCAGGTGACACTTGGCAGAACCGGTATCACGGTTCATAAAAACGGCTTTGGCGCGCTGCCGGTCCAGCGGGTCGGCACAGAATACGCCGGCATGCTGCTGAAAAAGGCGTACCATGCGGGAATCCGCTTTTTCGATACGGCGCGCTCCTACAGCGACAGCGAAGAAAAAATCGGGCTGGCCCTTTCCGATGTGCGCGGGGACATCGTGCTGGCAACGAAAACGCCGTCTGTGACGGCGGAGGGGTTTTGGAAAGATTTAGAGGAGAGCCTGCGCCTTTTAAAAACGGATTATATTGATATCTATCAGTTCCACAATCCGGCGTTCTGCCCCAAGCCCGGCGATGGAAGCGGGCTGTATGAGGCGATGCTGGAAGCCAAGAAGCAGGGAAAAATCCGCTATATCGGCATTACGAACCACCGCCTGCATGTTGCGCAGGAAGCGGTGCTCTCCGGCCTTTATGATACGCTGCAATTCCCGTTTTGCTATCTGGCGTCCGAACGGGATATTGCGCTGGTAGAGCTGTGCAGGGAAAAAAACGTCGGCTTTATTTCCATGAAGGCTCTGTCAGGCGGTTTGATCACGAATTCGGCCGCAGCCTATGCATGGCAGGCACAGTTTGAAAACGCCCTTCCCATCTGGGGAATACAGCGGGAGAGCGAATTGGATGAATTTTTAAGCTATATGGAAGCGCCGCCGCGGATGGACGGTGAGATTAAAGCGCTCATCGAAAAGGACCGGAAAGAGCTGATAGGGAATTTCTGCCGCGCCTGCGGATACTGCATGCCGTGCCCGGCTGGGATTGAGATCAACCAATGCGCGCGGATGTCGCAGTTAATCCGCCGGAGCCCGTCTGCCGGCTGGCTGACAAAAGAAAGCCAGGCAATGATGATGAAAATTGAAAACTGTCTAAACTGCGGGCAGTGCAAAAAGAAGTGTCCTTATGGGCTGGACACGCCTGCGCTGCTTAGGCAAAACCTTGCGGATTATAAAGAGATATTGGCAGGGCATATTCAGGTATAACGACTGTCCAAGGGATCAAAACGGCCGCCGGATCGGATTTTGGCGGCCGTTTTTGTCCGCTTTTGAAAAGAAATTTTGATTTGTAAAGAAAAAGTGAAAAAAGGGTATTGACAAAAAAGGGGGGAAAGAGTTATAATAACGAAGCTGTCCGGAAGGGACGAAGGGGGAAGCCGGGAGGCGAAAAAACCTGAAAAAAAGTTCTTGACAAAGCGGACGAGATGTGATAAA